>CACXGK010000120.1 GCA_902767115.1 uncultured Ruminococcus sp.
GACAAATCCGAACCGTGCATAAAACGGGATCAGTCCCTCCTTGCAGGTCAGAACGATGCCCGCACACCCGCGTGACTGTGCGTCAGAGATCACACATCCCATCAAGCGGGATGCCAATCCCTGATGCTGGTGATCCGGGTGCGTCGCCACGCCAAACAGCATGAGCCATTTGCCCTGCGCCGCATAGAGCGCAGTTCCCTCATACATGGCATCACACAGGTCATGACAATCAGTCGTCATACCGCCGATCATGGCGCACAGTGTTCCCTGCTGTTCAAGCAGCCAGAAGCAGTGCGTAAATGCATTCAGCCGCATGGAAAAAGCGTTCATGTCCGCTGCTTCTGCGGGCGGAAAACAGGCAGCTTCCAGTGCAGTCACGGCATCCAGATCGGCGGTCGCTGCCTGCCGTATCACTTCGTTTTGCATAGATCCTTGATGACCTCCCCTGCAATGATCAAGCCCACAACTGACGGCACAAATGCCGTACTGCCGGGGATATCCCGGCGTTCGGTACACTTGTGTTGCGCGCCGGGCGGACAGATGCAGTGCGAGCGGCAGCTGATCGCCATGTCCTCGATCGGGCGCGTGGGCTGCTCCTCCGAATAGACTACTTTCAGCTTTTTGACCTTGCGCTTCCGGCATTCGATACGCATGACCTTCGCAAGCGGACAGACTTTGGTCTGATAGATATCCGCCACACGGAATGCAGTCGGATCGAGTTTGTTGCCTGCGCCCATGCTGCTGATGATAGGGATATGCAGCGCCTGCGCTTTCATGACAAGCGCGAGCTTTGCGGTGACGGTATCTACTGCATCGACGATATAATCATACTCGGAAAAGGGAAATTCGTCCTCATTTTCCGACAGAAAAAACACTTATGGATGCGGACATCTGCGTCCGGATTGATCCCCAGAATGCGGTCGCGCATGACCTCTGCCTTGTATTTTCCGACGGTCTTGCACGTGGCGATGATCTGTCGGTTTAGATTCGTCAGGCACACCTTGTCATCGTCGATCAGATCAAAATGATACACACCGCTGCGGACAAGTGCCTCGCACACATAACCGCCCACACCGCCGATCCCAAACACGGCGACGCAGGCATTTTTCAGTATTTCCATGCTGTTTTTGCCGAGCAGCAGCTCGGTTCTTGAAAACTGCGTGAGCATACAGTTCCTCCTGCCTAGTGTTCATGGTAATTCTAATCCTTAAATCATTGTCGGCTGATGCCGACTTAGGAGGGGCTCCTCGCCCCTCCTAAACCTCCCTCGGCAGGACTATGCAGCCCTGCACCCGCAGATGGATACTTTATTAATCTGTTGGCATTAGCGCCCTACCTCTGAAAACTATGGTTTCAGAAGAAATCTTCATTCCGGAAACAGATTGTTCTGGATCTCCTCGATATATCTGCGTCCCATACTGCTCAAGGCAGCATTTTTCTTTGTAATATAGCCGATCTCCATGATTGTGCCCGGTGTGTCGACATTTTCCTGGAACGGGATGACACAGAAGCTGTCATTGCTCAGATGCTCGTTGTAAATGCTCGAACAGAGCGTGTAGCCGTTCATACCTTCCAGCAGATTCATCATCGTGGCACGGTCGCTCACCTTGATGGTCTTATGGAAGATATGCTCGCTCAGAAGCTCTTCGGAAAGGTAAAATTCCGCATCACTCCCCTGTTCAAACGACAGACACGGGTATTCCTCCAGCTGCATGATACTCAGCTCGCGCTCTCCGGCAAGGGGATGCGATTTTGCCAGATACACGCACGCGGGACATTGGATGAGCGTGTGAAAATCCAGCTCCTGCTCCCGAAGCAGTTTAGAAATGAGTTTCCGGTTCTGATTACTCATATACAGGATACCGATCTCGCTGCGCAGACTGCCGACATCCTTGATGACGCTCAGTGTCCGCGTTTCGCGCAGGATCAGGTCAAATTCGTTAGCATTATAATACTTCGCCATTTCGATGAACGCCTTGACGGCAAAAGAATAGTGCTGCATGGAAACGCTGAATTTCCGGCGAATCTTGGAATCATCGCTGTATTTCAGACGGATCTCCTCGTACTGCTGATACAGTGGCCGAACCGTTGCAAGAAATTCCGCACCTTCGTTCGTGACGGTTACGCCACGGTGCGTCCGTAGAAAGATCGTGATGCCGATCTCCTGTTCGACCTCACGGACGGCACTGGTCAGCGTCGGCTGTGCAATATAGAGCTTTTCGGCTGCCTTGTTCATGGAATGGCAGTCCGCAATGGTCAGGATATAATGTATTTGCTGTAATGTCATGATCTCA
>CACXGK010000121.1 GCA_902767115.1 uncultured Ruminococcus sp.
AGAGGGGCACTTTTTTGCAAAAAAGTGCCCCTTCTTTCGCCTTGAAATGCTTTTCCTGCCGCCTGTAGGCGGCAAAATAGACTTTATCGACAAGCTGAGAAAGCCTGCCATGAACGGCAGGCTTTCTTCTTAGTCCTTGGATTTGTAGTACAGCAGGCAATGACAGTAGCCCTCGAAATCAGGATCCTCCATCTGCTCACGAAACTCCTTGCAGATGCACTTGGTATCCTCCGTCCAGGACAGCCGGCAGGGGCAGTAACCGCCAGTCGCCTTCAAGCCTTCCCGGACACGCTCAACGACCTTGGCGTCCTCATTCAGCCGGATCATGGCTCAATCCTCATGCTTCATCAGGACAGCACGGATATCCGACGGCTGGCGCAAGCCAACAAGCTGCTCCACCGCCTGTCCATTCTTGAAAACGATCATGGTCGGGATGGCTTCAATGCCGAAGCGCATGGCAAGCTCACGGTTTTCGTCCACATTCACCTTGCCGATGCGGTATTCCGGGTGTGCCTGTGCGATCTGTTCGAGGATCTCGCCCTGCATCATGCACGGTCCGCACCAGGTCGCCCAGAAATCCACCAGAATCGGGTCAGCGCTGTCAATGGCGTCAAAGAAATTCTCGGTATCCAGCTTTGTAATCATCGTGATAACCTCCTTGATACAGCAATACCGGCGAAGTTGTTTCGCCGGTATCCAGTTGCTTGATTTGTGTCCCCTGCTTACTCAGCAGCGGTCGTGGTCTCAGCTTCGGTCTCTGCCTCTGCGTCAGCATCTGTCTCAGCCTCTGCATCGGAGGAAGCAGCGCCCTCGGTGCCGGTGCCTGTGATGGTGAAGGTCACCTCAACATTGGTCCACTGGCTGAAATCAGCGGTGTCTACGCACTGTGCAGAATAGTCTGCGCAGATGTCCAGTGCATTGCCGTCCTCGTCATAGAGCGGACCGTCAACGCATCTTGCATCGCCGGACGGAGCGCTTACGTAGGAATTGAAAATGTTGGAACGCAGCTCAATGCCGTCATCAGAGGATGTGTAGTTCTTGGCGGTCATCTCGATCTCCTTGCCATCCACCTTGATGCTGTCGATGGTGATGATCGCATCCGGATACATGGTCATGCCGTTCGGGATCATGATGGACATGAAGGACAGACCCTCCGGAACATACTGATCGGTCACGTCACCGGTAGTGTCAAAACGGAAGCCGTTGGTGTCGGCAGTAACGGAAACGGTGTAGGTGCCGTCGCCCTGAATGTCTGCAACGCCTGCATCATATGCGAGCATATAGCCCTTGCCGTCCGTAGAGGAACCCCAGTACTGAATCCACCACTGACCGTCAACGATTGCCAGATATGCCTGACCGTCCTTTGCGTCAACAGCCTCCTCGAACTCCACATCAGCCTGTGTGATCTCGATGGTTTCTTCCTCGGTGGTCTCGGTCTCTGCCTCAGTCTCAGCCTCGGTGGTAGCCTCAGTTGCAGGCTCTGTCTCTGCGGTGGACTCGGTAGTCTTGTTGCCGCAAGCAACTGCTGCGGTGCCCATCATCATTGCTGCCAGCAGGCAGGCAAGGTACTTCTTCATCTTCATAATTCATCTTCCTCATTTCTGCTGTACCAGAGAATGTCTCTGTATTTTGTTAAATGTATATTCATCTTCACAACTTCGATGCATATGCATTTATCTGACATTATCATCATACACGATTTTGCAAAAAAGTGCAAGATACAAAACGCATGAATTTTACGTTCTTAGCTCGCCCGGTTTTATCACAATGCACAAATTTTTAGTGACTTTTTGTGCTTTGTCACGAATTTGTCATGGATTTGCAATATCCGTGACCGGCTTTTAACCTTCTTCAAGCTCCATCAGTTCCTCAAAATCCGCCTCGGACTGCGCACGGGCTTTGCCAAGGGCATCGCAGACCTCCTGCATCTTTTGATAGTCCGCACACACCTCCGGATCATTGAGCTGTTCCTCAAGACTTGCAATCTGCTCGTCAAGGGATTCGATCTCGGCTTCGAGCTCCCGCATCCGGTTGCGGCGTGCGGCATCCGCACTGCGCTGCGCTTTGGACTTATGGGAGGGAGCTGCCTTGGATTTGGCGGCTTCACGCATCTTTTCGAGCTGTGCCGCCTGCTCGGCAGCAAGGGCTTCTGCCTTCTGCTGTGCCTTGACTTCGAGGTATTTCTCAAATCCGAAGGGATGGAGCACAGCCCCCTCTGGCGTGAGTTCTAAAAGCTGGGTCGCAAGGCGTTTCAGGAAATAGCGGTCGTGCGACACGAACAAAAGCGTGCCAGTGTACGCATCAAGTGCTTCCTCCAGCACCTCCTTCATCGGAAGGTCAAGGTGGTTGGTCGGCTCGTCAAGGAGCATGACATTGGCGTGTTCGAGCATGAGCAGTGCAAAGCAGACCCTTGCACGCTCGCCGCCGGAAAGGGCAGAGATCGGCTTGAATACGTCCTCGCCGGTGATGCGCACCTGTCCGAGGATGCTGCGGATCTCGCCGTCGAGCATCGCCGGGAAACGGTCATGCAGTTCGTTGATGACAGTGTTGTGCGGATCGAGGTTTGTGCTCTCCTGGTCGAAATAGCCGAGCTTGATGTTCTTGTTGAACCGCATCAGTCCGCCATGCGGCAGGATACCGAGAATCTCTTTGAGAAACGTCGATTTGCCGATGCCGTTGGCGCCGATGATGCCGAGCTTTTCGCCACGGCGCACTGCCAGGGAAATGTCGGAGAGAAGGGTTTTGCGTTCGCTTCCCTGCCCGACCGAAATATCCGCATCCCGCACTTCGAGCACATCAAGCGGCGGCTCTACTTCATAGGTAAAGCTCAGACCGGCACGTTTCTGCTGCGTGATGGGCTTTTCGATGCGTTCCATGCGGTCAAGCTGTTTCTGACGGGATTTGGCGCTTTTGGAGGTCGATGCACGAGCCATGTTCCGGGCGACGTAGTCCTCAAGCTTGGCAATTTCCTTTTGCTGGAGGGCGTATTCCTTTTCCTGACGCTCTACCGCCTGCTCTTTCAGGACGGTGTAGGCGGAGTAATTGCCACGGTAGCGTGTGAGCCTGCCACGCTCGATCTCGCAGATGGACGTGCAGAGCTTGTCCAGGAAATAGCGGTCATGCGACACGATCAGCAGGGCGCTTTTCGCAGAACGCAGGTAATCCTCCAGCCATGCGATCGTTTCAAAATCAAGGTGGTTGGTCGGCTCGTCGAGGACGAGGAGATTCGGCGCTTCGAGCAGCAGGCGGCACAGCGCAAGACGTGTTTTCTCGCCGCCCGAAAAGCCCAAAACCTCACGGTCAAGCTCCTCCTCCGTAAAACCCATACCAAACAGGACAGTCCGGATCTTCACGTCAATATCATAGCCGTCATTCTGCAGAAACCACGCCTGCAGGCGGTCGTATTCTGCCGTGAGTGCCGCATCCCCCTCGCCGAGCTGATGCTCCAGCTCACGCATACGAGCCTTTGCATCGAGCAGTTCGGAGAAGACTGTGCGCATTTCCTCACGGACGGTCTTGGAGGAATCAAGTGCAGCGGACTGTGCCAGATAGCCGACAGAGGTCTTGGCGGCACGAATGATCTGTCCGTCCCCCTCTGTCATATGGTCGGGAAGAAGCTGTCCGAGCAGGAGTTTGAGCAGCGTGGACTTGCCGCAGCCGTTGGCGCCGATCAGTCCGATGCGGTCGTTGTCCTCGATTTGCAGGCAGATGTCGGAGAGCAGCGTCTCCCCGTTGAATACTTTATACACATGATCTGCTTTCAGCAGCATGAGATCACCTCATTCGTCATAGTCCTATATATTATAGCAGAAACAGAGACTTTTGTCAAATTGCAGCAAAACTGACAGGCGAAATGCGGTGCCAATTTCCGGCATTTTGACGAATACAAGGTGTTAATTTTATGCAACCCCACAAATTTTGATGTCAAATATGATACTGACTGTATTTTTCTCACAAAAGGACTGGACAAATTCAGAAGAATATGCTATAATATATGAAATATCAAATCTATCTCAGAGGTGATCAGCATGGGTTTAGCCAGCTTATTTAGAAGAAGAAAGACCAACTATTTCAAATCCTCGATCGAGCCGCAGTGTGCATATTGCCAGTTTGGTAATCGTACCAAGGACGGCGGTCGCATCCTGTGCGAAAAGAAGGGTCTGATGGAGGAGAACTCCTCATGTAAGAAGTTCGTGTACTCCCCCTTGAAACGTATCCCTGTCAAGCAGCTCAATATTGAGGGTGCTATCACAGCAGAGGAAATGTATGTAGAGATCAGCGAGGAGGAGCTGGCAGCAAAGCAGGCTGCTGCTGCCAAGGCAGATGCTGCGGAGAAGGCTCACGCTGACAAGGTAAAAGCAAATCAGGAAGCCGAAGCAAAGGCAAAGGCTGAGGCAGAAGCTAAGGCGAAGGCTGAAGCAGAGGCTAAGGCAAAAGCTGAAGCAGAGGCTAAGGCAAAAGCTGAAGCAGAGGCTAAGGCAAAGGCTGAAGCAGAGGCTAAGGCAAAGGCTGAAGCAGAAGCTAAGGCAAAGGCTGAAGCAGAAGCTAAGGCAAAGGCTGCCGCACAGAATCCGGCAGATGAGATTGCTCAGGCTGCTGCTGCCGCAGAAGCTGCTGCAAAGAACCTGAATGCACAGCAGCCGGCACCTGCACCGGTTCCCCACATCGCAGCTCCTGCACAGCCCGGACAGGCTCCGGTCAAGAGCGCTGAGGACGCTGCAAAGGCTGCTGCGGCTGCAAGCATTTCGGAATTCAAGGAAGCCGCAAAGGCTGCTGCATCCGATCTTGATGACGAGTTTGCTGACCTTGATTCCGTTGATGAAGCGGATGTTGTCGTTGCACAGGAGCACGAGGTCATGAAGTCCAAGAAGCAGCGCCTGGTCGCAGAGTCCGAGAAGCCCAAGGGTCCCCTCCCGAACCTGCCGTCTGCTTCCGCATTCATCCGCAGCCCCAAGAAGGGCGGCAAGTCTGCGCCTGCCCCTGCAAAGCCTCCTGTTCAGGCGATGCACCAGGTTCCTCCGAAGTCTCAGAATTCGGATCAGAAATAACCAGGATAGTTTTCATCAGCCCGCTGCGTGCGGGCTGATGTGTTGCCATCGGCTTGCATTTGCAGGCAGTCAGGCGATCACCAGGAGGTTCTCAGATGAAGCGACAGGATTATATCAGTTGGAATGAATACTTCATGAGTATTGCGCTCCTCTCTGCCCAGCGCAGCAAGGACAGCAATACGCAGGTCGGTGCCTGCATCGTCAATGACGAGCATAAGATCGTTTCCGTGGGGTATAACGGGATGCCGACCGGGTGCGATGATGACGAAATGCCCTGGGAGCGTGACGGGGCGTTTCTGGATACCAAGTACCCCTTCGTCTGCCACGCCGAGCTCAATGCCATCCTCAACAGCAATGCGGATTTGCATGGATGTACGCTCTATGTCACGCTGTTTCCGTGCAATGAGTGCGCCAAAGCCATCATCCAGAGCGGCATCCGGCGTGTGGTGTACCTCGATAATAAGTACGCCGGAACGGACTCCATCCTCGCTTCGGAGCTGCTGTTCCGCAAGACAGGTGTTGCCTGTGAAGCCTATGCTTCGACAGGCAGAGAATTGACCATTTCCCTTTGACCGGAGGTTTTTGATTATGAGAATTCGCTGCAAGCCCTGGGCTCGTCCGGAGCTCGAAGCAAGTCACTTTTTTATTGCCGACCCCAAGGCGCTGCGTGGACATTGGGCAGAGCATTTCGGCAACGGCAAACCCATCTGGCTTGAACTCGGCTGCGGTAAAGGCGGCTTTGCAAGTCAGGCTGTCGTGCATTGGCAGAATGTCAATTTCGTGGCTGTGGATATCAAGAATGAAATGCTTGTCCTTGCCAAGCGCAAGATCGAGGAAGCGCTCAAGGAGAACCACCTCACCGACGAGCAGGTGCGTGTCATGATCTTCAATATCTCCCACATCGAGGAAGCTTTCTCGGAGGAGGACAGGGTTGAGCGCATCTTCATCAATTTCTGCAATCCCTGGCCAAAGGGCAAGCACAAGAAACGCCGCCTGACACATCCCCGTCAGCTCGTGCAATACCTGCCATTCCTCAAAGGTGAGATCTGGTTCAAAACTGACGACGACGGGCTGTTTGAGGAATCTTTAGAGTATTTTGCGGAGACTGGCTTTGAAATCACCTATCAGACATGGGATCTGCACGCTTCCGGCTTTGCAGAGAACCTGGTCACAGAGCATGAGAAAATGTTTACGGAGGAAGGCAAACCGATCAAATTCCTGATCGCACGTCCGATCGAAAAGAGGTAAGATACATGGCAAATCAGCAGCTTTTGCGGAAAACAAAACAGATCCTCGTGGATGGAGATACGATCTGTCATGACCCGGCTTCTGCGTGGAGAGGGCTTGGATTCGTGTCGGCGAATGGCTCGTCACGGCTCCTGATGGATTACGCTGTGCAGCATCCGGATGTCTATGAGGAACTTCTCAGGCTGCTCTTTTTGCCGGGATACGGCGCCGGGCTGTCGCATTTGAAGATCGAACTGGGCGCAGATGTCAATTCCTCCTCCGGCACGGAACCCTGCACCAAACGTTCCGCCGAGGAACCGGCAGATGTCACCCGTGGTGCCGGATTCCGGCTCGCTGCGGATGCCAAACGCATCAACCCGAATGTTACGGTTGACCTGCTTCGCTGGGGTGAACCACATTGGGTCACAGAAGCGTTTAAGGGCGGACTGGAAGCCGGCTTTGCGGCACGCTATCGGTGGTATAAGGAAACACTCGTGGCGGCGTTTGAGACCTATGGGCTCAAATTCGACTTCATCAGCCCCGATGCAAATGAAACAGCACATCCCGATACCGCATGGCTGCTCTATTTTGCGGAGCATCTGAAAGCCGAACAGGATGCGCCGTATGACTTTGCAAGCATCGGGATCGTGGCTTCCGATGAGGTGGGGTCACGCAATATCGCCGCAAAAATGCTTGAAAACGAGAAGCTTCGCAATGCCGTTGACGTCATTGGTCTGCACTACACGACCTACGGTGATGAAAACACCAGACGGCTGCATGACGAATTCGGCAAGGAGATCTGGTACTCGGAGGGCGCTGCGCCCTGCAATATCCCTTCCCTTTCCTGTCGGCTTGACGGGTGCGGACTTTCGGGCGACAATGGTCCGCTTGATATTGCAAACCGCATCATCGGGTGCTTTCCGCACGGTCAGATGGTCATGTACGAATTCCAGCCGGCGGTCAATGCCTACTATGACGGCGCCTGCTATGCGCCCAAGCAGCTTCTTACTGCCAATGAACCGTGGAGCGGTGCGTATTCGACCGATATCGGACTCTGGATCGCACGCCATTTCACCAAATGCGCCGATCCCGGCTGGCTGTTTGTGGAGAGTGCCTGCTTTGGGGACGGCGAGGAGGACCACTGCATCCGCAATTCCAATGACAATTACATGACCCTCGTTTCGCCGGACGGCAAGGGACTGACGATGGTGCTCACCAATGATTCGAGCGTGCCACGTTCCTATCTCGTTATCATCCGCAATCTGCCGGAGCTGCCCAATACCGCCTACATAATCGAAACGACCGGCAATGCCGACCCGGAGATCGTGGATGTGGACTGGTTCAAGGCTTCGGAGCGTATCAAGCTTGCCGGCGTGGATGGAGAGGTGGCGCTGCCGATCGTGGTCAAGCCGTACTCCATTATGACGCTGACAACGGAGATCGAGCGTGTCACTGCCATTTACGGCGACGAGGAGATCAGCAGCGAGATACCGGAACGGCAGCGGTTGCCGCTTCCCTATCAGGACGATTTTTCCTATGATGCGGAGTTTATCAAGTCCCGTGGCGGAATGCCGCTGTATCTGACCGATCAGGGCGGCGCCTTTGAGGTGGTGCAGACACCGGACGGCAATGTGCTCCGCCAGATGATCGATCGTACTTTCCTGCCGACCAACTGGCGTATGCGTGGCACGCCGGAACCGCTGACGTGCTTCGGTGATGATCTCTGGGCAAATTATCAGGCTGTTACGGAAGCCGTTTTTGCCGATGCTGCGCCGGATAATTACGTTGGTGTCGGCATCCGCTACAATTCGACCGTGACAAATCCAGACACCTCTGCCTGCGGCTTGCAGATCCGTCTGTATGCGGATGGCAAGTGGGAGATGCGGTACATGGACGATGTGCTGCAAACCGGTACCGTGCCGGAATTCCAGTTCGATGCGCCGCACAAGATCGGCATTGGTGCGATCGGTACGCTTGTGATGTGCTTTGCGGACGGGCATTCGCTCTACGAGACCAAGCTCGACGGGAAGCCTCTGGTGCGTTCCGGACGTGCGAGCCTTTGCAGTGCGTATTATCAGAATGCCTTCCGGGAGATTCTGGTGCAGAAGGTGCAGCTTCCGCTGCCTGTGCCGGCGAATGTCTACCGGCTGGACTGCCTGTCGCAGTATGTCACCTTTGATGAAAACGCCGAGAATGGCTGGATGCTCCAGAGCAATGCCACCTATCAGCACTTTAACCGCACCTGTGCGGAGGGCGTGACGGGTTCGGCGCTGGACGTGCGGTTTTATGGTGCAGGTGTGTATCTGCTTGGTAAAACAGAGTATGCGGAATGCCGTATCTGGCTTGACGGACAGCTCTATTCCGATCGGTTCTGCATCGAAGGCAGCAACTATCGTGAATGCTTCCTGTCAATCGAACCCATCCGAAAGGACTGGCATACGCTGCGTCTGGAGGTGCTGGATGGCAAGCTTTGCTTTGATGCATTTGAAGTGCCGACGGATGATGCGGCTGTGGACTACGGGATCGCATTTCCGGAGGATCCGCTGGATGCGGACAAGGCGCCTGCCAAGCACAGCGGCATTGACCTGAAACGTGCAGCCATTCCGCTTGCCGGGGCTGCGGCGGCTGGGCTTGCAATGGCATTTACCGTGAGCCGCATCGGACGAAAGATCAAAAAAGCGCAGAAGCGCCGCAAAAAGGATGAATAACACGCAGGGCTGACCGGGATTCCGATCAGCCCTGTTTTTTGTATCAGCACGCAAAACCGCTCAGAGAGGCATCCGAAAATGCCGGCAGCTCGTAGGCGGCATCCAGCACGGCGTTCAGGTTCTCCTCGCTGTACTCGATTTCCTTGGAAAACGCCTTGGCAACGTCGGCAAGCGTTTGCAGATCGGTGTCCCCTTCCGTCAGACGGCGGTATCGCCAAAGCAGCCCGATCACCTGCATGGCCGCCGCAGAGAGCTTGACACGGGAGAGAATCTCACCGTCGAATACGCCTTGCAGGACATAGCGGAAGAGAAAATATGCGCCGATATTGCGCAGAAATTCAGCATCCCCCGGTTCCGGCGGCGGAAGTTTTTCCAAGGATACGCTCAACTCAGACAGCAGCCCGTGCCACGTTGGGTCCATGGGTTCAAGGGTTTGCAGAAAGGAAAGCATTCCGGCTGCATCAAAGCTGCCTGCCGGGACATCCTCCATTTCCGGCAGCTCCCAGATATCGTTGTCCATGTGGAACTGGAGTCGGTCGGCAAAGCGCAGCATGGACGCTGTGACGCTTGACAGGGGCTTGGTCTGGGAGAGGATCTTCAGCAGTTTCGCACGTCCCTGTGTGAGATAGGACAGCAGCGCCGGGTCGCAGTCATCCCCGAAATCATCCGGGATCTCACGGGTGACGAGCCGGATGGGGTTTGTCAGAATGTGTATCGCCGCCGCTTCACAGCTCAGCCCGATGCCGCCTTCCTTATACGCACCGAACCAGTTGAAAAACCGGGGATGGTCTGTGCAGATCTGGCAGAGATGTTCCTCGCCAAGCTCCGTGTAAATATCGCAAAGCCCTGCACGATTCAGGAAAGGACATCGCTCCTTCTCATCGAGCAGAAAGCTGCCATCCCGGATGTTGTCATGCAGACGCCGCCCGAAGATGCCGGGGACCTGCTCGTAAAACGCCTGCGTCTTTGCATCAATGTCGATCTCCCAGCCAATGCAGCAGCTATCCCGGCAAGCGCCGGCAATGCACCGGAATGCATCGTAATAATCTGGTGTGGTAAATTGCATGGTAAGCCTCCGTTTTGTGGTATGGTGTAAATATAGCACGGGATGGGGGATTTGTCAATACAGGAACAGACAAAAAGACTGACCGAAAATTGGTCAGCCCTTTTTTCATATAAATGCGGGTAACAGGACTTGAACCTGCACTCCTTGCGGAAATAGAACCTAATGGCTGGGTAACAACAGTGGAATGCTACGAAGTCCTAATATCCTATCTCTACCAGAACAAAGATATTCTCA
>CACXGK010000122.1 GCA_902767115.1 uncultured Ruminococcus sp.
GCCATTGGTGGGGACTACAGGGCTCGAACCTGTGACCCTCTGCTTGTAAGGCAGATGCTCTCCCAGCTGAGCTAAACCCCCACGCTTCGGTGTTTTTTGTGTTGTCATCACCTGACGACTTAATTATTATACCACACTCCACCTCGTTTGTCAAGGCTTTTTTCAAATTTTTTTGAAAAAATTTTGGAATTTCAAAAATAGCCTTGTCTGCGCCGTTTTTGGGTATTGTGAGCCTTCACAAAACTGTTTGCTGATATTTGTTGATTTCCTCGCTTGCAAGTGTGAACATTTTATGATATAATAGGAGAGAACCTGTGCTGTATGTACAAGCTCCGCAGGTGCGGCTTTCGCACCAGATTATCTGACTGGAGGAATTACCGACATGAAACGACAATGGAACCGTGTGCTCGCAGGCACATTGGCGATGTCGATGCTGGCACTGTCCGGATGTGCATCCTCATCCGCCCCTGCCTCCACCGGCGTTTGTATCAATGTCATCTGCAAGAGCCAGGACCCCTACTGGGATACAACCAAGGCTGGCGCCAATGACGCTGCCGAGGAAATGGGACTGACCGTTCTCTATGACGCTCCGGAGACCGAGGATATGCTCGATGCCCAGATTGCTATGATCGAAAGTGCGATCGAGAGCGGCACCAAGGGCATTGTAGTGGCACCGCTGGATACCGATGCACTCAACGACGTGCTTGCCCGTGCGACAGAAGCCGGCATCCCGGTCGTGACCATCGATTCGGACGTCAGCTACGAGGGCAGATCCTCCTGCCTGAGCACGCAGAATTACTCCGCCGGTGCGATCGCTGCACGTTACGCAGCCTCCCTCCTCGGCGAGAAGGGCGACGTTGCGATCATCACCCACAGCGAGACCGCACAGACCGCTGTGGAGCGTGCAGGCGGCTTTGAGGATGAGATCAGCGGCAGCTCCAAGGATGTCCGCATCAGTGTCAAGGACAAGGGCTCCGAGGACGAAGCTGCCGGTGCTGCCCCTGCTACACTGCCTTCCCCGGATGCTCCGGCTGACGGCGCTGCCCCTGCTACACTGCCTTCCCCGGATGCTCCGGCTGACGGCGCTGCACCGAATCCCGACGAGCAGTTCCCCCGTGGCGTTCCGCAGGAAGCCAAGGCACAGATGAGTGATACCTCCGCTGCGGATTCGCTCGGCTATCCGGATATCCACATCACCGAGACCAAGCTCGGCGGCGGCGATGTCCAGGTCTCCCGTGAGTCTGCCATCCAGCTCATCAAGGAGAACCCCAATCTCAAGCTCATTTATACCACCAACCAGCCCGGTACCGTCGGCGCCTGCGAGGCGATCAAAGAGCTCGGTATGCAGGACAAGGTGCAGCTCGTCGGCTTTGACTACTTCGACGGCGCTGACGAATACATCAACAGCGGCGTGCTCGATGCTGTCGTGACCCAGAATCCTTATAATATGGGATACCTCGGCGTTCGCTATGCATACAAGCTCTTTTCCGGCGAGACCGTAAAGCGTACCATCGACACTGGTGCCACCCTCGTGACGCCCGATAACCTCAATGACGAAGATATCCGTTTCCTCGTGGATCCGACGGGTAAGAACAGCAAGGAGGGGCAGTCATGAGAAACGAACAGATCAAACGCATCGGACGGTTTTACAGTATTGCCGGCACGCTTGTCGTGCTCTTTATTGCGATCAATATGATCGTTGAGAACCTGGTATACGTTCAGAGCCGCCGCATTTATGAAAACAACATGGCTGCTGTCCAGACCATGACCGACATCAAATCCACCCTGGCGGACATCAATGAGAATGTCATGCTGATGGTTGCCGGTATGGCTGGCGAGAACGACCTGAGCCAGATCGATGAGCAGTTTGCATACATCGACAGTCTCAAAGAGGAGTACCTGGCGATGAATACCCAGAGTGCCCCGGAGCTGCGCCGTTTTTCGCACGCAGTTTACGCAATCGAGTCCTACCAGCGAAAGATCGAGGACGTGGGACAGGATCTGATGACTGCCCGTTTCGAGAAGGCGCATTCCATCTTCACCCAGGAGCTTGACCCTCTGCATTCGGCTGCCAGCGAGATGCTCGATGCGACCTCAGAGATCGGTATCAACAACGCTGCTGCCAACGTTCACCGCAGCTCCCTGATGCACGGCTTTGCGCAGATGACGCTGATCCTGCTGACTGTTGCAGGTGTCGTTGGTCTGTTCTTTGCAGGCAGATCGCAGATCCGTGATGCACAGGAGATGCAGCTCAAGGAGGAGGAGCTGGAGGAAGCTTCCGACCGTCTGGTGGCATCCCGTCAGAAGCTCTTTGATTCCGCTCATACCAACATCCTGACCGGTCTGCGCAACCGCTACGGTCTGGAAAAATACCTCGGCGACCTGATCGGCAAGAAGCAGTTCTATATTGGCGTGTTCGATATTGACAACTTCCGCATGGTCAATGACCAGTACGGCTACGAATACGGTGACGAGTACCTGATCGCCGTTTCCGACCGTCTGAAGTCCCAGTTTGCAGAGCACGGTGAGCTGTTCAACATCTACGGCAACGAGTTCTGCATGATCTTCAACGACAAGCTCAGCGATATGCAGGTCAAGTCCATCGCAGAGCAGCTCCGTCAGAACATGGGCAGCAATACCCAGGTTGCCGGTATGATGCTCTCCACGACTGCTTCGGGCAGTCTGGCACACATTCTGCCGAGCGAGAACGCCGACGTCAACAACGTCCTGCGTCAGCTCGATACCGCCCTCCACGCCGCCAAGGCAGACGGCGGCAACCGGATGTATTACATCTAAAAAAAGCCAAAAATCCCCCTCCTGCCCCAAATGGCAGGAGGGGGATTTCAGCTTGTCAATAAAGTCTATTTTGCCGCCTACAGGCGGCAGGAAAAGCATTTCAAGACGAAAGAAGGGGCACTTTTTTGCAAAA
>CACXGK010000123.1 GCA_902767115.1 uncultured Ruminococcus sp.
CGCCGGCTTGCAGGGATTTGCCGGATGCTGCACGGATTTCTCCGGCAAGCTGAAAGCTTCCAATATCGGCGGTGTACTGGGCAAGACGGTCGAAGTCACCACCTTTGACGAGCTGAAGGCAGCCTGCACCAGCACCGAGCCGCTGACCATCCTTGTCACCAAGGACATCTCCGGCAAGACGGGCAGCGCCAATTACGAGATCTCCACCGGTTCGGACGGCGGCAAGCGTTACTACTGCCGTGACAACTACATCTACCTCCAGCCGAACAAGACCATCATCGGCAGCTATGCGGCACACAAGCTTTACAATGTCTATTTCCGCACCTATAACGAAACCTACGGTCCCGGACACGACATCATCATCCGCAACATCGACTGCACCCATGACACGGAGCTGAACACCGACAACATCTGGGAATTCGCCTACGGCTGGAATTTCTGGATCGACCACTGCGATCTGGAGGGACACGCACAGATCGAGACCTCCTCGCTGGGGTCAGATGACTGGGATAAATTCCTGAATTTCAAGGGCACGACCGACTATGCGACCATTTCCGACTGCACGTTCGGACATCACGAATACGGCGTTCTCATGGGCTATCCGACCGATACGCAGGAGACCTACGACACCTACAACGGCAAGCCCTGTATCACCCTCTGTGATAACTATTACAACAACACCATCACCCGTGCGCCCGGTCTGATGCGCTACGGTTACTTCCACAGCTTCAATAATTATGTCGTAAATTTCGACATGGGCTATACGATCTATACCGCCTGCAAGCTGTATTCCGAGAGCAACTATTTTGAAGCCGGAACAGGCAAGGCTTCTGTCGTCAACGATCGCTCCGGCAGTGACATTTCTGCGACCTATCCGGGCGTTTATACCGATTCCGGTTCGATCCTGACAGGCTCCAATTACAGCCTGACCGCAAGCTATGCAAAAGCCTGCACATGGAGACCAACCTCGCATTACAGCTATACCGCAAAATCCGCATCCGATGTCAAGGCGTACTGCATGAAGAACGCAGGCTCGAAGTCCAGCGCTTCTGCCATGACCTATGCCGCCTTTGCAGAAGCCGGCGTTCCGTCTGCCGGATATGTGACGGCACCGGAAATCGAAATGCAGGAGACCCAGATCGAACCGCTGAACGGGACGCTGATCGGCGAGCTTGCCCTCAAAGACAAGGCAACTTACCAGAGCTGGGCACTCATCCCGTCCGTGAACATCGGCGACAAGATCTACGGCGACCGTGATTTCACTTACACCGCACTTCCGGCAACGCTTCTCACATCCGAAGCCATCCAGACTGCCTGCGATGCCAAGAATTCCACCGGCGATCTCGCAGTTCTGACCGCTGCGGCAGACTGCACGGTCTATGTCGGACTGGATTCCAGAGTGGAAAAAGTACCTTCGTGGATGAAGAATTTCACAAAGACTTCCCTGACAGCTTCTTCCAGCAATGACGTGACATTTGTATTCTACAGCATCGCCCTGAAAGCAGGGGACACCCTCACCCTCGGCAGCAATGAGCAGTCCGCCTACTGCATCCATTACACCGTGATCGTGCAGAAAGCCAAGGGCTTCCGCTGTGACCTGAATGCAGACGGTGACTTGAATGTGGCAGATGCCGTCCTGCTCCAGAAATGGCTGCTCGGTACACCGAACATCACGCTTCCTGCATGGCAGGCAGGCGACCTTGACGCAGACGAGATACTCGATGTATTTGATCTGAGCCTGCTCAAACGTGCGCTGCTCGAAGGTACACAGACTGTAACGCCTGTTCAGCCGGCAACAGAGCCCCCGACGGAAGCTCCCACAGAAGCACCGGCAGCAAGCGGCTATGAGCCTGCGGGTTTCCAGCTCTCCGGCAAGATGTATCTCGTGGGCGATTCCACCGTTTGCGAATATACCGGCAGCACCTGCACGGATTACAACCGTTACGGCTGGGGCATGAAGCTCGGCGAGCAGTACAACGGCGGTCTGGTCATCAACTATGCCCTCTCCGGCAGAAGCAGCCGCAGCTTCCTGACGGAAAGCAATTACCAGACACTTCTGGGGAATATCGGCGCTGGCGATTACCTGTTCATCCAGTTCGGACACAACGACGAAAAGACCGATGAAGCGACCTATCCGGGACTTGGCACCTATGCCGGACTTGACCAGTCCACACTCGACAGCGAAGGAAAGGATGCTTCCGGACGGTATTCCTACGAATGGATCATCCTCAACAAGTACATCAAACCTGCACAGGCAGCCGGCGCAGTTCCGGTGCTTGTGACACCGATCACACGGCGTGGCGCTGACGGCACACCGAATTATGCCGCACATACGGATTATCAGCAAGCACTCATCCAGCTTGGCAAGGACTACAATGTGCCGGTCATTGATGCGACGACGCTGACCACCGCATACTACAACCAGATCGGCGCAGAGAATACCGCTGCGCTCCATTGCTGGATCGATGCCGAGCATACCACGCTCGACAATACGCACCTCTCCGAACAGGGGGCTGCGGTCGTTGCCGGTATCATCGCCGCACAGACCAAGGCACTCGGTCTGACGATCGGCAATTTCACAAAATGATAGGGGTAAGGGCTGGACTTCCTGTGAAGTGCAGCCCTTATTTTGACATTTGCGTGTGTGTATGTTATACTACGCGCTATTGCAAATCGTAATAACGATTTGCAATCCGCCGTCTTTGACGGCGGGGCGGCACTGTGTGCCGCTAAGCG
>CACXGK010000124.1 GCA_902767115.1 uncultured Ruminococcus sp.
GGGGAAGATCGCAGAATTGATCTTCTTGGCAAGATACTCGTTATTGGTGAGGATCAGACCGCCTCTCGGACCTCTCAGGGTCTTGTGGGTGGTGGTGGTCACGATGTCTGCATACGGAACCGGGGACTCGTGCTGACCGGCTGCGACCAGACCTGCGATGTGTGCCATATCGACCATCAGCAGAGCGCCGACAGCTCTTGCGATCTCGGCAAGGCGCTTGAAGTCGAGTGCTCTCGGATACGCAGATGCGCCGGCAACGATGAGCTTGGGCTTGCACTTGTTGGCGAGCTTGTACACCTCGTTGTAATCAATGACCTCAGTCTCGTCATTCAGACCGTAAGCCACGAAGTTGAAGTACTTACCGGAGATGTTCGCAGGAGAGCCGTGGGTCAGGTGACCGCCGTCTGCAAGGCTCATGCCCATAACGGTATCGCCGGGCTGGAGGACTGCAACGTAAACAGCGGTATTTGCCTGCGCACCGGAGTGGGGCTGTACGTTTGCGTACTTGGCGCCGAACAGCTTGCAGGCACGGTCAATAGCGATCTGCTCCACAACGTCTACGCACTCGCAGCCGCCATAGTAACGCTTGCCCGGATAGCCCTCTGCATACTTGTTGGTCAGGACGCTGCCCATAGCTGCCATCACAGCCGGGGAAACGATGTTCTCGGAAGCGATGAGCTCCAGATTGCGCTTCTGGCGAGCCAGCTCCTTCTGCATGGCATTGCCCACTTCGGGGTCAACAGATGCCACATAACCGATGGTATCAATCAGATCTTTGTACATGGGTTGGTTCTCCTTTACAATTGATAAACTTGTCGAAAGCCTTGCTCCGCAGGGTACGGAGCCATACACTAACATTATACACGATTCTACAATAAATTGCAAGAGGTTTTGTGAAGTTTTTCGCCAAAGTGTGAAGCTTTCGTGTAAAGTAGAAAAACGGCTGATGAATGTTTGGTATATAATACAAAAAAACTGTGAACTTATCCGGAATTCTATTGCAATTTGCGGTGCAATATGGTATAATAATGGGAACGATAAGATTTAGCGGAAAGGAGGGGAATTCTATGCTGCACGGCTACAAGATCGCTGCGGTCTGTCTGTCCAAGCTGCATGATGATACGCTGCTGCGCTTTGTGCAGAATCTGACGGAAGCGCTGCGTCCGCATGGATGGCGTGTCATGGTCTTTATGACCGGCTCGGATCTTTACCAGAAAAGCGCATATGACAAGGGCGAAGCAGGCATCTTTGACCTGCTCGATCCGGCTTTTGCGGATGCCGTGCTGCTGTTCCCGAACAAGCTTCTGGATGCGGACTGCGTTTCCAGGATCATGGAGCGTGTGCGCAGGGCGAATGTGCCGCTGCTGTTCGTGGACGGGCACTGTGCGGACTGCTGCTGCCTGAATTTCGACTATACCAAGGGCTTTTCAGAGGTCGTGCGGCATCTGGTCGAGGTGCATGATGTCCGGGATTTCCACTTCATTGCCGGTATCGAGGGAAATGCCTTCTCGGAGGAACGCATTGATGTGATGCGCAGCGTCTTAGCTGAGTACGATATCCCGTTCGGGGAGGATGATATCAGCTACGGACAGTTCTGGTCGGAGCCTGCCAAGGCGGCTGTCAAGAGGCTCATCGAGGAACACCGTGTCCCCCGGGCAGTGGTCTGTGCCAATGATACGATGGCGATCGCTGTCAGCCATGAGCTGCGCTACCACGGCTTTCGTATCCCGGAGGACGTGATCGTGACCGGCTTTGACGGGATCGATGAGATCCGCTATTCCACCCCGAAGCTCACCTCGGCGGTCAGTGATTTCGGGGAGCTGGGAGAACGTGCGGCAGAGCTTTGCCTGATGATCGGCAGGGGAGAGCCGCTCCCGGAGCGTGTGGATATCCTGCCGCAGCTCGTGCTCCAGGAATCCTGCGGCTGTCACCAGACCAAGAGCCTCGATGCGCTCGAACTGATCTCCATGACCAACAACTCCTTCAACCGCTACCAGAATGAAGCCGAGAAGCTCCATGAGATCTCGTCCCGGATCCAGGCATCTGATACGCTCGAACAGGTGGCAGAACAACTGCATGACCGCATCTTCTATTGCCTGCAGGTGCTCCTGAAGAAGGAATGCATTGATTTCTCGCTTGACCCGATGGTGCAGCATTCGGCTTCGACCTACGGCAATGAGATGTACGTCCTTGCCAATACCAACCAGCCGGAGCTGGACGGGCAGTATCTCCAGACCAAGGATCTGGTGCAGGGATTGCCGTATATCCTGCAGGAGGGGATGCCGCTGATCTTTCTGGCGCTGCATAGTATCGACCTGCCTTTGGGATATCTGTGCTTTACGTTTGAGGGTTTCAACCGGCAGAATTACCAGAAAATGTACCAGGAAGCCATGAGCCTTGGCGTGGCGATCGCAGGCTTCCGCAGCCGGCATTACCAGCAGCACCTGCGTGGTGTCGTGGAGGCAACGTATAAATACGACACGCTGACAGGTCTGTTCAGCCGCAGTGTATTCCTCCGGCAGCTTGCCCAGATCCCGGTGCAGTCCGGTCAGGTGTACACGGTCGTGCTGGTCGATCTGGACGGTCTGAAAACCATCAACGATACCTACGGTCACGCCGATGGTGATTTCGCCATTGCAGCGGCGGCGCACTGTCTGCATGATGTGTGCATGGACGGGCTGTGTACCCGGTATGGCGGTGATGAATTTGTCTCGTATCTGATGCAGCCGGTCGATGTCGGGAAGCTGTATACCGCCCTCCAGAATCGCCTTGCGGAGTTCAATGCCATTTCCGGCAAGCCCTATCAGATCTCTGCGAGCATCGGCATTTACCAGGGGACGAATGAGAGCTTTGAGGAGATGTTCGCCAAGGCAGATCAGATCATGTATGCGGAGAAATCCCGGAAACCTCACAGACGCAAAACATAAGCGACCTCCCGTTCATCGCAGCGGAAGGTCGTTTCTTTTAATCAATAAAGGCTTTGCCCATCGAGGGCTCCCGGCAGACACGTTCCCCCCAGGCATTCGCCCAGCGTTCGGTGTAGAAGGTGTAGTAGGAAATATGCCTGCGGCGGCGCATCCGGCGCAGCGCCGGAGCTGCAAACCAGATCACAGACGGCAGCCAGATCACCGGCAGATAGAGCCAGCCAAGCACGGCGGACTGCAAGGTGTGACCGTATTCGTGAACCAGCAGGGGGCGATGTGACAGCGACCGGTCATGCATGAAAATGAAACACCCGACCGACGTACACCCCTGCCATTTCCAGGCAGTCACACGGGCAAACCGGAATGTCCGGTGCGCCGATTTCAGACAGCACAAATACAGACAAGCCCCCACCAGATTCTGCGGCAGACACCACGTCACCTGCCAGACCCACCAGAGCACAAGACGCAGCATACAGCATCCACCTCCTTTTTATCCTTTCCCCCATTATACCATAAATCCCGACTTTAGGCAAGCGCCGGAGCCGGCGCTGGCGCAATAGCGGTTATGTCAAGTCCTTGCTTCGAGCATCGCAATGAGCCCAATGCTTCGCAAAGGGCTCAAAGCTGGGTTTGTTGTTTTCGCCCTGCGTGGCAGGCTATGAGAGGTCTGGAATCTTCACCGTCGGCGCAAGAGGGTCAAGAGGGTCAAGAATTCCTCCTTATAGAATTTGAACCTCTTACTTTCGCTTATTAAAATCCATCACCGCAGTGTGAATACAAGATGCATAGCTTTGCCCCCCTTTGCCGTAAGGCATTGGGGGCATTGCGGACAATAGAAAACGAACTTCAAATAACCGCTATTGCGCCAGTGCCGGCTCCGGCACCTTGACAAAATCCGACAATTGTGGTATGATATAAATGTAACAATCGCCTCTTACCCATAGAAAGGATGTGGCTGGAATGCAGTTGTGTGCCGGTCAGTATCGATATTTGCTGTGCATCTATCGTTTGCAGCGTGACAAAGGACGCATTCGGTGCGTGGATATTGCGACAGATCTCGGCGTGACCCGTCCGAGCGTCAGCAAAATGATGAAGTGTATGCTCCGTATGGAGCTGGTCGAGCCGGAGTATTGCGAGGCTGTACGCCTGACCCCACGGGGCGTGGAGCTTGCGGAGAAGCTGGATGTGGATTATGAGATGACCTATGCGTTTTTCCGGAGGATCCTGCGTCTGCCGCCGGGTGAAGCCAAGGAGCACGCTTTTCTCTTTATGTCCGATTTTCCGGAGAATACCGTCAAGAAGCTCGCTGCCCTCACAAACCGCAGTATGGAGATCGCCCGGAAGAAAGCCGCTGCGAAGTGAACCTTCGGCGTTTGCCAGGAAACAAGAAACCCTCAGTCCCGGTGTTGAGACTGAGGGGATTTTTTTAAGCTTTTGCAGCTTTCCGGAAACGCCGCCCGAACTTGCGCAGACGTTTCCACAGATACCTGTCCGTGAGACGGCACGAGAACAGTGCGATCGCAATGCCCAGAATACAACCCACCAGCACATCAGACGGGAAGTGTACGTACAGATACAGCCGTGACAGAGCGATCACTGCCGCAAGCGTCACAGCCGCAATGCCCCATTTCCTGTGATACCGCAGTATCGGCACAGCCGCCGCAAATCCCGACAGCGTATGGCAGGACGGGAACGAGTAGTCCTTTGGAGTGGCAATGAGCATCGTGTCAAGCGGGGAGATCCAGCATGGACGGTCACGGGCAACCAAGAGCTTGAGGGTGATATTGCCGACGAGCAGTCCGATGATGAGGGCATTTGCCATCGTGACGCCGCATTTGCGGAAGCGCCGGAGTGCCAGACAGACCAGCGCCGCAGCGATCCAGAAGACCCCGGCATTGCCGAGGACGGTCAGCTTGGGGAGGAGCCAGTCGAGGACACCGCAGCGCAGATGGCTCTGGATCCAGTCGAGGATGGAGAAATCGAGATTCTGGATGAAGTCCATAGCGAACACCTTACTTGCACTTCCAGATGTGCGCACTCATGGGGGCAAGCTCACTGCCGCCGCCGAAGTCATGCACAGTCCCGGTCACCAGATCATCCGCCAGTCCGTAGCCGGCATCGAAATGCGCCCAGAACGGCTGGTCGTCCGCATTGATCGCCACAAATACACGCTCCCCCTCGAAATCACGCTGGATGATGCACTGCTTATTGGTCAGCACCGGAACCTTCAGATCGCCGTAGCAGAGGGCTTTGCAGGCACGGTGGGCATGGGCGAGCTTTGTGATGAGGTCGGTAAGCTCCGTGTGTTCCGGTTTCTCAAAGCAAGGACGCAGCGCCGGGTCACCCTGGGATTTATCCGCCTTGACGCCCCACTCACTGCCGTAATAGATACACGGGATACCGGGCATTCCGAACAGGAGGGTGTACAGAAGCGGCAGGTGGCGCTCGTTGGAGAGGATGCTTGCGACACGGGTCACGTCATGGTTGTCGGCGAAGCACAGGAGATGCATCCCCCGGTACTGGCACCAGTTTTCGGGACCGAAGCGGTTTTTGAGGGAGTGGCAGATCTCGAACAGATTGTAGGAATTGAAGGACGAATACAGCCCCTTGTAGCACTCGTAATTGGTCGCAGAATGGAGCATTTCGGGATTGACCCAACGGGAGTAGTCCCCATGCAGGAGCTCACCGACGAGGAAGAAGTCGTCCTTCAGACCGTCTGTGAAGGCACGCAGGCGTTTCAGAAAAACGAAGTCCAGCGAATACGCCACATCGAGCCGGATGCCGTCAATGCCGAAGTACTCGATCCAGTACTGCACGGCGTGCAGGATATGGTCAACGACAGCAGGGTTGCGCAGGTTGAGCTTGACGAGGTCGAAATGCCCCTCCCAGCCCTCATACCAGAGCCCGTCGTTGTAGTTGCTGTTGCCGTCGAAGCTGATGTGGAACCAGTCCTTGTAGGGGGAATCCCACTTCTTCTCGCAGACGTCCCGGAACTGCGGAAAGCCCCTGCCTACGTGGTTAAAGACGCCATCGAGCACGACCCGGATGCCTTTCTCATGGAGGGCGTCCACGACGGTCTTGAAGTCCTCATTGGTGCCGAGGCGAGTGTCGATCTTGCAGAAATCCCTCGTATTATAGCCGTGCGTGTCGCTCTCGAACACAGGTGAGAAGTAGACCGCATTGCAGCCAAGGTCGGCAATATGGGGAATCCAGTCCAGGACTTTCAGGATGCGGTGCTCTGCGACCCCGTCATTCTCGAACGGCGCTCCGCAGAACCCCAGAGGATAGATTTGATAAAAAACGGCTTCATATCCCCAGTTTTTGATGTTATCACTCATGATAGATCTCCTTTCAGATGTGGTGGTGTGAAGGGTACGGTTCTATTATACCATAAATCGACGATTTTGGCAAGCGGCGGATCGCCGCTGATGAGTTGCCTCCCAATGCCCCTTCGGGGCAAAGGTCGGCGGGTGCCGGAGCCGGCGCAGGCGCAATAGCGGTTCTGTCAAGTCCTTGCTTCGAGCATCGCAATGCCCCCAATGCCTTACGGCAAAGGGGGCAAAGCTGTGTCTGTAGAGAGCTCCGGCGCAGTGATAGACGATAGCCTTTTATCTATCACAGGTCTATAAGGAAAGTGAAATCTGAAATCTGACCCCCTGAAATGGCTATGTTTCGGGCTTAATCCACATTTCATGGGGTGCAAAAAAATGA
>CACXGK010000125.1 GCA_902767115.1 uncultured Ruminococcus sp.
CCGCCTGCTGCTGCCTGCCAGGAAGCTGCCTTCAGAACGCCGTTGTTGTCGGTACCGATCTCAACAGTGTACTGATAAGCGTCAGCGTAGTCAGCCTCGGTGATGCCCAGATCGGACAGCGGAGCGGACATAGAATCATCATTGATGTAGTTCAGGATCCAGCCTGCCTCTGCTACGAACAGGTCAACGTCGTCACCAGAGTTCAGGTAAGTAGCGTACTGAGTGGAAGCCTCGCTGCCGTTACCGCCGCAGTTCTGATATTTTACGTTGTCAGAACCGTAAACGTCGAACATATTAGCCAGGTCAGCATCAGTCCAGCATACGATGGTCAGAGTGTCATCGGTATCCGGCAGGTTAACTGCTGCAGAGGACTCGCCGCCCTCAGCTGCGGAATCAGCCTCGGAATCAGCTGCGGAATCAGCAGCAGAATCAGCTGCGGAATCAGCAGCAGAATCAGCTGCGGAATCAGCTACGGATGCAGTGGAATCTGCAGTGGACTCGGTGGTCTTGTTGCCGCCGCAAGCTACGAAAGCAGTGGAAGCCATTGCCAGAGTAGCGAGCAGTGCCAGTGTTCTTGTAAGTTTGCTCATTGGTATTTTCCTCCTTAAGATATAACTATTATATTTCCCTATGAAATATAATATACGATAGTGAATGCGCAATCAAAGCTGCGCTACGGTCTCCCCTTCCAGTAACTGGACATCCACGAAGCTGACACGCTCCGATTCGGGGATCTCTTGTTTCTGAAGCAGGCGAAGCATGGTCTCTGCTGCCCGGATGCCGATGCGCTCGGTGTCCTGGCGGATGGTCGTCAGATGCGGTCCCATCATCCGGAGTACCGGGTGTCCGTCATAGCCGACTACCGAAACCTCCTTGCCCGGTGTCATGCCTGCGTCACGGATGGCAGTCATGCCTGCTACGGCACAGATATCATCCGGATACAGAATGCAGGTCGGGCGTTCGGGTTCTGCAAGAAGCTGTTGTGTCAGCTTGTAGGAGATCTCCGGGTGGAGATACTTGCCTTGCAGGATCAGCCGTTCGTCTGTTTCGAGATCGTGAGCCTTCATGGTTTCGAGGAATGCATTCTTTCGTGCATCCGTTACCTGTGAATTCTCACCAAACAGGAAAGCAATCCGCTTGTGTCCTCTGCCGATCGCATACTCGGTGACCATCTCAGTGCCTCTGGCATTGTCAGAAGCAACGGAATATTTCCCGTCCTTGATATAGTCAACGGAAACCACCGGAAGGCTGCTGCCCAGCAGGCTCTGCACGTCATCCGACTCAAAATCCACGCACGCCGCAAGGACACCATCCACATTGCGGTACAAGCAGTGTTCATAATAAGAATACGCCTGTCTGCCGATCTGGCTGCTGATGAACGTCAGGTCATAACCATTGCGTTCCATCACGACCTTGAAGCTGTCGAGGATCGAGGAGAAGAAGTAATGCTGGAGACCTCTGTCTGCCTTGTCCACCATCAGGATGCCGATGTTGTAGGTCCTGTTGGTCTTGAGGGCTCTTGCCATGGCATTCGGCAGATAGCCGAGCGCCTTCGCTGTCTCCTGCACCCGTTCTCTCGTCGCCGGGTTGACATCGTTACGGTTATTCAGTGCTTTACTAACAGTTGCAGTCGAAACACCGCACGCTTGAGCAATGTCTTTAATTGAAACCATTAATACACCTTCAAACCTCTCTGCCGTGTCCCTCGTCCGGACGGATTCCGGGACTGGCTTGCTTTCACTAACAATAATATACATCACTCGGCGTCAAAAGTCAATGCTAAAAACCATTCTTTCACTTTTTTTGAGTGGAATGCACAAATCAAACATCAGTTTTCTGTGCAACTTCACAACAAATATTGCCTAAATCCACAATTATTACAAAACGGTAACTAAAACGTTTAACTATGAATATTGCACGGAAATCAGGCTGATAAAGGCTCGAAACAACCCATTTTTTGCCCATTTTTATTGCAAATTGCACAAGTGATGAAAAAACTGTGATAGTCGTTTGCAATGCGCCCCCATCATTTTGACATAGCCGGTGCATAACCACCAGATATGGTGCGTCAAACGCCTGTGCGACTGTTTTCTGATGGGATTTCCTGCCGAAGCTCCGCCTGAAAGCAGCGCCGGCAGCGATTCTGATACTTTATATATAATAAAGACCCCCTCCCCTTTCGCAATGGAGAGGGGGCTGATTTCCGTTACTCTACGGCTGGCAGGGTGTCGATGATCTCGACCACACGCTTGAGCACGATCAAGGAGTCGGTCGAGTCGATCTGCTTGCTCAGGTCAACGTCAGCACGAGCCTTTGCGGCATCATCGAGCGTGCTGGAGCCCAGCAGGAACTTATTGAGGGCAATGACGTCCATGATATCGATGGTCTTGTCGTCGTTGATATCGCCGTACATGATGTCGGAACCCGGCTGCTCTGTCGGCTGTTCGGTGGGCTGCTCAGTCGGCTCCTCCGTCGGCGGGATCGGAACCAGTCCGGTCGGATCCTCGGTCGGGGTCTCAGTCGGCTTCTCAGTCGGGGTCTCGGAGGGCGTCGGCTCCTTGGTCTCCAGCTCGACGGGGTCGCTCTTGGAGGTACCCTTGCCGCCGTTGATGTTGGAGCCCTCAGACTTGTCGTAGGTGCTGTAGTACTCGGTCAGGGACAGCCCGGTGCCGTTGAGACCAAGCGGATGCTGGTGGTCAAGACCGATGTACTTGCCGGTGGTGTTTGTCTGCCAGAGAGATTCCTCAAAGAGGGCGTACTTTTCATCGTCCCACTCAGAGAAGGTGGCATTGAGCAGACCGCCGGTATCGCCGGAGTTCGGGTTCAGGCACCAGAAGGTGTGGTTGATGTGGTTGTCGATCATGTAGTCACGGAGCAGCTCCATCCATTTCTGGTTCTTGCCGCCGTCCATGTGACCGCCCCACTCGCCGATGAGCAGCGGTGCAATGTCGTCCTCGTTGATGTAAGCCCAGGTGTCACGCCAGTAATCGTCGAGCAGTGTCTCAGTGGTAAATTCCTTGGCGAACCAGGTCTGTGCGTAAACGGAAGGGCCGTAGTCATGCGGCGAATACACGATCTGTGCATTCAGCTTGTCAGAGCCGAGATCAACCGGGTGATCCTTGACGCCTCGCAGGTTGCCGCCCCACCATGCGCCGTACCATTTCTTGTCGGCTTCGGTCTTGGGCTCCCAGACGTCGGCCGTGTCGAAGGTATAGCCCTCCTTGGGGTACTGCTCGATACCCTCGATCAGGATGAGGGCATTGGGGTTGACCTTGAGGATGGACTTGGCGCACTCCTCGGCGGAGTACTTCCAGTTGTTCTGGTCGGTGGAATCATCCCACTTTGCCATATTGGCTGGGCAGGTGGTGCCGGTGTAGCCACGCTTGCCGTGCGGCTCGTTCTTGAGGTCGTAGGCGATGAGGGTATCATCGTTTGCATACTTCTCTGCAAGCCAGGTGATGGACTCGATCCACTGCTCCCAGGTGACCGGAGCGCCCATTTTCAGACCGTTGTCCTCCTTGATGGTCGCCATGTTGTCGCAGTCGTCGGCGGTAGCCTCGTAGTACCAGAGGTTGTAGTTGTGACCGGAGTTGTGGGATGCAGGGCTGTGAACGTCAATAAACGCCTTGATGCCGTACTTCTTGCACTTCTGCATGATGACATCAAAGACCTCCATGCTGTTCATCTCCGTGCCGTCATCGTGACAGAAATCGGGGTTGAAGCTGTAGCCGTCGGACTTCTTGGCGTTGATCTTTGCCGGATACGGCGTGCCCTCCTTCCAGGACAGCAGCAACTCGACAGAGATGGGGAAACGGATGACGTTGATACCACGGTCGGCAACGCTCGACAGCAGCACGTCCACGTCTGCGCTCCACAGACCGTGCGGGAAATTCTCCTCACAGTTCATGCCGAACCAGTTCGCACCGGTGAGCCAGACCTGGTTGCCGTCCTTGTCGTAGAGCTTGCTGCCCTCGGCATGGAGCCAGTCGTCATTGCAGTCATCGACGGCTGTGACCGGCAGTGCAGATGCAAGTCCAGAAGCCGCCATCGTTGCAGCCATTGCCAGTGCAGAAGCGCCTGCTGCAAGTTTCTTGAAAAGCTTCATGTGAAATTCCTCCTCTTTTAATAGACTGTGCATAGAATGCTACTTCTATTGTACCGTATTTTGCGGAAATTGTCAAGACAGCAAATTGCAGAAAGTTCTTGCATTTATTGCTGTGCTGTGTGTGGGTGTGGATGTGGGGAATGACATTCACAGTTACAGTTACATTCACAGTATCATTAACAGTATCATTATCATTCACAGTATCATTCACAGTATCATTCACAGTATCATTATCAGTTTGTTTTGTTTGTTTTGCTTGTTTTTGCTCGTTTTGCTTGTTTTTGCTCGTTTGGGATGCCGCATCGGTCAAAGAAAGGACTGTGCGGTGCATAACGTTTGTGGAGAATGCCAAACCGGGGGTAACACGCCTTGACAGGAATCCAAAACTATACTATAATATGTAACAGTATGACTTTGAGAGGAAGTGTAGGATTGGCACATCATCTTTTGCTGCATTACAAGGAAGAATCCTTTTATTATATCAAAGCCCGTGAATCGCTTCTGGAGCAGGTCACGACCTATGGCGCAGAGATCCTGTGCTCTGCCGGTTTCCAGTCCGAGCGTAACTTCATGCAGCACGGCATCACCAACTGCTATACGCATTCGATCTGTGTGGCATATGTTGCCCTGCGCTGGGCGCAGCTTCTCAATGCGAAGGTGGACGTCCCCTCTCTGGTGCGTGGCTGTCTGCTGCACGATTATTTCCTGTACGACTGGCACGACAAGGAAAAGGCTGCCAATCACCACACCATCAATCACCCCAAGGTCGCCCTTGCGAACGCCGAGCGTGATTTCAAGCTCAACGACATCGAGCGTGACATCATCCGCAAGCATATGTTCCCCCTGTGCTTCCCGTTCCCGAAGTACAAGGAGAGCTGGATCATCACCCTTGCGGACAAGACCTGTGCCGCCTCCGAGATCTGGCATCTCTGGTCACTCGAAAATGTGATCGCTGCCCTCGACAGACGCATTCAGGCGATGCTGTAAACGTCACTTTGCCCCCTTCCCGATGGAGGGGGCTTTTTTCGTAAACGTCGTGGATTTGCAGGGGCAAAGCCGCCTCTCCATGCATACCCTGTAAGAGAGCAGATGCTCAAAAAGGAGCGATGACTTATGAAGAAAACCATTCTGGTTGCCGGAGGCGATCTCCGCTATGTGTATACAGCCCGTGCGCTCACGAAAGCGTATCAGGTGTGTGCGGTGGGGTTCACCCGGCAATTTTTACCCGATGCGGACATTCATCTGTGCGACAGCGCCGCCGATGGACTGCCGCAGTGCGATGTCCTCATTCTGCCCATGCCGGTCTCGGATGACGGCGTGCTGGTCAATGCGCCGTTCTCCCGGCAGGCACTCCCCCTCAAAAGCTTTTTGCCCTGTCTCAAACCCGATGCCCTCGTGTTCGGCGGCAAATGCGACAAGGCTCGTGACGTCTTTGAGGAGGCAGGATTTCCCGTGATCGACTACCTGCGCAGCGAGGAACTTGCAGCCTGCAACGCCATTCCCACGGCGGAGGGCGCCGTCCAGATCATGCTGGAGGAAATGCCACGCACGATCGAAGGCAGCAGCGTTCTCGTTCTGGGATTCGGGCGGATCGGCACACGGCTTGCCTACATCCTCTCGGCGCTCGGTGCGAATGTCACGGTCGCCGCACGGCAGAGTGCTGACCGTTCCCGTGCGCAGATGCTCGGCTGCAAGGCGGTTGACCTGCCGCAGATCGAGCCTGCCGCCTTTGACGTGCTGTGCAACACCGTTCCGGCAAAGGTCGTGACCCGTGAGGTGCTCTCGGCGATGCAACCGGATGCGCTCGTGCTCGACCTTGCCTCCAAGCCGGGTGGTGTTGACCTCGATGCCGCCGGGAGCCTGAACCGCCGTGTGATCTGGGCGCTTTCCCTCCCCGGCAAGACCGCACCCGTCACCGCCGGGGAGATCATTGCACGCACCATCAGTCACCTGATCGAGGAGAGGGGGTGTACCGGATGAAGCTGGACGGCATCCGCATCGGTTTTGCGGTGACAGGGTCTTTCTGCACGTTTGCCAAAGCCTTTGCACAGGCGCAGGCTCTCCGGGACGCAGGCGCCGAGCTCATTCCCATCGTATCGGAACACGCCGCTACGATCTCGACCCGGTTCGGCACGGCGCAGGCGAATCTCGAACAGCTTGAATCCATCTGCGGCAGGAAAGCCATCCTTCGCATCGAGGACGCCGAACCCATCGGCCCGAAAGGACTGACGGACGTCCTGGCAGTCGTCCCCTGCACGTCCAACACGGCGGCAAAGCTTGCGCTGTCCATCACGGACGGCGTCGTGCCGATGGCGGTCAAATCCCACCTGCGTGGCGGCAAGCCCGTGGTGCTCGCCATTGCCTCCAACGATGCCCTTGCAGGCTCCCTCAAACACCTCGGCGCTCTGGCAAATATGCGGCATTACTACTTCGTGCCGCTGCGCCAGGACGATGCCGAACGCAAACCCACCTCCCTCGTAGCCGATTTCAGCCGCACCGTCCCGACCATCGAGTACGCCCTCGACGGCAGGCAATTGCAGCCGGCTCTGGATGGCAATTCTTTTTTGTCGGCTTGCGCCGACTTAGGAGGGGCTCCTCGCCCCTCCTAAACCTCCCTCGGCTTAGACTTGCAGCCCTGCACCCGCAGTTTTGAGAAGCGTTACGTTGTTGACATTTGACAGGGGGGACAGCGCCAACAGCGTTTCTCCCTCCCCTTGCAAAATCCTGCAAACTATGCTACAATAATAATACACCCAATCACTACGGAGGTTTCTATGCAAAAAATACTCATTGCCGGTCAGGACGTGGCACGGGCGGCAGCTCTTGCACCGATGGCAGGCGTTGCGGATACAGCGTACCGGCAGCTTTGCTGCGAGATGGGGGCTGTGATGTGCGTGTCCGAAATGATCTCTGCCAAGGGGCTTTGCTATGACAGCAAGGGCTCGGCGGAGCTGTGCCGCATCACACCGGCGGAACGCCCGATGGGGCTCCAGCTCTTTGGCAGCGAGCCGGAATTCATTGCCCGTGCCGCCGAGCTTCTCATGCCCTTTGCGCCGGACTGGATCGACCTGAATATGGGCTGTCCCGTGCATAAGGTCGTGCAGACCGGTGCAGGGTCGGCTCTGATGAAAACGCCGGAGCTTGCCGCCGATTGCGTCCGGGCGGCGGTCGCCCATGCAGATGTGCCGGTCACGGTCAAAATGCGCATCGGCTGGGATGCCGACAGCATCAATGCCGTCCCCTTTGCGCAGATGATGGAGCAAGCCGGTGCCGCTGCCATCACGGTTCACGGACGCACCAAATCCATGCTCTACTCCGGCAAGGCGGACTGGGACGTCATCCGGCAGGTCAAGGAAGCAGTCTCCATCCCGGTCATCGGCAACGGTGACGTGACCGATGGGGCTTCCTGTCTCGAAATGTACAAAACGACGGGCGTCGATTTAGTCGCAGTCGGACGTGCCAGCTATGGCAACCCGTGGGTCTTCCGGGAGATTGCCTGCGCCATGTCCGGCAAAAGCTACACGCCCCCCACGCATGGGGAGCGCATGGAAATGATGCTCCGCCATGTGCGGCTCATCATGGACTATTCCGAAAAGCCGCCGCATCTCGCCATCCGTGAGGCACGCAAGCAGACCTCGTGGTATATGCAAGGCAGCCGCAATGCCGCTGCATTCCGGTCGAGGTGCTACCAGCTCTCCTCCTATGCCGAGGTAGAAAAGCTGGCGGAGGACTACCTCAAGGCAAATGAGGAAGTGTGAGAAGTTAGGAGTTAGAAGTTAGAAGTGGCGGTATCGCCTGCGGCGATGTTTTTATCATAAAACATGAAAAGTCCTGAGACTTGGAGAAAGCTTCCCTTAGTCTCAGGACTTCGTCTGTTGGCATACCTATTATGATTCGTCCCGCAAAGCGGGACACCTTAACTCCTAACTTCTAACTCCTAACTCCTCACTCCAAAGAAACGCTCTCCAGCGCCTCTCCGATCTTGTCCCGGATGACGAGGTCGGCGTTTTTGTCGGCGAAGGTCTCGTCACGGTTCATGACGACAAGATGCTCACCGCCGAAATACCGCAAAAATCCGGCTGCCGGGTACACGTTCAGGGACGTGCCGCCGACGATCAGGACATCCGCCTGCGAGATGGCTTTCACGGCATGGTCGATGGTTTCGTTCGGGAGTCCCTCCTCATAAAGGACGACATCCGGCTTGACCAGTCCGCCGCATTTCTCACACTTCGGGATGCCTGTCGATGCGAGGATCCAGTGCGCATCGTACAGCGCTCCGCACTTCTGGCAGTAATTCCGGTGGACACTTCCGTGCAGCTCGTCCACAACCTTCGAGCCGGCAAGCTGGTGCAAGCCGTCAATGTTCTGCGTCACGACCGCAGCGAGATGCCCTTTCTGCTCCATCTCTGCGATCTTGCGGTGGGCGGCGTTGGGCTTGGCGTCAAGGCAGAGCATCTTGTCCCGGTAGAACCGGTAGAATTCCTCTGTGTGCCGGTAAAAGAACGTTGCCGAGAGGATGGTCTCCGGCGGATAGTCATATTTCTGGTGATACAGCCCGTCCACACTCCGGAAGTCCGGAATGCCGCTTTCCGTCGAAACGCCGGCGCCGCCAAAAAAGACCAGCTTCCGGGCATTCCGGATGATGCGCTGCAATTCGTCATGCTGCTCTTGTGTCATGGTCAGTCCCTCCTTATCGGTTGTTGACAGGCTCCGGGTAGAGGTCGTGGTGCGTCAGGCGATCCCATGCCACCTGCTCCCACTTCGTTCCCGGTGCGCCGAAGTTACAGTACGGGTCAATGGATATGCCGCCACGGGGCAGGAATTTCCCCCATACTTCGATATAATACGGATCCATGAGCTTGATCAGATCATTCATGATGATGTTCACACAGTCCTCGTGGAAATCGCCGTGGTTGCGGAAGCTGAACAGGTAGAGCTTGAGAGATTTCGACTCCACCATCTTCACACGAGGCACGTAGGAAATGTAGATCGTCGCAAAATCCGGCTGTCCGGTGATGGGACACAGGGACGTGAATTCCGGGCAGTTGAACTTGACGAAATACTCACGTCCGGGGTGCTTGTTGTCAAAGGTCTCCAGGACTGACGGGTCGTAGTCGGTCGGGTAACTGGTGTGCTGACTGCCGAGGAGGGAGAGTCCCTCCTGTTCTTTATTTCTCGATTCCATGTGGTTTTCTCCTTTTCGGTGCGGTCATGTCATAGCTCTTGTCAAGCAAGGCGTACACGACCGCAGGGTCTGTGACTTCACTCAGAATGACGGTGAGCCAGTGCTTTTTATTCATGTGATACGCCGGTGCAAAGCCTTGCATTTCCCGGATATGCACGATCTCGTCCGGGTCGCCCTTGATGTCGAGCAGATCGAGCTTTTCGTGGGTCTGGCGTCCGAGCCGGTCGGCGGATACGGACAGAAATACGCCGTACCACTTCGCATTGTCCCGGTGCCGCAAAACGGCGGCGTCCGGCAGATCGTTCCACGGGTATTCGGGCTCGGTGCCGTAATTGTCACGGCAGTAGGCGATAATCTCCTCTCGTGTCATGCCTTATCCCTCATCCTTCGGCTGAAATTCCTGCGGCACACGCACGCCGTACTGCATGAGCTTGCGGACGTACACAGGGTCCTGCAAGCGCTGACGGGATTCCTCCAGAAAGGGCGCCTGCGCCTTTTCCTCATAGCCGGACTTGATGCGGACGAACATCACCAGACACATCACGCAGACCAGCGCCGCCAGCACCGCCAGACCTGCGGCACGGATGCTGTAGGAGCCGCTTGTCCGGATGGAATTCCAGACCCAGAGCCCCATCACTGCCGAAAGCGCCCCGGAGCCGATGCCGGCAAAGAGGTAGAGCTTGCTGTTATTGCTGCGTGGGTCAAAGCCATCAACAGCGACCTCACGCCAGCGGTTGTCGAAGTATTCCGCCTTGCAGGACTTGCATTGCCGGATGGGACTGCCATAGCCCCAGGCATTGCACGATTCCCGATTCTGGCTGCCGCAGTGCGGACAGCTTGATACCATGTAGCCCATTGCTGACCTCCTTATGATAACGCCGGATCTGCAATACCATTGGCTGCGAATGCCGCTGCCCGGTCACGGCAGGTGCCGCACAGACCGCAGGGCTTATCGCCGCCCTCGTAGCAGCTCCACGTCAGATGCAAGGGCGCTTTCAGGCGCAAGCCTTCCGCCACAACGTCCGCCTTGGTCTTGTTGACGAAGGGTGCTTCGATGGATAGCTGCTTGCCGCTGCCGATGAAAATTGCCGTATTCATGGCGTTATTGAACTCGTCCGAGCAGTCCGGGTAGGCGTTCCCGGCGGCATCATCGGCGTGTGCGCCGTAATAAATGACCTCACATCCGTTCGAGAGCGCAATGCTTGCCGCACTCGACAAAAACAGTCCGTTCCGGAACGGCACATAAGTCGAGACCGGCTTGCCGTCAGTCTCGGTGAGCTGTTCGGCGTAGGTAGATTTCGGGATCTCTGCCGTGCTCCCCTGCAAGAGGGAGCAGTCTGAATCTGCAAAGATCTGCGCCAGATCAAGCGTCCGTAGCGGCACACCGTAAAAGTCCGTCACCGCCCTTGCCGCTTCGATCTCCTTCTGGTGCTTCTGTCCGTAGGAAATGGACAGCGCCAGCACCTCGTCCTTGCCGTACTTTTCAACAGCGAGCGCCAGACAGGTCGTGCTGTCCAGTCCGCCGCTGCATAAAACCATCGCTTTCATGGGTATCCTCCTAAATTCCTCATTTCTCATTCCATGATGAGTCTCTGCAATTCCGCATCCGTCTTGAATTTGCCACGGAAGGTCTGTGTCACGGTGCGTGCGGAAGGGTTGCGGATGCCACGGGCGGTCATGCAGCTATGCGTTGCCACGACCACGACTCCGACGTCCTCTGACCCGGTCGCCTCCATGATGATCTCCGCAATGTCGGTGCCAAGGCGCTCCTGGATTTGCAGGCGCTTGGCAGCCATGTCGCAGATACGGGCGATCTTGCTCAGTCCGATGACCTTGTCCTTGGGGATATACGCCACATTGACGTGCATATTGTACATCAGCGCCATGTGGTGCTCGCAGTAGGAAAACACACCGATATCCCGGACAACGACCGTTCCGGTATCCGGGTGGGTATCAAAGAGCTTGCCGAATTTCTCAGCGATCTCGTGGTTGGAGTACTGGATGCCCTCAAAGACCTCCTCGTACATCCGTGCCACACGGTTCGGCGTCTCACGCAAGCCCTCCCGGTCGGGGTCTTCGCCCAGGGCAATGAGGATGCCACGGATATGCTCCTCTATGGCTTTTTTATCGATCATCTGTCACACTCCTTTCTGGTTCGGGTCCCAGATATATTTATGAAGCTGCAATTGCAGCCGGAAATTGCCCATATGCTCCGCCTTCATGATCTCCACGATCTCGGCAGGCGTGATCTTCCCAAAGACCGGGCTCAGGTACAGCGGACACTGCGGCTGGTACTGCGCTGCGATGTCCCTGGCACGGTACACGTCCTCACGGGAGCCGCAGACGAATTTCACCGTATCCTGTGCTTGCAGAAGCGCAAAGTTCTCCACGCACATATGTGACTCCATGCCGCTTACCGGGAGCTTGTAGTCCATCGTGAAGGCAGGGCGCTGCGGCGTCAGAAAGCCCTTGAGCGGCACAGAGCCGTTTGTCTCGATCTCGGTGTGCAGTCCCATGTCCAGCAGCCGCCCGATCACGTCCCCGATGTGCGGCTGCAAAAGCGGCTCGCCGCCGGTGAGGGTGACGTTGCGCACGCCTTGGGATTTGGCGTCCTGTGCGATTTGGGACAGGGTGTCGAGCGTGACCTTTTCGTGCGGTGCATCGGGGGTGTTTGCCCACATGGTATCGCAGTAGGTGCAGCGCAGATTGCAGCCGGTAAAGCGCAGAAAGAGCGAGAGCTCCCCGGCTTTTTGACCCTCACCGTTGATGCTGATGAAATGCTCTGCAAGATTGTAGGTCTGTTCCATCAGTTCACCTCATATCTGGCGCAGTTGTCGGGCGTCTCATAGACGGTCACGGCAAGAACGGGCAAGCCCTGTGCGGTGAGCGTTTCAAAAAAAGCCTTTGCGAAATGCTCCGCCGTCGGGCGGTATGGCACCTCGATCAGGCGGAAGCCCTCCGCCTGAAATGCCGCAATCGTCGCCGGTTTCAGGCTTCCCTGCTCGTAAATGGTGGCGTGGTCAAAGCTGTCTGCAAGCGCACGCACGGTCTTTTTGAGGTCGCCAAAATCAATGACCATCCCACGCTTCTCCCCCTCCGCCTGCAAAGTCTCCTGCCCTGCCTCGACCTCGATCACCCAGTGGTGACCGTGGAGATTGGCGCATTTTCCACGGTATCCTGCCAGAAAATGTGCGCTGTCAAATGCAGCGGACGTTCTGAGTGTATACATTCTATCCATATCCTCCCAAACAAAAAGCCCTCCTGTCCGCAGACAAGAGGGCATAGCTTTGCTGTCCTTAACGTCTGCCCTGGTTTTGTTTTCCGACAGGATGGCGCAAACGAACTGTCGGCGGATCACTCCGCTATACCATTATATTATAACACGAAAGCGCCGGCGTGTCAAGGGCTTGCATATACGATAGTACAGCTATCAATTTTGGATTCTGACCAGTCGTCAGATTTATACAGGTTGCATAAAATTCGGAAAATCCACCTGTATTTACAATTTCGTTATTGCTTTTTGGAGAAGAATAGATTATAATGGTAAGGTAATCTTGATTTATGAATCAAAAAGGAGTTTTGCATCATGACTATGAAAAAAGGATTTTCCATGCTTACAGCAGCGATTTTGCTCGGCGTGTCCATGACCGCTTGCAGTGCGCCGCCGAATACCGTACATTCCGTAGACGACCTCAACAACAAGACCATCGCCTGTCAGCTCGGCACCACCGGCTATATCTTTGCAGGTGACGTGCCCGGTGCGACCGTTGAGGGCTACAACAAGGGCGCAGACGCCATCCAGGCGCTCACCCAGGGCAAGGCGGATGCTGTCATCATCGACAGCGAACCGGCTAAGGTCTTTGTGTCCAAGAACAAGAAGCTCACCATCCTCGATGACCCGTTCGCAGAGGAGGAGTACGCCATCGCCTACGCCAAGGACAACGAGGAGCTCGGTCAGAAGCTGGACGAAGCCATCACAGAGCTGAAAAATGACGGCACCCTCGATGCCATCACCGCTCACTGGATCGGCGACGAGGCTGACCAGGTCTCCTACGAGGCTGCCGATATCGACCGCCCCAACGGTCAGCTTGTCATGGCGACCAATGCCGCTTTCCCGCCCTACGAGAGCACTGCCGCCGGCAAGGTCGTTGGCATCGACCCCGATATCATGCAGGCTGTCTGCGATAAGCTCGGCATGGAGCTGGTGATCGAGGATATGGAGTTTGATTCCATCATCGCCGCTGTCACTACCGGTAAGGCTGACGTTGGTGTTGCCGGCATGAGCGTCACAGAGGATCGCCTGAAGAACGTCAGCTTCTCCCAGGGCTATGCCACCTCTACCCAGGTCATTGTGGTTCGTGCGGACTAAGGACGGCGCTGCATGGATTTCCTGAAAGAAAAGCTATACGATACCTTCGTGGTCGATGACCGTTGGACGTACCTGACCAACGGTCTGAAGATCACGCTGATTGTGACCTTTTTTGCGGCGCTGCTGGGCATCGTGCTCGGATTTCTGACCGCTATCGTGCGCTCGACCCATGCACGCACCCACAAGCTCCCCATCCTCAACGCCATTGCCAAGCTCTACCTCACGGTCATCCGTGGCACGCCGGTGCTGGTGCAGCTCATGATTATTTACTTCGTGATCTTTGCGTCGTTCAATGTGTCAAAGGTGTTTGTGGCAATCATGGCGTTCGGGCTCAATTCCGGTGCGTATGTCGCCGAGATCGTGCGCTCCGGCATCATGTCCATCGACAACGGGCAGTTTGAAGCCGGCGCATCGCTGGGGCTCAATTACCCCAAGACCATGATCCACATCATCCTGCCGCAGGCATTCCGCAACATCCTGCCGGCGCTGGCAAACGAGTTCATCGTGCTCCTCAAGGAGACTTCTGTTGCCGGCAACATCGCCCTGAATGACCTGACCAAGGGCGGCGATATCATCCGCAGTGCGACCTATGAGGCATTTCTGCCGCTGATCGCCGTGGCGCTCATCTACCTTGCGATGGTCATGATCCTGAGCAAGCTTGTGACTCTGCTCGAAAGGAGGCTGGCAAAGCGTGATCGAGGTTGAGAATCTGAAAAAATCCTTCGGCGACCTGCCCATCCTCAAGGGCATCTCCACCAAGATTGAAAAGGGCGAAAAGGTCGTTATCATCGGACCGTCCGGCTCCGGCAAGAGCACCTTCCTGCGCTGCCTGAACCTCCTCGAAAAGCCCACCTACGGCAAGATCTTCTTCGAGGGCAGGGAGCTCACCGCCATGAAGGAAAGGGAGCTCTACGCCGTGCGTGAGAAGATGGGCATGGTATTTCAGCACTTCCACCTGTTTCCGCACCTGACCATCCGCAGGAACATCACCCTTGCCCCCGTCAAGCTCGGACTCATGTCCCAGGCGGAGGCGGACAAGAAGGCGGCGGAGCTTCTCCAAAAAGTCGGACTTTCCGACAAGGCAGACAGCTACCCGAACCAGCTCTCCGGCGGTCAGAAGCAGCGTATCGCCATCGCACGGACACTCGCCATGAACCCGGACGTCATTCTCTTTGACGAGCCGACCTCGGCGCTCGACCCGGAGATGGTCGGCGAGGTGCTTGAACTCATGCGTGAGCTTGCCGACGAGGGCATGACCATGATCGTCGTCACGCACGAAATGGGCTTTGCACGGGAGGTCGCATCCCGTGTCATGTTCATGGACGGCGGCTATATCGTGGAGGAAAACGATCCGGAGACATTCTTCACACATCCGCAGAACCAGCGTCTGAAGGACTTCCTGTCGAGGGTGCTGTGATGGGGTATGAAATGACCATCTCCACGACCCTGTCCGAGGGTGCAAGAGCACTTCGTGCCGGTGTTTTCCTCGATGAGCAGGGGTTTTCTGTGGAGTTTGATGAAATTGATGATACCTGTCTGCATTTAGAGCTCACCGACGGCGGAGAGGTCATTGCCTACTGCCGTGCGTATGCCGATGCGCAGGATGCCGATCTGTGGCATATCGGGCGTGTCGTTGTGGCAAAGGCGCACCGCCGGGAACACCTCGGCGCCCGAATCATGCAGGCAATGGAACACCACCTGCAAGGTCTTGGCGTGACGCACACAACGGTCTCGGCACAGTGCCGTGTGCAGGCATTTTACGCATCCCTTGGCTACGAGCCGCTGGGGGACATCTACATGGACGAATTCTGTCCGCATATTCGTATGGATAAGAGCCTGCGCTGAAAAGCACGGGCTCAGTCTGTCAAAAAACATTCCTGAAAGCGTGAAGCGAACGTAAAAGTTTTTGGTCCAGCTTTTTTCAAAAAGCTGGTCGCCGTCCGGTCGAGTTTTCATCCAAGCCCGACACTACTCGTCTTCGAGCAACATCCTGCCTC
>CACXGK010000126.1 GCA_902767115.1 uncultured Ruminococcus sp.
GCAACTTGTCGGCTTGCGCCGACTTAGGAGGGGCTCCTCGCCCCTCCTAAACCTCCCTCGGCAGGACTATGCAGCCCTGCACCCGCAAGATTTGAGCGTTGTAATACAGCAAGCACCCTCCCACGCATTGCGCAGGAGAGTGCTTTTCTCATTGATATCGGGTCATTCATGCACGGTCAGCAGTTCGTCCACGCTCTTGCGTTTCGGGCAGTTCGGAGACTCTGCCGGGTAGCCCACCGGGATGAGTGCGGAAACGGACTCGCCCTCCGGAAGCTGTAAAATTTCCTTGACCTTTGCTTCGTCAAAGATGCCAAGGATGACGCTGCCAAGCCCCATCTCTGCGGCTGCCAGCACGAAGTTCTCCACGGACAGTCCGGCATCAAACGACTGCCAGTGCGAGCCCTTGGTGGTTGTCGGGCTGCCGTCCGGCTCGTAGCCGGAAATGCCGTCCACGGTCGTCACGACCATCAGCAGCGGCGCACCGGAGATATTCATGCGATTCTTGGAAAAGCTGAATGTCGCCTCCTCTGCAATGCGCTCACGCAGCGCCTTGCTGCACACCGCATGGTAGCGCACGGTCTGGGAGTTCTTCCAGCTCGGTGCAAAGGCTGCCGCCCGGACAAGGGCTTCGATCTGCTCCTTGCTGACCGCCTGCTCGGTGAAACGGCGGATGCTGCGTCTGCTCTCGATACAATTCTGAAATTCCATGGTTCCATTCTCCTTATGCTTACTGAAAAAATGGCAGATACCCGGTGATGGGTACCTGCCGTTTGGTTTTACAATATGAAATCAAGCCTCAGCAGTCGGCTCGGTGGTCTCTGCTGTCTCGGCAGCCGGCTCAGCAGCTTCCTCAACGACCTCAGCAGCAACTTCCTCAGGCTCCGGCTTTTCCTGCTTGAAGCCGCAGTACGGACAGAAACGCTGTCCCTCCTGTACAAACTTACCGCAGTTATCACAAACAGCAGCGCTGTCTACCGCTGCGAGCTCAGCTCTGGAAACTGCAATGGAAGCTCTTGCTTCAGCCACCTGTGCCAGCAGCTCTGCAAATTCAGCCTCGCCCTTGTTCCCGTAGATCTCCTCATACTTCTTACCGATCTCAATATAAGCTGCATTGATCTTGCTTTCTGCCTTCGAGATCTCGTTCTTGATCTTGACACGCTCAACCATCTTCTTGGAGCCGTCTACAGCGCCCTTTGCGAACTTCTCCGCAGAGCTCTTGACATCACCGCCGAGCTTCGTCAGTTTTTCTTTCAGTTCCATCGTGATTACCTCCTTATATGAACCGGATTGCGACAGGACCGACCCTCGATCCTGTATGCTACAAGTTTACCACAAAATCGCAGATTTGTCAAGCCCTATTTGGTTACAACTCATAAGCCCCGACCCTGCCGCAGGCTACAGGACGATCACAAATCATAACGATCTGGTATTTTCTGTAACGAAATCCGGCAAAATGGCACACCGTCCCCACCGCCTTGACACGCTCCGCTATTTTGGTGTATAATAGAGGTAGATTCACATGACAGGTAAGGGGACATCGCACAAAGGAGGATGCTATGCTCGATTCACGAATCAACACGTTTCTGCTGCTCTGCCAGACCAGGAGCTATACCAAAACAGCGCAGATGCTCGGCATCACGCAGCCCTCGGTCACGCAGCACATCCAATATCTGCAAAGGCATTTCGGATGCCAGCTCTTTCGCTACGAGGGCAAGACGCTCATACTGACCCCGGAGGGGGAATATCTGCGTGGGCAGGCAAAACTCATGAACCTTGCCAGCGAACGTGTCACAGCGTCCCTGAAACGCATGAGCTTACAGAATGCGCCGCTTCGCATCGGCATCCCGAAGGAATTCGGTGACGACTTCGGTGCGCAGCTCGTGGCTGCCCTGCTGCGGCAGGAGGGAGCGCAGGAGCTTTCCGTCCATGTAGCGCCGAGCGCCATGCTCATCGAGCTGACGGAAAACGGTTCCCTGGACTGCATGATCGCAGACCGCATTTTGGCGGAGCCTGTTCTGGATGCGCAGGAGATCGGAGAGCTGTCATTTGGCTGCTTCGGGGCGGCTGCGATGCCGCCGGTCATTACCACCGATGCGCTCCTTCCAAACCGCCTGCTGGTGCAGATCGATGCCAGCTCCGACGTCAATGTGATGCGCCTTTTGCTGCGTGAGGTTGGCTTGACGACAGATGCCTTTGCAGGCACCTGGGAGATCGGCTCGGCAGCCGCCATCCGGCAGCTCGTTGCCGAGGGGCAGGGTATCAGCTTCGCCTACCGGACGGCAATGCTCCCCCTGGGGGATGAGATCCGGCAGCTTGGCATCCGGGAGGTCTCCTGCAACCGCACGATCGTCTGCCTGTACCGGAACGATGCAGCAACCGTGACACAAACCCAAGCACTGATCGCACAGATCCGCCAGCTCTGGACAGCGTGCGTGGAAGCTGCGGAAAGGAAGTAAGACCCATGAAACGACAGATCACAGCCGTTCTGACGGCTTGTATGGTGCTGCTCTGCGGATGCAGCGGCGGCACAGGAATGGAAAATACGGCAGAGACCCTGCCGCCCATGACAGAGGTACCGGAGCCGGTGCTCGTGTACTACGTCAATGACCACGGCACGACCGATACGGGGGTGCTGACGCAGTTCATGGGGAAGCTCTCGGAATGCGGCTACACGGTGCAGGAGGACGCTCTTGCGTCCCTTCCGATGAATGCGGATGCGGTCGTGATCTCGGCGCCGCAGGAGGATATGACCTCGGAGGAGCTCCAGAAGCTTGATCTGTACATGGATCAGGGCGGCCATGTGCTGCTCCTGATGCCGGCGAACGAGAGTGAGACCCGGTTCAAATATTTCGAGCGGTTCCTGGAGGAATACTGCGTGCTGATGGACTATGACCGCATTGAGGAGACCAGCAAAGCCCGGATGTCCGGGGAGGACCCCACGCATATTCTCATCGACCAGATCCATGCGCCCCTGGGCATGAGCATTCAGCCGGAAACGGCGGAAAGAGCGCTGTATCTGCGAAACGTGCGCAGCTTCCACTTTGCGGTGATGGACAATTTCGACAGCATCCAGCAAGACCTCATGCTCCGCACCGCCGGGACAGCGACCGGTATCCCCTGCGGCGGTACTGCGGATGACCCGGAGACCTTTGAAGGCGAGACCCTCACCACGATGCTCTACTCCCGGAATGACCAGCGGCAGAATTCCTTTGTGGTATGCGTCGGCGCATCCGATTTTCTGGAGGACGCCCAATATGACCTCGAAACCTCCAAAAGTGCGCAGGATTACGTATTTGCCGCCTTCGAGTGGATGGCACATCCGGTCTTTTCATAAGCGGCGGATCGCCGCTGATAGCTGCCTCCCAATGCCCCTTCGGGGCAAAGGTCGGCGGGCAGGCTGAGCCTGCACGCATGATAGCGGTTCTATCAAGTCCATACTTCGATGTCCGCAATGGCGCTTGCAAGCAGAGCGCCAAAGCTATGTTCTATACATAAAAGCCCCCTAAGCCTTACGGCAAAGGGGGTATAGCTGTTTTGGGGGATGAGCAATTGATGACGTTAAGCACTTTACAAATCCGGAAAAGTGTGATATAATAAGGAGTATTGAAATTCATCCTGAAAGGAACGAAATCAAATGGCGAAAGAAAAGAAGAATCGTGACGGAAAACCCTTTGAGATCCCTCGTCCGGAATTTCCGAAACGTGCTGTGATTACAGGCGGTATGCCCTATGGCAATAAGGAGCTCCACTTCGGTCATGTCGGCGGTATGCTGGTCTTTGCGGATACGTATGCCCGTTTTCTGCGTGACCGCATCGGCAAGGACAACGTGATCTTTGTCTCCGGCACCGACTGCTACGGCTCCCCCATCGCTGAGGGCTGGCGCAAGAAGGTCGAGGCTGGGGAATTCTCCGGCTCCCTGGAGGACTTCGTCCGCACCAACCACGAAAAGCAGAAGGCGACCCTCGCTTCCTACGGCATCGCTCCGAACCTGTTCGCTGCGTCCGGTCTGGACAGAAGCCGGGAGATCCATGCGGAGGTGACCGACTGGTTCATCCGTTCCCTTTACGAAAAGGGACAGCTCCAGCAGATCACGACCAAGCAGTTCTTTGACGAAAAGGCTGGCGTGTTCCTCAACGGCAGACAGGTCATTGGTAAATGCCCCGTGGAGGGCTGTCAGTCCGAAAAGGGCTATGCAGACGAGTGCGACCTCGGTCACCAGTATATGCCCGAAAACCTCCTGAACCCCGTTTCCGCCCTCACCGGCGAGACCCCCATCATGAAGCCCGTCACCAACTGGTATTTCAAGCTCCGGGATTATGAGCAGCTCATGAAGGACTGGGTCGAGACCCTGAAGAAGCGCAAGGACGTGCGTCCCGTTGTCTGGAAGACCATCGATGAGTTCCTCAAACCCCCGGTCATCTATATCAAGCGTGATTTCGAGGAGCAGTACCTTGCCTTGCAGGCGCAGATGCCGCAGCATGAGTATTTCCCGGAGGAGAAGAAGCCGAGCTTTACCATCCAGTTCCAGAGCCTGACAGACTGCGATGATGCCTGCAAGCTCCTCACCGAGAACGGCATCCGTTACCGTACCGGCAAGACCCTCGTGCCGTTCCGTCTGACCGGCAATATCGAATGGGGTGTTCCGGCACCGGAGCTGGAGGGTGTCAAGGGTCTGACCGTCTGGGTATGGCCGGAATCCCTCTGGGCACCGATCTCCTTCACACAGACCTACCTTGAATCCATCGGTCATGACCGTTCCGAGTGGAAGGATTACTGGTGCAGCAAGGACGCCAAGGTATACCAGTTCATCGGACAGGATAATATCTACTTCTATGGCATTGCGGAGCCTGCCATGTGGATGGCACAGCAGGAGAGCGAGACCAAGACCTGCGACCCGGCAGAGGGTGAGCTCCAGATGCCCACCATTGTTGCCAACTACCACATCCTGTTCCTGGACAAGAAGGCTTCCAGCTCCGGCGAGATCAAGCCGCCGATGGCTGACGACCTCCTGAACTACTACACCCCGGAGCAGCTGCGTATGCACTGGCTGGAATTTGGTCTGGGACAGCAGAGCGTTTCCTTCTTCCCCAAGCCCTACAACAAGCCCCTGCTCGAAGAAGAAGCCGCCCTCAAGGCAAAGGGTGAGCCCACCAGCGACCCGAAGTTCACCGACCCCGTCACCAAGAATGCCCTCCTGACGAATGTGTACAACCGCATGATCCGTACTGCATTCTACACCACCCAGAACAGCTTTGACGGCGTACTGCCGGATGCGGCACCGGAGGAGCAGTTCGTGGCAGATGCCAAGAAGGCAATGCTCGACTATGAGCGCCATATGTCGAAGTTCGCATTCCACCAGTGTACCTACGTCATCGACAGCTACATCCGGAATGGTTCCAAGTACATGGCAAAGGCAGTCAAGCCCGATGCTGTATCGCAGGAGGAGCTCTCGCAGGCGCTTGCGAACCTGTTCTACATCCTGAAGGTCGCAGCCATCCTGCTGCACCCGATGGCACCGTTCGGCACGGAGAAGCTGCGTGAGCACCTCGATGTGGACGAGCGCATCTGGTCGTGGGACACCTTCCTCGAACCCCTCACCGCCTTCACCGGCGCAAACCACAAGCTCAAATTCCTCCCCCCCAGAACCGACTTCTTCGCAAGACACGAGAGCCAGTTTTTATAATGAATGATGAATCGTGAATCATGAATAAAATATGTGTCCAATTCGCATAAAGTCGCTCCAGAGACAGCTTTGCCCCCTTTGCCGTAAGGCATTGGGGGCATTGCGTTTATCGAAGTAAGGACTTGAAAGAACCGTTATTGCATCAGCGGCGATCCGCCGCCCCCCTTTGCCGTAAGGCATTGGGGGCAATGTGTTTATCGAAGTAAGAACTTGAAAGAACCGCTATTGCATCAGCGGCGATCCGCCGCCCCCCTTTGCCGTAAGGCATTGGGGGCAATCTGTTTATCGAAGCAAGGGATTGCAATAACCGCTATTATGCGTGCGGGCTCAGCCTGCAAGATCCTCATCCGCCGTTTCTGTCCGGTTGAGAGCGATGCGGTAGGAGCCGATCGCCCAGACACGGCCTTTCTGGTAGAAGGAGATGGAGGACTGCCACGGGAAGCTTTCGCTGGGGTTGTCTTCCACGTTGTAATTGAGCAGGTCAACGGTCACGATGATGTCATCCACGTCAAGGGATTCGAGCATTTCGGCATCGCCGACCACCGTGATATCGAGCCACTTGGTCACGAGGTCAAAGTTGTAATTGCTGGGCTTGTTGACGATGGAGATATTGTCCGTATCCACCCGGAACGACCGGCTTTCGAGACCTTCGCTGTCCAGCTCCAGGCTCACCTGCTGGATACCACTCTGGTTGATATAGTCCTCGCTGATCGTGATATCCATCGTGTTGTTGTAATCCAGCCCCACCTCACTCAGGCGGACATAGCCGACACTCAGCGAATCATTCTCCGTAAAGGCGGAGCTTTTCTGCGAAGCGAGCGTGATGGAATCCTCCGAGAGCTTCAGGCGTTCCCGGAGCCAGTCCTGATCGAAGCCGTTTGGCACGCCGATCAGGTCATAGGTCAGCGCAAGCTCCTTCTGCGTCAGGATCGGAATACTGATCTGGAAGTCCACAGACGGAATGTCCAGCGATTCCGTATCGACCTGTGCGCCATCCTTGGTATAGAGCTGCACCTCGCTCGAATACAGCAGATACGAGCTGGAGATCTCGGTCGTCTTGTCGGAGTAGACCACGACCTTGCCGATCTCTGCAAGCTGTGCCGAGGGGCCTGTGATCTCGATGGTGGACGGCTCACAGACAACGTCCTCCCGGTCGAGCGTATGCCCGGAGGTCACAACGATATTCGGGAATGACGCCTCCACGTCAAAGGTCTGCGTTTCGATCTTATCGAGCTTGACGCTCGTGGTTGCCGGGGTGATGCTCCCCACGTCAAAGCTGATGCCGTTGGTCGAGCGCACATCGAGGTTCAGCGTGTACTGTCCGGACGTGCTGATACCGCCAACGTCTGCGTAAGCGACCAGATCCTCGGAGGTGAGCAGACCGATCTGCGAACGGTCACCGATCAGTTCCACGCTGACGGTCTCCACCTCATAATCCACGACCGAAAGCCCGTTGGCTTCGGCATTGGTGCCGGTGAGGGGAATCTCGACCGGGATGTTATAAAACCGCATGGGCGCTGTCGAATAGACATTCATGACGATGGCAAACCAGATGATGAGCGCACACAAAAACGACATCACGATGACGACCGGCTTGCGATTGAAGAAGTCCGCAAAGAACAGCGATACTTTATGAAAGATCGTCTTCATGCTGCCCCTCCTTCCTGTTCTTGAAACGGAAGAGCCGCTTCTTTTCCGAGGTGTCCGGGATCAGCCGTGCCGTCAGGAGGCTGTGCAGCTTCTCACGGGTGAAATTCCGGGTCAGCGTGCCGTTCTCAGCGACCGAGATCTGACCGGTCTCCTCCGAAACGACCAGAATGATCGCATCCGAGTTCTCACTCATACCGATGGCAGCACGGTGCCGGGAGCCGAGCTTTTTGTTGATGAGCTCCTCCTTCTGGGGCTTGGGGAGCTGACATCCTGCGGCGTGGATGCGTCCATCACGAATGATGATGGCGCCGTCATGCAAGGGCGAGTTCTTGAAGAACAGATTGCCCAGCAGCATAGCGCTGATATCGGCATTGATGAGGGTACCGTTCTCGATCTGCTCACCCAGGTGGGTCTGCTGTTCGATGACGATCAGGGCGCCGACACAGCCGGCACTCAGCTCCACGCAGGCGTCACAGATCTCCTCCACGGCGTTCTTCCATCTCTCCTGCAAATCATCCGTCAATCCCAGACGCAGAGCGTTCAGTCCGAGCTTGGAGTGACCGAGCTTTTCGACCGCACGCCGCACCTCCGGCTGAAAGACGATCAGGATCGCCAGCACACCGAAGCTGAACAGCTTTTCAAGCAGGTAGGTGATCGCCTTGAGCTCCACGATCTCACCAAAGGCATACACCAGCAGCAAAAAGGCAATGCCCTTAAAAAGCTGCCCGGCTCTGGTCTCACGGACGAGCTTGTAGAAATAGTAAATAATGTAGGAAAGCAGCGCAATATCGAGCAAGTCCCACGGACCCATCGTGCGCACTACGCTGACGAGCGTTTCCCAGAAATCATGCAGCAAAGACATCACCTCACTTCCTTTCTGATGGATGTGGGGGCACAAAGACCCCCACACTATCCCTCTATTTTATCATACCACAAAATTGTGAATTTTGCAAGACCAAAATGAAAATTTGCGCACGCTCAACCGGTATTTGTTCCGATCAGCTCCGGATGCGCTGCCAGGTTCCTTACCGCCTGCAAAAGCCGCTGCACATCCTGCTCTCTTGAAAAGACCGACGGCGAGAACCGGACAGTCCCCGTCACCGTTCCCATCCGGTGATGGATGAGGGGCGCACAGTGGAGTCCCGCACGCAGGCAAAAGCCCTGTCTGCCGAGCCATTCCCCCACGTCCTCCGAGGGGAGCTCCCCGACATTGAAGGACACGATGGGCGCATACGCTCTCCCCTCTTTGCGGTAAACAGTCACGCCCGGAATCTCACGCAGCCCCTCCAGAAAGCGCCTGCAAAGCGCTGCTTCGTGCGCAAGGATATGCCCGGTGCCACGTTGCTTCACAAACGTAATGCCTGCCCGGAGCGACGCCGCCCCGATGAGATTCAGGGTGCCGCATTCGAGGGTGTCGGGCAGATAGGGCGGCATTTCCGGCAGATTGGACATCGACCCGGAGCCGCCCTGCATCAGCGGCGGCAGTGGAAACTTCCCATCCGAAAGCAGAACGCCCGTCCCGGTGATGCCGTACAGCCCCTTGTGACCGGCGGTGCAGAGGATGTTGATGCCGTCAGAGAGCTGCACATCGAGCACACCGCAAGCCTGCGCACCGTCTGCAATGAAACAGAGATCATGCGCCTGACACAGCTTCCCGATCTCCCTCCAGGGGAGTATCTCCCCGGTGACATTCGAGCACAGCGTACACGCAATGGCACGGGTATCGGGACGCAGGAGCTTTGCAAAATTCCGGACAGTCTCCTCCGGAGTCGCCCCGACAGAGGCAATGCTGTACCGGCACCTCCCGGCTTTGGCAAGGGCGTAGACCGGGCGCAGGACGGAATTGTGGTCAAACTCACTGACGATGATATGCCCGCCGCCCTGCATGACCCCCTGGATGGCGAGGTTGAGCGCATGGGTGCAGTTGGCAGTCAAAACGACATTCTCCGGCTGCGCCCCAAAGAACGCACCGACCTCCTCACGGGTCGCATACAGCAGCTCCGAGCCACGTTTCGCAAGCGGATGGCTGCCCCTGCCGGCGCTTGCATAGCGCCTGACCGCCTGCTCCACGGCAGTCCGGACTTCCACAGGTTTCGGGAACGTGGTCGCCGCATTGTCAAAGTTGACGATCATACGCCGCCACGCTCGATTCGCATCAGCTTCACGGGAATGCCCTCACGCAACAGCAATGCGTGGGCGGCCTCGCAGTTCCCGGAGATACGCACACCATAACCGCAGCCGGCTTTCTTGTCGGTATTGCGGAAAATTTCAGAAGAATAGCCGTTTGCCGAGAGGACACGCTGCGCCTTGTGTGCCAGGGTCTCAGACGGCAGGACAGCTCTGCATAGCATAGTTATCACCCCTTTTAGATTTGGATACTATATCGTATGCCAAGGGGTGCAAAAGGGTGTCAGATTCGCTTTTCGAGGAGTGCCACGCAGTGCGCCGCAATGCCCTCCTCCCGTCCGGTAAAGCCGAGATGCTCCTCGGTGGTCGCCTTGACGGAGACCTGGGAAATATCCGCATGAACAGCCCCTGCGATCTTCTCACGCATCTGGTCGATATAAGGACGGAGCTTCGGTCTCTGGGCGAGAATGGTCGCATCGAGGTTGCAAAGCTGGTAGCCCTCCTGCTCCACGAGCTGCATCACGTTCGAGAGGAGCACCAGACTGTCCGCCCCCTTGTAGGCAGGGTCGGTATCCGGGAAATGCTTGCCGATGTCCCCAAGGGCAAGGGCGCCGAGCAGCGCATCCGAAATGGCGTGCAGCAGCACGTCCGCATCCGAATGCCCCAAAAGTCCCAAAGTATGGGGAATCTTCACGCCGCCGAGGATGAGATCTCTCCCCTCGGTGAGCTTGTGTACATCATAACCGTGACCAATGCGCATCATAGCAATACCTCCGCAATTGCCCGATCTTCGGGCGTTGTGATCTTAATGTTGGTGTAGTCGCCGACGGTCATGTAGACCTTGCCGCCGATGGCTTCGACGAGCTGGCAGTCGTCGGTGAAGTCGAGCCCGTGCTCCTCCGCAAAGTCCACAGCCTCGAAATACAGCCGTTTCCGGAACACCTGCGGTGTCTGCGTGATATAGAGCGAGGGGCGGTGGGGGGTGTCGGTGATGAGCCCGTCATCCACGACCTTGATGGTATCCTTGACCGGAACGCCGAGGGTCGCACCGCCGAACACGGACGCATCCTTGATGACACGGGCGATATGCTCCGGCTTGACCAAAGGGCGTGCGCCGTCATGAACGGCGATATACTGCGATTCCTTGGACACGAGCCGCAAGCCCTGCAAGACGCTTTTCTGTCTTGTCTCGCCGCCCTCGGTCAGGTGTGCAAGCTTGGTGATATGCAGCTTCTCGGCGGTCTCCCGGATGGCTGCGAAATGTTCGGGCTTGGTGACAACGATGATCTCGACGATATCGTCGCTCTGCTCAAATGCCAGCATACTGTGCCCGACAACATTGCTGTCGCCCAGCGGCATGAGAATTTTATTGACACCGCCCATTCTGGTGGCATTGCCGGCGCACACGAGAATGGCGGACGTGGGAAAGGATGGCATCGCTTTTCCTCCTAAAATTTTAGTATAATTTAAGTATACCACACTTTCCAAAGAGTGTCAACCGGAAGGGTTCTCCCGTTTCCGCAGCAGCAGCACCGCCATCAAAAGCAGGCACAGTCCGGGCAGAGGGCTGCCGGTCGTCAGGGCGGTTCGGGTCGAAAGGAGCGAGGTTTCCAGCGCATCCCGGAACCAGAATTGCAGCCCCAGGGCGCAAAGCCCCCAGGACATCGCCGCCGCCGCAAGACGTGTGAGAAAAAGCCTTCCCATCGCCACATTCCCCTCGCAAATGGCGCAGAGCTGCATATGGACGCACACACCCCCGAAGGACAGGAGCGCCGCCGCAACGGGGAGGCTGCCGCCGCTTTGCAGATACCCCGTGACGCAGCTCACCTCCAGCACCCCTCGCAGGAGATTTCCAAGGCTTCCGGGGAGCAGCGCAAATAGCCCGACACCGTCTAAAATTCCCATCCCTGCGGCAAAAATGAGCACCATCGCCGTGACCTTCAGCATGGCATTCGCCGCACCCTCGGCGGCTCTCGTGAACTGAACGGCGAAGGGCTCAAGGCTCTGCCTTTTGGGCGAACTTTCCACAGTTTTCACAAGGAAAGGCGCGAAAACAAAATTCGGCAGGCTCACCGACAGCATCAGCCAAAGTGTCAGTTTCGGTGGGAAACCGGCGCAGACCGTGCCGAGCAGAAATCCCGGACCGCACCCGATGCACACGCAAAGCAGCCGTCGCTCGTCCTCGGCGATAAGCTCACCACGCAGGCGCCTTTCATGCAAAAGCTGCGCCCCCACCGGGTAGCCGCCGATCTGGGAAAACAGGAGAATCGCCAGGATATCGCCATATTTTCCAAGCGGCTTTGCAACCGTTTCCAGCGCCCCTGCGCTGACGCAAAGCCCTGCCAGAAAGCTGAACGCATACAGCGACGGAATCAAAACGGTCAGGCATCGCTCCCCGGCGGAAAGAACGCTGTTTCGGACAGCATCGCTCTGCCAGACGCACAGCCCTAACGCAAGGAACAGCCCAGCCGCCAGTAAGTTTCGTTTCACAAGCATCACCCCTTCTGAGGGTATGCGGCGCTTTGCTGTACTATTCCGGCGGTGCGGCGCATACGATGGGACGAGGTGAGAGCGATGCGATGGAAACGGGAACTGATAAACTGGATGAACCTCGGCGAGTTCGTGCATCTGTGCGGCAACCGGGAGGTGCGCATCGAGAATTGCCGGCGAGTGCTGGAGCTGGACGACGTCCGGGTGCGGCTTTGCACGGGCGAGCTGATCGTGGAGGTCTGGGGGACGGGGCTCCGGGTGTTCGATTTCAACAACAGCAGCATCCTGGTGCGTGGGAAGATCGCATCGGTACACCTGCATGAGCGGAGGTGAGGACATGATTTTATCGGAATATTGCGAAATTCTCGTCACCGGTCGAAACCCCTATCCCTTTGTCAATGCCCTTCGGGAAAGCCCGGTCGCCTGTGCCGAGCAGCATTGCAGCGGCGGCACCTTTTCGGGACGCATCCTGCGGCGGAACTTGGGGGAAGTGCAGGACTTGGCAGCGAAATTCCACATGGAACTCACCGTCCGTGAAATCCCCTCACGCATGAAGCGGCTGCGGCGATTTCGGCATCATATCGGGATTCCGGTGGGGTTCCTGCTGGGCTTGGGGCTGATTTTCTACCAATCGAATGTCGTGCAGACCATCGAGATCCAGGGGGCGCAGACGGTCGATGAGCAAACCATTCTCGCCGTCCTGGAGGAGGAAGGCATCCGGCAGGGCGTGTGGATCGGCGGCATTCCGATGCTGCAATGCGAGCGCCGGCTGTACACGAGTTTTCCCGAAATTGCGTGGGCTGGTCTGCGTCACACAGGCAACCGCCTGGTCGTCGAGATCAGTGAAGCACGCCCCGCACCGGAGCGAAAATCCGACCGCATCCCCTGCAATATCACCGCCCGGTACGATGCGCAGATCACGAGCATTCGTGTCGATTCTGGCAAGCTTTGCCATAAACTCGGTGACGGCGTTGCCAAGGGGGAGCTGCTGGTGAGTGGGGTGCGGACGGATGACACGGGGGAGTCGCATTTTTACCACGCCAGTGCGCAGATCAAGGGGCTCTACACCCGTGAGACCGAGCTGACGGAATACCTGCACCAAACCGAAACCACCCCGACCGGGCGAACCTTTTGCCGCCGGAAGCTGCATTTGTTCGGGCTCACCATCCCCCTTACGCCGGGACGTTCGGGATTTGCGGAATATCGGGAAAAATCGGTGAGTGTCCCCCTGTGCTTTCTGGGATTCACGCTCCCGTGTGAGATGCAGTATATCACCCAGACCGAAGTCACCACGCAGGAGACCGAGCGCACCCCTGCCGAAGTCCGGCTGCGGCTGCACGCCGACATCATCCGGTTCGAGAAAAATCTGCTGTCAGATGTGCGCATCATGGAACGGAACATCACCTACCTGCCGACGGAGGATTCCCTCTCGGCGCACGTCACGTATCAGGTCGAGGGAGAAATTGGCGAAACATCGGACATATACCGATAAAAAAACACAGCAGCCCACAAAGAGCTGCTGTGCATTTGTTTGGAAACTAAGCTTACTTGATCGGCATATCAGCCTGAGTCAGGAGCTCAACGACAAGCTTCAGGATATTCAGGGAGTCGTTGGTATCAACGCCGCCGCTAACGTCAACGTCAGCATTGGTCTTACCCTGGTCGGTCAGCTTACCAGAACCAAGCAGGTACTTGTTGGCAGCGATAACGTCCATGATATCAACGGTCTTGTCGCAGTTAGCATCGCCCCACAGAACGTCGCCGGACGGAGTGTCAGACGGTGTATCGGTCGGCTGATCGGACGGCTCATCAGACGGAGTCGTCTGAGTCGGAGTCGGAGGTGTTACATTGCCAGCAGCGGTATCCTCAACGAAGGAGGAGATCCAAACTACCGGAGAGTTCCAGTTGATGGTGATCTCGTTTACAGACCATGCGTCAACCTGGTCATAGTAGCACTTCATCGGAGCCAGCTCGCCGATCTTGTAACCAGCGCCCTGGATCATCGGGTCGTTCATGTTGGAGTTCGGACCACCGGACAGGCATCCATTCGGAGCATACGGCCAGTCGTTCTTCATCTGGTGGCACCAGTATCTGTGGTGCGGGTTCTTGGTGGTGTTGGTACCGTAGCCAGTGATGTAGGAGTTCTCGTTCGGGTTTCTGCCGAGGATGTAGTCCATAGCCTCAACAACGCCGTTCAGATACTTTGCATCGCCGGTCAGGTCGTAAGCCATACCCTCGATCATAGCGTTGTTCACAACCATGGAGTTGGAACCCCACTCATAACCACCGGTGAGGGTAACGGTTCTCTCGGAAGCGGTGTCACCGTCGATATCGGTAACAGTTGCCTCATAGGTGCAGCCCTTGTAGTTGGAGCCGTACTGGTTCTCAGCCTGAACCTTCAGGTAGAAGTCACCAGCCTCCTGGAACTGCTGGGTGATGGTCTTAACCTCGTCTGCGGTCAGCTTATCCTGGTTCAGAGCCAGAGAAGCGGTACCGAGGGAGGACAGAGTACCCCATGTAAAGGACGTAGGTGAGCCCTTATTCTCACCACCAACGAGGTTGGTGATTACCTTGAATGCGAAGTCATCGGAGCCCTTCAGGTCATCATAGTACTCAGCGTCGCCAGTGGTAGCGTACAGCTCGCAAGCTGCCCAGTAGAACTCGTCAGTAACCTGGGTATCACCGTAGGGGCCACCGCCCTTGTTCTGGTCGAGCGGAGCGAACAGATCATTGGAGGTTGCGTCAGAAGCAGCTGCGTAGATGGAGCCGTAAGCCTTCTCATAGCTGGACTTTGCAGCAGCGTAGGACTTCTTAGCCTGATCGATGTACTTGTCAGCGTCAGCATCGCCAGCCTTCTTCAGCAGACGGCCGAGCTGTGCCAGAGAAGCAGCGGAGTTCAGGGTTGCTGCATAGGTAACCGGCTTTACGATACGAGTCGGGAATGTAACGTTCTCGTCAGTGTCAGGATCGAGATACGGCATAACGCCCAGTGCAGTCCACTTATAGTCATGGATCTTGTGGTAAACCATGCCGTCATCACGAGTCATCTTGATGAAGAAGTCAGCCTCCCACTTGAGCTCGTCGAGGATATCCGGAGTGCCGTTGCCGGTCTCAGGGATATTGATGAAGGATGCGCCGTCCTTGAACTTCTCAGGGCTGCGCTCGTAA
>CACXGK010000127.1 GCA_902767115.1 uncultured Ruminococcus sp.
GAGAAATATCGCTTTGCTGAAAAATGAGGAACGGGAACGCTGGCAGGAGCCGTGCTTTTTCAGCCTGACACACGCAGACAGTCTCGGCATCCGCATTGAAATGAACGGCGAACTGCCCGAAGACGAAACGCTGCTCTCGGTGGCGGATACGGCGATCACCGTTCACGTCACCAATGTCCTGCGCCATGCGGAGGGTGATACGGCGTATATTTCCATCGAAAAAACACCGGAGGGCTATGTGATGCGCTTCACCAACAACGGCAAACCGCCCTGCGAACCAGTGAAAGAAACCGGCGGACTTGCCAATCTCAGGCGCCTGACAGAAAAGATCGGCGGTGCGATGGCGATCACCAGCTCACCGCAGTTTGAAATGATCCTGCATCTGCCGGAGAAAGCTAAGGGGGAGTATGGGCAGGACGTATAGGGGCTTGAGCGTCGATGAAAAGGGCGGCGGACTTGTCATTCTTCACGAAAAAGGCTACAGACAAAGGAATGGCGAACCTGTGAGGTATGCTTTCACACGATGAAGCGTGTCCGCCTTCCAGGCATTATGTAAAGTATAAAATGTACAGTTTTGAAGAAACGCTACAATCTCCATTATACCATATTTGAGCTTTTCGTAAAAGTTCGCCTTTCACGAAATATCCATTTGAAACAGTAAGACCTGCAATCGTTTGTTGCAGGTCTTTTTGGCGTGTCTAAATCTGTGATTTTCACGCATTATCGCTAAAAAAGAATCCCCGGAAATGCCGGGAATTCGGGGTGTTATGTGTGATTTTAGGTTTTCATTACAAACGGTTTTCCAAGGATTTCGTCCCAGTCTGCCGTGCCATTTGCACCGGCAATTGCTGCGTCAATCAGGTCGTTTGCGGCGTCCTCTGCGTTGATCTTGCCATCGCCGTTCGTGTCGGCTTGACGAAGCGCCTTGGATTCGAGATTTTCATCATCGGCGGAGAACATACAACACGCTGATTCCCCATGATCGTCATATCCGTCGCTCTGACCACCTGTGCATTGTTTTTGGGGATCATCTTCACGGTCGCACCGCCGAACTTCACTTTTCCATCGTTATAATACAAGCACGAATCACCAGAAGCGCCGATCGGGGTCGAACAGTTGGAAATACTGGGATTCGCACCGGCTGTGGCTGTTATGTTGTCTCCCGTCAGCTCGATGCTGCCTCGGAAATAGCCATAGTTGAAGGTACGATTCTCCCATCCGCCTGCACCGGCATCACCACCGACCGCCTTGACCGTTCCACCGTCGATGACCACATTTCCGGAATTCGTCTTATATCCGCCGCCGATGCCGCTGGCGTAGGCACCGCCCATCGCTGTCGCATCCCATCTGTGTGGAGTGCGACTGCGGTTGCAGAGATCGCACCGACGATGGTGATGCCGGAGATGGCGTTCGTACCGGACATGAGGGGCGTGTGGAGCTGGGACGGGACCTTCGAGATCAGCTCCACGCCGAGAAATCCGGCGATGACGAATACAAATACAAGCAATAAAATTTCACCGATTGCCATGCTTAATCCTCCTTGAAACGCTCGTGGATGATGCTGCCGCCTTTGGTGAGCAGACACCCACGCATGATCTCATCATCGAGATCGACCTTGAATTCCTTTGCTTCCTTGTCGTAGAAATGCGTGAGAAATGCCGTGAAATTGCCGGAAAGCATCTTGGATGCATCGTAGGGCACCTGACGCTCCAGAAAATCACCGGACATGATGATCACGCCATTGTCCGTCACGACCTCCTCAAACAGCTTCGAGCCCTCGACATTGCCGCCGGTCGAGCACTCCATATCCACAATGATCGAACCCGGCGCCATGCGGTCGATGACGTCCTTCGAGATCAGGCGGGGGGCTTTTCTGCCGAATACCTTTGCGGTGGTGATGACGATGTTGGAGCGCTCGCAAACCTTTGCCTGCGCTTCCTGCTGCTTTTTGATCTGTTCGGGGGTCAATTCCTTTGCGTAGCCCTGGTCGGTCTGCCCCATTTCGCCGAGGTCGATCTTCACAAAGCTTGCGCCGAGGGACTTGACCTGCTCCTCGACCACCGGACGGGTGTCAAAGGCATCTACTCTCGCACCCAAGCGCTTTGCGGTCGCAATTGCCTGCAAGCCGGCAACGCCGACACCGATGATGAATACTCTTGCCGGATTGATCGTACCGGAGGGGGTCACCATCATGGGCAGGATCTTCTTCCTCAAAGCTCCAGCTCAGACATTTCGAGTGCGGAGGTCGCAACGCCGCCGGCACTGGAAGCCTTGCCCGGAATGAACCATACGCCGTTCTCCTGGAGGTACTTGGTCGCATCCTCGGTGGTCGGCATATTGGCGCCCTCGCAAACGGCGATGCAGCCGTTGGCTACGAGCTGCTTTGCATCGTCGAGATGCAGCTCATTCTGGGTCGCACACGGCAGTGCGATGTCAGCCTTGATCTGCCAAACGCCTCTGCCCTCGTGGTAATCTGTATTCGGACGGTAGCTCTTGTACTCGGTCAGGCGGGCACGCTTGACCTCCTTGATCTCCTTGAGTGCTGCCACATCGATGCCCTCCGGATCGTAGATGACCCGACGGTCAAGCTGGCGTGCGGCACGCTGCAGGGTGCAGCGCACGTCGTCGGCATTCAGCGGCATCACCAGGAAATCCGTTGCGCCATAGAGAAAGCATTGCCGCATACAAGTCGAATCGTCTGCGGTGCTCACGATGATCGCCGGAATGTCCGGCACACGCTTCTGCAAGCGTGAGAGAAGTGCGACTGCCGTTTCCTGCGAAGGGCGGTGCAGACAGAGTACTGCGTCAAAGTCTCCCCTTGACAGCGCAGAAACTGCGTCTACCGGATCAGCGGTACGCCCGGCGATCTCGAAGCCGTATTCATCCCACTCCCAAGCCCCTGTCCATCCCACATCTGCAGAGCCTGTGCTGTCCAGCAGCAAGATCCGATAATTCACGGTTTCCCTCCTCTCCACAAAGAAAAAGCCGCCTCACCCATTGGTGAAACGGCTCCGTTGCCTTGCTTTTCTGCTTTTATTTTAGCATATCGGGCGACAAAAAGTCAATCCGTTATGAAACGCAGGTCGGTTTTGTCATGAGAAAAGTCGCAAATTTCATGGATAAAAAACAGCACGCCCATGATCCTGACGGGCGTGCCAAAGCTTTGGTTACTTGCCGCTGTCGCCGTAGTTGGCGAGTACTCGTGCGGACGGGTCATCGACGTTGCAGCCCTCCCAGGAACGGTTGGGCATCCAGAAATCCGTGACCATGCGGCTCTGACCGGGATAGGACTTCTCAAACAGCTCCCGGTACAGAAGCGATTCCTTCGTGAAGGGCTGGGCGTGGTCAAACGCCTTTCGCTTTTCCTCAAATTCCGCATCGGTATAGCAGCCCTCAGCGTACTCCTTGAGGTCGTCCACCATGGAATGCCCGACCGCATCGGAGAAAGCGGCTTTCTCACGCCAGAGGATCTCCTCCGGCAGCCAGTCCCCCTCGAAGGCATGACGCAGGAGATATTTGCCCTTGCCGTAGACATTCATCTTGATGGC
>CACXGK010000128.1 GCA_902767115.1 uncultured Ruminococcus sp.
GATGAACATTTCCTCCACGAAGTCCTCCTCACGCTGCTTCATACCCTGTACGCCTCTGCCGCCACGCTTCTGGGTCTTGTACTCATCAAGAGCCATGCGCTTGATATAGCCCTTATTGGTGTAGGTGACAACACAGTCCTCGACCTCGATGAGTTCCTCGATATCGAGCTCGCCGGACACCTCGGTGATCTCGGTGCGGCGCTTGTCGGCGAACTTGCGGCGAATTTCAGCAAGCTCCCTGGAAATGACCTCGTAGACCTTCTGGCGGTCGCCGAGGATATCTTCGAGCTCAGAAATTTTCTGGCAGAGTGCAAAGAGCTCATCGGTGATCTTCTGGCGCTCCAGACCTGTCAAAGCACCCAGACGCATCTGGACGATGGCTTCCGCCTGTTCATCCGAAAGTCCGATGGTACGGGGCAGGTGCAGACCTGTGAGGTCATACTCGGCACGCTCCATGAGGGCGGTCATATCCACATCCTTGAAGCGTTCCATCAGGCGTTCCTTACCCTCGGCAATGGTCGAGGAAGAACGCAGAATAGCGATAACTTCGTCGATATAATCCGCAGCAAGCATGAAGCCCTGGAGCAGATGCGCACGTTTGAGTGCCTTGTCGAGATCGAACTTGGTTCGTCTGGTGATGACGTCCACCTGGAATTCGAGGTAACGTTCGAGCACCTGCTTGAGGGTGAGGACTCTCGGTACGCCGTTATCGAGCACGAGCATATTCACGCCGCAGGTATCCTGGAGCTGCGTGTAGCTAAAGAGCTTGGCAAGCACGACATCCGGCACGGCGTCCTTGCGCACACCAATGACGATACGCATACCGTCACGACCGGATTCATCCCGGACGAAGGTTGCGCCCTCGATGCGTTTTTCCTTGATGAGCTGGGCAATATGCTCGACCAGACGAGCCTTATTGACCATATACGGGATCTCGGTGACAACGATCTGGGGCTTTCCCTTGTTGTCCTCGATATCGGTCTTGGCACGGACAATGATCTTGCCCTTGCCGGTGCCGTAAGCGGCACGGATGCCAGCCTTGCCCATGATGATGCCGCCGGTCGGGAAGTCCGGTCCCTTGATGCATTCCATGAGGTCGTCGAGGGTGCAGTCCGGATTCTGGATGAGGAGATTCAGTCCGTCAATGACTTCACCGAGATTATGGGTCGGGATATTGGTCGCCATGCCGACAGCGATGCCGACAGAACCGTTGACCAGCAGGTTGGGGTACCGGGACGGGAGCACGACAGGCTCCTGCAAACGGTCGTCGTAGTTGGAAGCCCAGTCGATGGTGTTTTTGTCGATATCTGCGACCATTTCGAGGGCAAGCTTTGCCATCTTCGCCTCGGTGTAACGGTAGGCAGCAGGCGGATCGCCGTCCACGGAACCGAAGTTACCATGACCATCGACCAGCGGATAACGCAGAGAAAAGTCCTGCGCCAGACGAACCAGTGCATCATACACGGATGCGTCACCATGCGGATGGTAACGACCCAGCACGGCACCGACGGTATCGGCGCATTTACGATACGGCTGATCGGGAGTCAGTTTATTTTCGTGCATGGTATAGATGATACGGCGGTGAACCGGCTTCAATCCGTCACGCACATCCGGCAGCGCACGGGAAATGATAACAGACATCGCATACGCCAGAAAGCTGTCATGCATCTCGTCCGCCACATCGACCGGTATCACCTTATGCTGCAAGGCTTCTGCTGCCTGCATTTCCGTGTTTTCGTTGTTTATTTCGCTCATTTTTTCACCTCATGTCTGAGATTTTCGGGCTTCGCCCGATTAGGGGACGCTGTCCCCTTACCCCTGCCAGAGGGCGCTGCCCTCTGGACTTCCGGCAGGGCGCTGCCCTGCACCTGCAAGGGGCTTTGCCCCTTGACCCCAGCCGCTTTTGAGCCAAAAGCGGCGGAAAAGCAGTCTGTGCCTTTGCCTCCGGCAAGCGGCACAACAATATGTTAGCACTTAGATGAGAAGTTTTTCTCCAATCTCTGCGAGAAATGCACCCGCATGATCTCCAGCTCCTCCTCGGTGAACGCCGCCTTCGGGACGACATAGAACATCGTTTTCTGCTGATAGATCATGAAAAATGCAGGATATTCGATCATATGCATCCCCTTGTTGTAATGGATGCGTGTTCCGGAGAAATCCTCCTCCGGCGTGTCATCAAAGAGCTCGTCCGCCCCGGCAGCTTCCTTGTCCTCCGGGGGCAATATCGTGCCGATCTCCAGGTATTCCGGGAATATCCGCAAACGATACTGGTCGTCCCCGATCTCCCGGACGCCCTCCATCAGATTCATGCGGATCTTGCGTGGATTCATCCACTGGAACGCCATCATCACCAGACAGAACAAAATGATGATGCAGTACAGACTGCGGTTGGCATTCTCGCCGCCGTAAATGATGAAATAGGCATAGATTCCGATCACGACCGCCAGAACGCCCATGATCGCATAGGTTTTCGGGTATACAAACTTTCGCTGGAATGCAATGAACGCATTCCGGAACATATCAAAGGGGATCTTGTACTGCTTTTCGAGCAAAAGCCCGTCAGTTTTATTTTCTTCCATAAAATTCCTTTTTTATCTGGGATATCTAAAATACAGCTTTGCGGCTTTTGCGCAGCATTAGCCGCATTGCGTTCACCGAAGATAGGACTTTCTCTTACCGCTATCTTGCCAGCGGCGGCTCCGCCGCTTAAATGTCCAGATTCGATACTGTCTTAGCGTACTTCTCGATATAGTCCTTGCGGGGGAGCACCTTGTCGCCCATGAGGATGGTGATGATCTCATCGGCACGGATGGCATCCTCCATCTTGACACGGAGAATGGTACGGGTCGCCGGGTTCATGGTCGTTTCCCAGAGCTGTTCGGAGTCCATCTCACCAAGACCCTTGTAGCGCTGGACGAGCAGCTTGAAGCTCTTTCCGTCCTCGGAGGTTTTCAGTTCCTCAATATATCTGTCACGCTCCTCGTCAGAGAACGCATAGCGCACGGCTTCGTATTTCTTCGCCTTGGTATCACGCTCGACCTTAAAGAGGGGCGGCTGTGCGATATAGACATTGCCGTTCTCAATGAGGGGCTTCATATAGCGGAAAAAGAACGTCAGAAGCAACGTGCGGATATGGCATCCGTCCACGTCGGCATCCGCCATGATGATGACTTTGTCGTAACGCAGCTTTTCGAGGTTAAAGTCCTCGCCGATGCCGGTACCCAGTGCCGTCACGACCGGCATGAGCTTTTCGTTGCCGTAGACACGGTCGATGCGAGCCTTTTCGACGTTGAGCATCTTACCCCAGAGGGGGAGGATCGCCTGATAGCGGCGGTCACGTCCGCCCTTGGCGGAGCCGCCTGCGGAATCACCCTCGACGATGTAAATTTCCGTGTTCTCGACGCCGTGCTCGGAGCAGTCAGCGAGCTTGCCCGGCAGGGATGCGGATTCCATGGCTGTCTTGCGGCGTGCATTCTCACGGGCAGCCTTTGCGGCTTCTCTGGCACGTCTGGCAGCTAAGCACTTATCGAGGATCTCGGTTGCCACGGCAGGGTTCATCTCGAAATAGGTCATGAGCTTTTCCTGCACGAGCTTTTCAACGAACGGACGCACTTCGGGGTTGCCCAAGCGACCCTTGGTCTGTCCCTCGAATTCGCATTCGGTGAGCTTGACGGAGACAATGGCAGTCAGACCCTCACGCACGTCATCGCCGGAGAGCTTTTCCTTATCCTTGAGCTTTTCAAAGCGTCTGCCGTACTCATTGATGACCTTGGTGAGAGCATTCTTGAAGCCGTTCTCGTGGGAGCCGCCGTCCTTGGTGTGGATATTATTGGCAAAGGAGAGGATGACTTCGTTATAGCTGTCATTGTACTGCATAGCGATCTCGGCAATGGAGTCGCCCTCTTTGCCTGACACATAGATGATATCGCCGACCGTTTCGTAGCCCTTGACCTTGTGGATATGCTCGACAAACTGCCGGATACCGCCCTCATAGTGAAGGGTCTCGGACTGGATATTGTCGGGGTCACGCTGATCGGAAATGACGATGCGGATGCCGGCATTGAGGAATGCCTGCTCACGCATACGCTTCAGGAGGACTTCGTAGTCATAATTGGTGGTCTCAAAGATCTCTGCATCCGCCTTGAACGTGACCGTTGTACCGGTCTCGGTGGTATCGCCGATGACTTTGAGCTGTTCCTTGTATTCGCCGCGGTCGAAGTGCTGGAAATGCTCGTGTTTGCCGTCCTTGACATTGATTTCCAGCCATTCGGACAGGGCATTCACGACCGACGCACCCACGCCGTGCAGACCGCCGGAGACCTTATAACCGCCGCCGCCGAACTTACCGCCGGCGTGCAGCACGGTATACACGACCGTTGCCGCCGAGATGCCCTCGGTGGGGTGGATGCCGGTCGGGATACCACGTCCGTTATCAGATACCCGGATGACATTATCCGGGAGGATATCGACGGTGATCTCGGTACAGAAGCCTGCAAGTGCCTCATCGATGGCGTTATCCACGATCTCATAGACCAGGTGGTGCAGACCGTCGATGCTGGTGGAACCGATATACATACCCGGACGTTTCCGGACGGGATCCAGACCTTCGAGTACCTGTATTTGTTCCGCACCGTAGATTTCTTCTTCCATGTTCTCACGCTCCTTATCATGCAGGGGACCGGATGTCCCCCAGGTGAAA
>CACXGK010000129.1 GCA_902767115.1 uncultured Ruminococcus sp.
AGCACGCAGACATTGCGGTCTGCCAGACTCACCGCCTGCTCGGCTGCCATGATGATATTCTTGTTATTCGGCAGGACGAATACCGTCTTTGCCGGGGTCGCATGGATGGCTTTCAGGATATCATCCGTGGACGGATTCATGGTCTGACCGCCACGCACCACGCAGTCTACGCCCAGATCCTTGAACATATTCTCCAGACCCTCGCCGGCTGCCACTGCCACAAAACCGAACTGGTTCTCCGGCTCTGCTCGCACGTAGTCCTCATCCTTTGCCATATTCTGCGCCTCACGGACACGGCCTGCGTGCTGGATGCGCATATTCTCGACCTTGGGCTTCGGCTCGTTGATGAACTGACCGAACTCCAGCGCCTTCTGCAATGCCAGACCCGGATTGTCGGTGTGAACGTGAACCTTGATGATCTCCTCATCATCCACGACGACCACGCAGTCACCGATGGTCTCTAAGTATGCACGCAGCTTGAACGGATCCGGGCAATCCTTCTTCTTTTCGAGGATAAACTCGGTGCAGTATGTATACGTAATTTCTTCTTCGAGATCCACTCTGCCGATGGCAATGGTCTCCTGCTGCTTTCTGACAGGAGCAGACTCCTCCGGTTCCGCCGGGGCTTCGCCATGGAACACCGCCAGCATTGCCTCCCAGATCGTCAGCAAGCCCTTGCCGCCGGCATCGACCACGCCAGCCTTTTTGAGGATGGGGAGCATCTCGGTCGTCTGTGCCAGTGCCTCGGAAGCTGCCTTGCAGGTCTCCTCGAACACAGCGACGGGATCCGCATTGTCCCGTGCAGTGAGCTGGGCAGCCTGTGCGCCCATTCTGGCAACGGTCAGGATCGTGCCCTCGGTGGGCTTCATGACAGCCTTATACGCTGCCTGCACGCCGATTTCGAGCGCATTCGCAACGTCCTGTCCGCCTGCCTCCTCCAGACCTGCCATACCCTTGGCAAAGCCACGGAACAGGAGCGAGAGGATGACGCCGGAGTTGCCTCTTGCGCCACGCAGCATGGCGGAAGCCGCCTTTTCTGCCACCTCGCCTGCGGTTGCCGTATCGCTCATGACCAGAAGCTCCCGTCTTGCGGCACTCATGGTCATGGACATATTCGTACCGGTATCGCCGTCCGGAACGGGATACACGTTCAGTTCGTCGATCTGCTTGCGGTTCTTTTCAATTGTAACAGCCGCACTGCAAAGTGCGTCCTTCAACAGTTTTCCATTCATAAATTCTCTATACCCTCCTGCACACGTTACGGCTCGACAACTTCGTCAACGTAAACACGTACACGGTTGACGGGGGTCCTCACGGCATCCTCCACAACAAATTCGATCTTATGCATCAGTGCGTGTACAACAGCCGGGATATTGACGCCGTACATCACCTTTACGTGTACGGAAATATTCAGCTTGTTTTCTGCCGCCTCGATCTCGATGGGGCAGAAGCGTCCTTCAAAGAGTTTGTCAGTCAGTCTGGTATCCGCAAATCCGGCAACGCCAAAGCACTGCATAACTGTCTGCTCTGTCAGTTCCCGCAAATAGGCATCGGAGATCGTGATTCTTCCGATATGGTTTTCCATGTATAACATATCTGCCATCCTTTCCGCACCGCCCTTGGCAGCGCACGCTCTTTTTTATTATAGCATATTCCGCCAAGGATTACAAGCCCCAAAACGGAATTTTCGTGAGAAATCAAAAGCAGCCCCCACCCCTCCGGGGAGGGGTTAGGGGCTGAGCTCACATCTCATTCCGGTTTTCGAGTGCCTTGAACAGTGTGACCTCATCGGCGTATTCGAGCATACCGCCGACCGGCAGACCAAAGGCAAGCCGTGTGACGCTCACACCGAGGGGCTTGATGATCTGCGACACGTAAGCTGCCGTTGCATCGCCCTCCACGGTGGGATTGGTCGCCATGATGACCTCCGAAATACCGCCTGCCTGCACACGGGCAAGGAGTGAACGGATGCGCAGATCGTCAGGCATCACGCCATGCAGCGGCGAGATCAGACCGTGCAGCACATGATACACGCCCCGGTATTCGCCGGTGCGTTCAAATGCCGTGATATCCTTCGGTGTTTCGACCACGCAGATCACCGAATGATCCCGTCCGGGATCCGAGCAGATCGGGCAGAGCTCCTGGTCAGTCAGGTTTTCGCAGCATTTGCAGTAATGCACTGTCTTTTTGGCATTCAGCAGCGCCTGTGCAAACGCCTCTACATCCTCGTCGTCCATGGACATCACATGATACGCAAGCCGGGCAGCGGACTTCATTCCGATACCCGGCAGGCTTGCGAATTGTTCTGTCAATACGACGAGGGGCAAAGCATCATGATTTGCCATTAGAACAGACCCGGCAGGGATACGCCGCCGGTGATCTTGCTCATCTCGTCCTCAGTGGTGGTCTCGATCTGGTTTACAGCCTCATTGACAGCGCTGATGATGAGATCCTGCAGACCCTCGATGTCGTCCTTATCTACCACATCCGGCTTGATGTTCAGGGACTTGATGGTCTTCTTACCGGTCATGACCAGCTCAACTGCACCGCCGCCAACGGTAACGGTGAAGTCACGAGCCTCGATATCGTCCTGCAGCTCGGTGATCTGATCCTGCATCTTCTGTGCCTGACGGATCATCTGGTTCATGTTCTGCGCATTATTGCCTGCGCCCTTAGGTACTCTTGCCTTCATAATTCGTTACTCCTTTGAATTTTTTAATTGGTTCGGGACTTAACAAATCTGGAAAGTCCCGTTTATGTGACAGCAGTGGTTGGAATACCGCTGTTCTTAGCTTTTTCGAGCATTTCCTCAACAGCACGGGGTTTCGCCGCCGCCGCTGAGCACTTGACACGGATGACAAACCGTTTGCCCATGACCTGCTCCACCGCATCCCCAAGGGAACGGGCATTGGATTTTTCCTTGAACATGGTCAGGAAGAACGGATTCTCCGCTACCACAAAAATAACATTCCGGCAGACGCTTGCATGGGAGCCGTCGAGTGTACCGAGCACAGCCGGATTGAGCTTGCCGCAGGCTTCCAGGATCTCCGGCCACTGCTCCAGGGGTTTGAGATCCTCCATCCGCAGGGTCTTGAGATCGACCTCCGGTTCAGGCTCCGGGATCGGTGCCTTGTGCGGACGGGTCAGCTCTGCCTCACGGGAGGACTGTGCCGCCGCAGCAACGGGTCGGCTTTCGAGCTGGGCAATGCGTTCCTGCAATGCCTGCACCTCGGCGGAATTCACCGCCTGTGCCGCACCCATCGGCTGACAAAGCTGGATGAGTGTCATCTCCAGCTCCACACGCCGGTTGACGGCTCTGCCCATACGTTCACGGCAGGTCTGGAGGGCATCGAGTGTGCCCATCACGGTATTCATTTCCGCCGCTTCCGCAAGCTTCTGGAGCGTCGGGATCTCGTCCGCCATGCAATGCAGGAGACTGGTATCCCCGGTTGCCTTGAGCAGCATCACATCACGCTGCATGAGGATGAGCTCCTCACAAAGCCTTTGCAGATCCTTGGAAGCGTCGTGAAGCTCTGCGACGATGCGCAGCGCACCGGCGGTATCCTTTGCAGCGAGAGCTTCGAGCAGATGCAGCAGATAATCTCTCCCGGCGGCGCCGGCAGCCTCTGCTGTGATCTGGGCGGTGATGGTATCACCGTAAGCAGAACAGCGGTCAAGCAGCGAAATGGCATCACGCATACCGCCGTCCGACAGCCTTGCCATCAGCTCGGCAGCATCGGGTTCGAGTGCAATGTGC
>CACXGK010000130.1 GCA_902767115.1 uncultured Ruminococcus sp.
ACTGCGGGTGCAGGGCTGCATAGTCCTGCCGAGGGAGGTTTAGGAGGGGCGAGAAGCCCCTCCTAAGTCGGCGCAAGCCGACAAAAAGCCTGAGTTGTTTGCATTGGATTTCCACTCCATTCTCCACATTTATAAAAAGGAGCGTGTGAACTATGAAGAAGCAGGAACCCGTTACATTCAAGGTGCCGGAGATCTCTCTGCGCACGGTCGAAGTACCGCAGGTCATCACCGATGCCGTTAGCACCAAGGTCGCTAAGGTTCGTGAAAAGAAGCAGGACGTGATTACCCGTGTGCTGCAATATGAGCACACGCCGATCATCACAGCAGCCGCAATCGGCTTCCTCACCGGCGTGATCGTTGGCTTTATGGCAGCCCCCATCAAGAAGGGCGTGACCATCGGCTGCAACAACCGTGCGGTCAATAACGAATTCGACGACGACTTCGAGTACGATGATATCGAGGATTACGAGGAAGACGAATAATCTCATAGTAAAGGAGTTTTTTCCCATGAATAAGGCAGTAAGAAAGGCAATCATTGCCGGTAACTGGAAGATGAACAAGACCCGTCCGGAGGCTAAGGCTCTCATCGAAGCGATCAAGCCCCTCGTTGCAAACGCTGAGGGCAAGGTAGAGGTCATCACCTGCGTACCGTTCACCAACCTGGAGACCGCAGTTGCAGCAACCGCTGGTTCCAATGTCAAGGTTGGCGCTGAGAATGTACACTTCGAGAAGTCCGGCGCTTTCACCGGTGAGATCTCCGCTGATATGCTCGTTGAGGTCGGCGTAGAGTACGTTGTTATCGGTCACTCCGAGAGAAGACAGTACTTCGGTGAGACCGACGAGACTGTCAACAAGAGAACCGCAGCTGCTCTGGCAGCAGGCTTAAAGCCCATCGTTTGCGTTGGCGAGCTCAAGTGGGAGCGTGAGTGCAACATCACTGAGGAAGTGATCGCTCGTCAGATCAAGCTCGACCTGTGGAACGTTTCCGCTGAGGACGTCAAGAAGGTCGTTATCGCTTACGAGCCGGTATGGGCAATCGGTACCGGTCTGACCGCTACCCCGGAGCAGGCACAGGAGGTTTGCGCCTTCATCCGTGCGCAGCTCGCAAAGCTCTACGATCAGGCAACTGCTGACGCTGTCACCATCCAGTACGGCGGCTCCATGAACGCTAAGAATGCAGCAGAGCTGCTGGCAAAGCCGGACATCGACGGCGGTCTCATCGGCGGTGCATCCCTCAAGGCTGAGGACTTCAATGTCATCGTTCAGGCAGCAGTCAACGGCTAATTCCTGATGTTTCGCAGAGGTGTCCGGCGGCGGAAAGCCCGGAATGGCTGGGACAAGCTCAACAGCATCGTCCTTCTGCTCCATATCGTTTTGCCGGTGTGGATGCTGGCGATGATGTACACCCCCAGCCTGACGACACCGCTGCTTATACTCTCGATCATTCTATGTCTGCTGCTTGGCGTGGTGTACAAGGTCGTGCGCTGGCTCGGAAAGGGCAAACCGGTTTTGTATGGATTCCGGACGGCGGCGCTCTGCTCCATGCTGACAGTCTATGTGCCGTTTGGCATCATGTGTGGCTTCGGTCACTCGAAATGGATGTACCCCGTCAAGCGCATGACATATACCCACGGCGTTTTTGGGGAGAATCACGGCTATTATGACCGGCTTCTCCCGGAATCGCTCCCCAAGGTCTGCAAGAACTACAGCTTTCGCACACAGGGCTCGATGGTCGCACAGGACTATCACCCGTCCTCTTACCTTGTGTTTTCCACCGACAAATCGGCGCTGGATGCCTATGCCGCCTACTATGAGGCACAGGGCTTTGAACGCTCGGACGACAGTGGAAAATACGCCTGGGTCATGCGGATGCTGCGGCAGAGCGTTGCAGACGATGCACCAATGCCGGAGGGCACGGTGTTTTACTATATTTCCGACTATTACCCCAAGGCAGTCATTCTCGATTATGCCGAGGGGCGTTTTATGGTTCTGACGTAAACCACGCAATGTGGGCGAAACCCTTACCTAAGAAAGGAAGATTTCCAATGGCAAAGAAACCCGTAGCACTCATCATCATGGACGGCTATGGCTACAATCCGGATTCCTACGGCAACGCCATCATGGCGGCAAAGAAGCCGAATCTGGACAAGTATATGCAGGGTCCGAACACCATCATCGGTGCATCCGGTCTGGATGTTGGTCTGCCGGACGGGCAGATGGGCAATTCCGAGGTCGGTCATACCAATATCGGCGCAGGACGTATCGTGTACCAGCAGCTCGTGAAGATCACAAAGTCCATTCAGGACGGCGATTTCTTCGAGAATCCGGCGCTCGTTCACTCCATGGAGAATGCGAAGAAAAACAATTCCGCCCTGCACATCATGGGTCTGCTCTCTCCGGGCGGCGTTCACTCCCACATGACCCACATCTTTGGTCTGGTCGAGATGGCAAAGAAGTTCGGTCTGGAGAAGGTTTACGTTCATGCATTCCTCGACGGCAGAGATGTTCCCCCGTCCTCCGCTGCGGAGTACATGGAGGAGACTGTCAAGGAGCTCGACAAGATCGGCGTCGGCAAGATCGGCGTGATCTCCGGCAGATTCTACGCAATGGACAGAGACAATGCCTGGGATCGTGTCGAGAAGGCATACGCAGCGCTCGTTTACGGTGAGGGCGTGCAGGAGGATGATCCGGTTCAGGCGATCAAGAACTCCTACGCAAATGGCGTGACAGACGAATTCATGCTCCCGACCGTTGTCACCAAGGGCGCAGAGATCCAGGCAAATGATTCCGTGATCTTCGCAAACTTCCGCCCCGACAGAGCACGTCAGATCACCCGTGCCTTCGTGGATCCGGAGTTCAAGGGCTTCGAGCGCAGAAACGGCTTTTTCCCGGTACATTTCGTATGCATGGCACAGTATGATGCCACCATGCCAAATGTCGAGGTCGCATTCCCGCCGGAGGAACTGACTATGACTCTGGGCGAGTACCTCTCCAAGTGCGGCAAGACCCAGCTTCGTATCGCTGAGACCCAGAAGTATGCACACGTCACCTTCTTCTTCAACGGCGGAGAGGAGAAACAGTTCGAGGGCGAGGACAGAATCCTCATCAAGTCCCCCGATGTGGAAACCTTCGATATGAAGCCGGAAATGAGCGCATACGAGGTTTGTGACGCTGTTTGCAAGGCGATCGACGAGGACAAGTACGATGTCATCATCCTCAACTACGCAAACTGCGACATGGTCGGTCACACCGGCGTATTCGATGCGGCTGTCCAGGCGGTTGAGGCTGTGGATGAGTGCGTTGGCAGAATGGTCGAGAAGATCCTCGCCAAGGGCGGCGCTGCCCTCATCACCGCTGACCACGGTAATGCCGACAAGATGATGGAGCCGGACGGCTCTCCCTTCACCGCACACACCACCAACCCTGTTCCGCTGATGGTAGTCGGCGCAGGCGATGTCAAGCTCGCAGAAGGCGGCGTGCTCGCTGATCTCGCACCCACTATGCTCCATCTCCTCGAACTGCCCCAGCCGGCTGAAATGACCGGCAAGTGCCTGATCGTGGACTGATTTCGCATTTTATTTTTATAACTATAAATGAGCGCACTTGTAAATCTGCACAGTATTTGCGGTCGCAAAGCGACCGCTTAGGGGGGCTACTCCGTGAACACGCCGTCCCCTCTGTCCTTTGGACATCTCCCCACCCCGTGGGGAGTTACCCTCAAACCCTCGGCAGGGCGGTGACCGCCCTGCGACCGAAGCTGAGGTAAGATTTTGCTTGAAGCTGAGTAGTGCTGTGCCAGGATAAAACGCAGCCACCCGCATCATTTTTTGTGTAATCTGATAATCTGCACTCAATTATAGTTTATAACAAAAATCCCTCCCAATTATTTCGGGAGGGATTTTTGCGTAATAGGGTTTATCATGAAAGGAGGGAATAGGTAAGTTTAAGCCGAGGTCCTCTCGCAGAAGCTCTCAAACTCCTCCTGCGGCAGGGGCTTTGCGAAGTAGTAGCCCTGGAACAGCTTGCAGCGCATCTGTGCGAGCGCTTTGTACTGCACCTCGGTCTCCACGCCCTCGGTGAGCGCCGAAATGCCGAGGTCATCGGACAGGTTGATGATGTTCTGGACGATGGTCTGCGAACGGTTTTCGTTGTCGGATCTGCTCAGGAACTTCATGTCGATCTTGAGCACGTCCACCGGCATATCCTTCAGCAGATTCAGCGAGGAATAGCCGCTTCCGAAATCGTCCATCTCCACAATGAACCCGGACTTCCGGAATTCGCTCAGAATGCGCATCCGGTCGTCGGCTTCGTTCATCATGACCGTTTCTGTGATCTCGATGCGCAGCCGTGCCGGGTCAACGCCGTACTCCTTGACCAGTCCCTTGATCTCGGAGAGCACGTCGATGAAGAAGAAGTCCTTCGGAGAAATATTCACCGAAATGAACAGCTCGTCAAACCGCCCCTTCCACGACGCTAAGATCTCGCAGGCGCAGCGCCACATATGGCGGTCAACCTCGACGATCATGCCGTTTCTCTCAAAGACCGGGATGAATGCCCCCGGCGACAGAAAGCCTTCCTTGGGGTGGATCCAGCGTGCCAGTGCCTCGCACCCGACGACCTTGCCGTCGGTGTTGACGATCGGCTGCAAATAGGGGCGCAGATGCCGTTCCTGGATCGCATCGTAGAGCTGTGCCGAGATCTGCTGTGCCCAGAGGGTCTTTCTGCGCAGCTCGTCGTCGTAATAGGCGATGTGTGTCTGGTATTCGTCCCGGATGGAGGACAGCGCCAGGTGCGCACGGTCAAACATGACTGCCACATCGAGCCGTTTGTCCACAATTTTATACACGCCCAGGTGGATGAGCAGGCGGTAGGTCAGATTGCCGTCATCGACCACAAAATGCCCCAGCTCCTCCTCAAGCTGTGCGGCGTTGAACTCCTCGACCGGCACGAGCACACCAAAGGTGTCGCCGCCGAGTCTGCCGTACACGCAGTTTTCGGACTGGTCGGTGCGCACCCACTTCGCAATGGTGCGCAGAGCGTGATCGCCGAACTCCTTGCTGAAAATATCGTTGACCAGCTTGAAATTCTTGACGTTGATGAACACCACCTGATAGGGCATCTGGCGGTTGTCCCGGAGCTTCTGCTGGATGCGCTCAAAGAGATACTCCCGTGTGTAAAGCCCGGTCAGGGCATCGTGTGTGCTGTTGTACATCTGCCGGCGGCGCTGCTTTTCCTCCTCCGTGTAATCCCGGATGCGCAGGAAGGAGCCGGCGCTGCGTCCTTTTTCGTCCTGGATGGGCTGGAATTGCAGACGGTAATGGCGTATTTCATCGGCATTTTTCCCGATCTGCTGCGAAGTCCACTCCGCCTTGTTCTTCCCCCATTCCCCGAACATCTCACGCAGGCTTGTGTTCGCCTGAAAGAAGTTCTCGTCCTCGATGCCTACAAGCTCGATACCCGGCGTATTCGCCCAGATACAGCGCTCATTCGCATCGAAGAAGAACATCGCCTCCGGCATTTCGGAAGCCACATTTGCCAGCATCCGGTCAAGGAGCCGTGTGGGGCGCCGGATGATGGCGAAGTAGTAGATCAGCACGCCAAACAAGCCATATCCGATCATTGCACGCTCGATCGGCGCACGGGAGAACATATACGATGTCTGCCAGACCGCCGAAGCCAGCATGACTGCTAAGATCGCATAGTAGCGCTCGGCGAAGATCCTTGCCGTCTGGATACAGCGCACGATCAGGATCACGATCGCCACCGTCAGGATGGAAAAGTCCAGCACTCTGTGGACGATCTGCCCGATGTGCGGTATCATGCGGTAATACGGGAATCCGTCCACGGTGATGCATTCCACCTCAAACGCCTGCCCGAAGATCGGATTCATGAAATACTGAAGGTTGTCCGCCAGCAGCAGGAAATAGAACACCAGCATAGTCGTCTTGTTCGGCCATTTACAGTGGCAATATTCAAATATGAAATTCATCAGCGCCGCCATGACCAGATTCATGCCCATGTAGTACATATAGCAGCCGATCAGCGACAGCAGATGGTCACTGGAAAATACGATGATGAGATTGCCCAGCACCGGCGGAATCAGAGCGATGTCGAGGATCATGACGGGACGTCCGACCGGTTTCCGGGACTGCTTTGCGAGGATGGCGCAGATCGTTAATGCGAGGATCACTGCGATGAATATCAGGGAAAATAGTCTTCTCATAGGTTTCACCTGCCCTGCCTTGATGTCAGTAAGTATACAAATAGTTGAATTCAAATCGAGTATTATGTTTCCTGCACACACCTCAAACGACCCGGATTGCCGTTATTTTGCAGGACTGTACATTTATTATACACGAATGATAGACAGAATGTCAACTGAATTTTGTAAACTTTTCGTGAATCCGTACAAAAATAATCGTTCCTCTCCGGTATAAAACCGGAAAATTTGTCCATGCTATGGACGAGGTGATTTACATGAAACGATTACGAACAGCGGCAGTCCTGGGGATGATTCTTGCCATCCTGCTGGGGGACTTTGCGGATTTCCGGGAGCGTCTGGAAACGGTTCACAGCAGTGTCCTGCGCCTGCACATCCTTGCCAACTCCGACAGCGACGAAGACCAGGCACGCAAGCTCCTGGTACGTGACGCCCTGCTGCGGCATTCGGAGGAGCTCTTTGCCGGGTGCGACACGCTGGAGGAAATGCGTGACCGTGCGCTTGAAGAACGGGAGACCATCCGCCTGATCGCACAGGCGGCATTGGAGGAGACCGGGTGCGATGACCCGGTGACGGTGCAGCTTGCGCAGATGGAATTTGACACGAGGGAGTACGAGGAGCTCACCATGCCCGGCGGCGAATACGAAGCGCTGCGCATCCTCATCGGCAAGGGCGAGGGGCATAACTGGTGGTGCGTGATGTATCCGCCCCTGTGTCTCCCGGCAGTCTCCCCCGATGCGCATTTCGCCCCGGAAACCGCCGAGCTTCTCACCGAACCGGAGACGTATGAGGTGAAGTTCAAGTGTGTGGAGCTGTTTGAGGAGTATTGGGGAGACTAACAACATGGGATTTTTGTCGGCTTGCGCCGACTTAGGAGGGGCTGCGACTGAGGATGAGTCAGGATGCTGCCGAAGACGAACAGTGCTGTGCCAGGATGTAACCACAGCCTCGCCCCTCCTAAACCACCCTCGGCTTAGACTTGCAGCCGAAGCACCCGCAGTTTTGAGTGTCATTATTTATTGGCATTGTTTTCCTGCACACTTGACAAATCCTCTCCGATACTGTATAATTAGAATGTACAAAACATCGCATTAAAGCGATACAGTTTTATCAAATAAACCGAAAGGAAGATCGCCCATGGAAATCCCATACAAAATCTATCTCGAAGAAAATGAGCTGCCCCGACAGTGGTACAATGTCCGTGCAGACATGAAGAATAAGCCTGCTCCCCTGCTCAACCCTGCCACCCATCAGCCGGCAACGCTCGATGAGCTCTCCGCTGTATTCTGCCGGGAGCTTGCAGAGCAGGAGCTCAATGAAAAGGATGCATACATTGACATTCCGCAGGAGATCATCGATTTTTACAAGATGTATCGTCCGTCGCCGCTGGTACGTGCGTACTGCCTGGAGAAGGCACTCGGCACCCCGGCTAAGATCTATTACAAGTTCGAGGGCAACAACACCTCCGGCTCCCACAAGCTCAATTCTGCGATCGCACAGGCATACTATGCCAAGAAGCAGGGTTTGAAGGGCGTGACCACCGAGACCGGTGCAGGTCAGTGGGGTACGGCGCTGTCGATGGCTTGCTCGTATTTTGACCTGGAGTGCAAGGTGTACATGGTCAAGGTCTCCTATGAGCAGAAGCCGTTCCGCCGTGAGGTCATGCGTACCTACGGTGCGAATGTCACCCCGTCCCCGTCGAACACCACCGAGATCGGCAGAAAGATCCTGCAGGAATTCCCCGGCACCAACGGCTCTCTGGGCTGTGCCATTTCCGAAGCTGTGGAAACTGCCCTCCACACCGAAGGCTACCGCTATGTGCTCGGCTCCGTGCTCAACCAGGTGCTCCTGCACCAGAGCGTGATCGGTCTGGAATCCATGACCGCCTGCGATAAGTACGGTATCAAGCCGGATGTCATCATCGGCTGTGCCGGCGGCGGCTCCAACCTCGGCGGTCTGATCTCGCCGTTCATGGGCAGAAAGCTCCGTGGCGAGGCAGATTACCAGTTCATTGCAGTTGAGCCGAAGTCCTGCCCGTCTCTGACCCGTGGCAAGTATGCATACGACTTCTGCGACACCGGCAAGGTTTGCCCGCTCCAGAAGATGTACACCCTGGGCAGCGGCTTCATGCCGTCCCCGAACCATGCCGGCGGTCTGCGTTACCATGGTATGTCGGGCATCGTTTCTCAGCTCTATGATGATGGTCTGATGGAAGCAAGAGCGGTCGAGCAGACGAGCGTATTTGAGGCAGCACAGCAGTTTGCACGCATCGAGGGCATTCTCCCGGCACCGGAGTCCAGCCATGCGATCCGTGTTGCCATCGACGAGGCAATGAAGTGCAAGGAGACCGGCGAGGAAAAGACCATCCTCTTTGGTCTGACCGGCACCGGTTACTTCGACATGGTCGCATATCAGAAGTTCAATGACGGTGAAATGAGCGACTATATCCCGACCGACGAGGAGATTGCAAAGTCTCTCGCAGATCTGCCGCAGGTGTAAGGTGTTTGTTCCCCCTTCCTTTTCTGGGAGGGGGAATTTTGTTTGGGTAATTGGGGGGTGCCGGGGGCTCCGCCCCCGGCATTTAGCCCCCTCCCTGGGGAGGGGGTTGGGGGCAGCGTTTAATCCTGGCGCTGCACTGCTCGTCTTCGTTCAGCATCCTGTCTCATCCTCGGTCGGTGGGGGAACCAGCGCAAAGCGCCCCCTCCACTGGTTGTGCAGGTTTGACAAAAAAATAACAAACAGCCCGTAAGAATTCCTTACATGAAATGTTGCAAATCACTTGACAAAAAAATATCAATGTGGTACAATGAAATCATGGAGGTATGCAGGTGCATACCCTACCGACCGGATGCACATGGCACATTCGCCCCGTGGCATCGTGCAAAACCCAAGAATAGGAGAGATACACATGAGCAAAGAAAATCAGACTCCTGAGAACATTTTTGTAGACAGCGTCGAGGCACTGACGGCAAAGCTTGCACAGATCCGTAAGGCGCAGGCTGAATATTCGACCTTCACCCAGGAACAGGTCGATGCCATTTTCAAAGCTGCTGCCATCGCTGCAAACCATGCCCGTATTCCGCTGGCTAAAATGGCTGTCGAGGAGACCGGCATGGGCATCGTAGAGGACAAGGTCATCAAGAACAACTACGCTGCTGAGCATATCTACAATCATTACAAGAATGTCAAGACCTGCGGTGTCATCGAGGAGGACAAGGAGTTCGGTATCGTGAAGATCGCAGAGCCCATCGGCGTCATCGCTGCTGTTATCCCGACCACCAACCCGACTTCCACTGCCATCTTCAAGTGCCTGCTCGCACTCAAGACCCGCAATGGTATCATCATCTCCCCCCACCCCCGTGCAAAGAACTGCACCATCGAGGCTGCCAAGATCGTCATGGCTGCTGCTGAAAAGGCTGGCGCTCCGAAGGGGCTGTTCGGCTGGGTCGATGTTCCCTCTCTGGAGCTCACCAATACCGTTATGAAGGAAGCAGATATCATCCTGGCGACCGGCGGCCCCGGTATGGTCAAGGCTGCATATTCCTCCGGTACCCCGGCGATCGGCGTCGGCGCCGGCAATGCTTCCGCTGTCATCGACAAGAGCGCTGATATCATCAATGCTGTCAACTCCATCATCCATTCCAAGACCTTCGACAACGGCATGATCTGCGCTACTGAGCAGACCATCATCGCACACAAGGACGTTTACGACGCTGTCAAGGCTGAAATGCAGAAGCGTGGCTGCTATTTCCTGAACGACGAGGAAAAGGACAAGATCCGCAAGACCATGCTCATCAACAGCGCTCTCAATGCCAAGATCGTTGGTCAGCGCCCCGTTACCATCGCAAAGCTCGCCGGCTTCGATATCCCGGATGACGTCAAGGTCATCGTCGGTGAGGTAGAGTCCACTTCCGTGGATGAGGCTTTCGCTCATGAGAAGCTCACCACCATCCTTGCCATGTACAAGGCAGAGAGCTTTGAGGATGCGACCGACAAGGCAGAGCAGCTCCTTGTCAATGCAGGCGGTCTGGGTCACACCTCCTCCCTGTGGATCGACAATGTCAACGAGCGTGAGAAGCTCCTGACCTTCGCAGACAGAATGAAGACCTGCCGTGTGCTCGTGAATACACCGTCCTCGCTCGGCGGTATCGGCGATCTCTACAACTTCAAGTTTGCACCTTCCCTGACTCTCGGCTGCGGCTCCTGGGGCGGCAACTCCGTTTCCGAGAATGTCGGTGTGAAGCACCTTCTCAACATCAAGACCGTGGCTGAGCGCCGTGAGAATATGCTCTGGTTCCGCACACCGCAGAAGGTGTACTTCAAGAAGGGCTGCCTGCCGGTCGCTCTCGACGAGCTCAAGAACGTCCTCGGCAAGAAGCGTGTGTTCCTCGTGACCGACTCCTTCCTGTTCAAGAACGGCTTCACCAAGGTCATCACTGACAAGCTCACCGATATGGGCATCACCTATACCGTATTCTCCGACGTAGAGCCGGATCCGACGCTCCTCTCCGCACAGAAGGGTGCAGAGGCAATGCGTACCTTTGAGCCGGACTGCATCATTGCACTCGGCGGCGGTTCCGCTATGGACGCTGCGAAAATCATGTGGGTTCTCTACGAGCATCCGGATGCAGACTTCCTCGATATGGCAATGCGCTTCATCGACATCCGCAAGCGTGTTTACACCTTCCCGAAGATGGGCGAAAAGGCGTACTTCATCGCCATCCCGACTTCCTCCGGTACAGGCTCCGAGGTGACACCGTTTGCAGTTATCACCGACCAGACCACCGGCACCAAGTATCCGCTGGCTGACTACGAGCTCCTGCCGAATATGGCGATCGTGGACACCGATCTGATGATGAGCGCTCCGAAGGGTCTGACCGCTGCTTCCGGTTACGATGCAATGGTTCATGCTCTCGAAGCTTACGCATCCGTGATGGCGACCGACTACACTGACGGTCTGGCGATCCGTGCAATGCAGCTCATCTTCCAGAACCTCCCCACCGCTTACAACGACGGCACCAATGTCAAGGCTCGTGAGAAGATGGCTACCGCTTCCACAATGGCTGGTATGGCGTTCGCAAACGCATTCCTGGGCGTTTGCCACTCCATGGCACACAAGCTCGGCGCTTACCATCACCTGCCGCACGGCGTTGCCAATGCTCTGCTGCTGACCATCGTGATGCGCTTCAATGCTGACCCGAAGCCCCGCAAGATGGGCACCTTCTCCCAGTATCAGTACCCGCACACCCTGGAGCGTTACGTGGAGTGCGCAGAGGCTTGCGGCGTGACCGGCAAGGACGACAACGAGATCTTCGAGAAGTTCCTGAAAAAGCTCGAAGAACTGCGTGACGCTGTCGGCATCAAGCCCACCATCAAGGACTACGGCATCGACGAGAAGGTCTTCCTCGAAAAGCTCGACCAGATGTCCGAGGATGCCTTCGACGACCAGTGTACGGGTGCCAATCCGAGATATCCCCTCATCTCCGAGATCAAGGCTATGTATCTCGAAGCATACTATGGTGAAAAGCAGTGATGAACGAGAATCTGCAATCGTTCCTCGTGCCGGGCAAGCTCTACTTCAAGCAGGGCTGCCTGCCCGTTGCACTGGCGGAACTCAAATACGAACTGCATAAAAACCGCATCCTCATCCTGACGGATGCTGCCCTGATGCTGACAGATGCGCTCCTGCCCGTGACCGGCGCTCTCTATGACCTTGGAATCACCTTCTCGGTGATCCCGTCTGACGGCAATACGCTGTCGAGCTGCCGGAAATTCGAGCCGGACTGCATCATTGCCTGCGGCAGCGCCGAAACGCTTCAGGTCGCTGCCGGTGTGCGGGAGGGATTTGACCCGAAGGTGTACTTCATCACCATCCCCACCACCCTTGGCAAGACCCAGACCGCTGCCCGTCCCGATATGGTGATCGTGGACGAGGATATGGTCGCAGAACCGGATGAAACGGCGATCTCCGGCATTTTAGCCACGGCACGGGACAGCCTGTGCGGTGCGAATGCGTCGGATTATACCCTTGGATTTGCGGTGCAGGCGATGTCGATCATTTTCGGCGGTGCGAAGGATAAGACCTCGCTCCTGCGTGCGGCATCCCTTGCGGAAAATGCATTTGCCATCGCCTACGCAGGCGGCGGCAAGGGCGGTGTTGACCTCACGGCAGATGCAGCCGAAGCACTTGGCTTGACCGTGGAGGAACTGACCGCCAAGCTCAACTGACCCTCATTAAAATGAAATAAACGATAGGAGGAATCTACCATGGAAATTCTGCTCGAACGCCCGAACAAGGTGATCTATCGTGACGGCGACTACGCTGTCAAGCAGTTCGATGCGAACTACTCCACTTCCGACGTCCTGAACGAAGCCCTGAATCAGGCAAGAGTGGAGGAGACCGGTCTCCCCATCCCGAAGCTCGTAGAGGTTCGCAAGAAGGACGAGAAATGGGAGATCGTGATGGACTACATCCCCGGCAAGACCATGAAGCAGCTTCTGGAGGAAGACCCGTCCCGTGAGGACGAGATCCTGGATCGTTTCGTGGACATCCAGCTTTCCATCCATGCAACCGTTGCCCCTGCTGCCCTGAACAAGCTCAAGGACAAGATGCAGCGCAAGATCTCCGAGACCACACTCGATGCGACCACTCGCTATGAGCTGCACACCCGTCTGGAGTCCATGCCCAAGCACAAGAAGGTTTGCCACGGTGACTTAGGTCTGGGCGACGTTATCATCACCCCCGAAGGCAAGTACTACATCATTGACTGGGCTCATGCGACCCAGGGTAATGCTTCCGCCGATGCAGCCAGAACCTTCCTGAAGTTCTCCCTGACCTACGGCGAGGAGAGAGCCAACAAGTACCTCGACCTGTTCTGCAAAAAGAGCGACACCGCAAAGCAGTACGTACAGCGCTGGATGCCGATCGTAGCCGCTTCCCAGTCCGTCAAGGGCCACGAAGCCGAGCGTGACCTGCTCCTCAAGTGGGTCAATGTCGTGGAGTACGAGTAAGACGCCCATTGAATTTACAAAAGCTCCCTGTCCGCTATGGACAAGGAGCTTTTTGGTTATTCTAATCAATGCTAATATCAAAACTGCGGGTGCAGGGCTGCATAGTCCTGCCGAGGGAGGTTTAGGAGGGGCGAGTAGCCCCTCCTAAGTCGGCGCAAGCCGACAAA
>CACXGK010000131.1 GCA_902767115.1 uncultured Ruminococcus sp.
CTCAAAGAGGTCGTGGAGGTCACGAAGGATTTTGTCGAGAAGTGAAGCCGCTTATTGCCGGTAACAACCAATAAAAGGAGGTTTTATAATGAAAAGAAAGCTTAGAGTTTTAGGCATTTGCTTAGGAATGCTTCTGGCACTCTCGCCGGTGAATGCATTCGCAGCGGAAGAAACCGCAATCGATATACAGACAGATTCCTTCAGCTACCACACGACCTCGCCATACAGATTGCAGGATATGCCGTCCATCTGGCACATGGATAGGACGGATACGCTTACTGCTGAAGGTACGACTGCCACCCTTATGATTACAGGTGTATACCAGTACAAAGACAGCGATTCTTCAGTTTACACGTATGTTCGCTTGAATTACCGGTCGGCGGAGCGTGGAAAGTTCTCAACCTGGCGTTGGGGAGCAGTTATGGGGGATGATCAGCCAGAGGTCGGTGATCTGATCGAGGCAAAAAACTTTACAGTCATGGAATCCAATCCCCCACAACTTGGCGCCCCGGAAGGCTATCGGAACCTGGGAAATGCCTGCGATATTCTCGGCGAGGAATTCATGGATGTAATACGGCATGAGCTCAGATTATCGTATTTTTACGGACTTGGTGAATATACTCTTGACGATGTAGAGCTGCCGCCTGTGTCGGTTTCTCCTGAGATCATGAAACCCGGTGACGTCTATCAGGATGATGAATTGAACATCATTGATGTCATTGGCACAAACAAATATCTTCTTGGCGCATCTGTGCTTGATGAAAGAGCTGAAATCGCCGCAGATGTCAACTGGGATGGAACCGTAGACACCACCGACTCCCTCATGATCCTCAAAGAGGTCGTGGAGGTCACGAAGGATTTTGTCGAGAAATAACCTACAGCCCCTCCCCTTTCCAGGGTGAGGGGCTTTTTGGATGAAAAATGCGCACATCCTTGCCGGACGCACGCACTTCTCAAGAAAAAGAGGTTATCGCCTGTCTACTATGTGCCGGGTGACCGCCCGGCGCATAGTGTCAGACATATTAAAAAGGGGGAGGGGTCTGCTGAATTTGAGTCCCTGTCCGGGCAGTGCACGCTGCCCGGTAGGGTATGTTATGCATTGCAGAGCATAACCGTGAGTTATCGGAGTGGGAATTCCGTTACCAGCTCAACCACGTATTTCAGAATGTTCAGGGAATCCGTGGAATCCACTGTGCCGTTTGTATCTACGTCTGCATTTGCCTTTGCCTGCGCATCGAGCTTCATGCTGCCCAGGATGTACTTGTTCAGGGCAATGACGTCCATGATGTCAATTGCGCCGTCACCTGTCACATCGCCGTACTTTCCGGCTGCGACCGGATTTTCAGAGGGCTGCTCGGAAGGTGTCTCGGTGGGCTTGTCGCTCGGCTGCTCAGAAGGAGTCTCAGTGGGCTTGTCACTCGGCTGCTCAGAAGGAGTCTCAGTGGGCTTATCACTCGGCTGCTCAGACGGGGTCTCAGAGGGTGCCTGGGTCGGTGCCTCGGTGGGATCCTCGGACGGGGTCTCGCTCGGCTGTACCGGAGTGCCGTCAGCAGAGGTGGTGCCGTTTACGACCTTGGTCTCGTCCATAGTTCCGCCGTATGTCTCGAAGTAGGATGCGAGCTTGGAGGTGTCGGTATGGAGGATGTAGTCGCCGGACGGGATGTAGGAAACTGCTGCGTCTGTATCAAAATTAGCAAACTGGCAGTCGGTGTTCACCTTGGTGCTCTTGTCAGTGACCACTGTGCCGTCCATGTCGCCCTTGCAGCCGTTGAGCACGTCGTTAAAGCTCTTGACAGCGCCCAGCTTGACCTGCATCGGGTTCTTGCAGCCGTCAAACAGGTTATACTCGGAGAAGATGTACGCATTTGCTCTCGGATTCATGCAGTAGCTTGTCTGACCGATGAACATATTGTTGTACATATGGATATTTGCCTGACGTGCCAGCGGTCCTCTGGACTCGCACTTGTTCCAGTAGTTGTGGTGATAGGTCAGATGGAACTGGAGGTTGGAGTCAGATGCGCCGACCAGATTGGTCTTGTGGTAGCCCTCATAGTAGCAGTAGCTGTTGGTGAAGTACTGACCTCTCTTGAAATCGCAGGCGCCGTCGCCGCCAGCCTTATCGGACTCTGCGGGCTTAGAGATGGTGGGCTTGTAGAATTCGCAGTTGTGTACCCAGCAGCGCTCTACAGGAGCTGTCAGCTTGGAGCTTTCCTGTACGCCCTCCATGCCGACGCAGTCCTCAGGAACGTTCTTGAAGGCGATATTGCGGATCTCAAAGCTCTTGCCGAGCTCCGGTGCAGCGGATTCGCACATGAAGTGGAAGCCCCAGCCGTCAACGACCGCATCAGTACCGATACCCTCGATGGTGATATCCTTACCGGACTTCATTCTTGCCATGCCGCCGTTGTCACCTACGCTGCCGCCGAAATCAGTGGAGTCGTAAGCAGTCACGCCAGCCGGTGCCTTGACGTCGCCGATGATGCGGACAACGAGGGGGGTGCCGTCCTGTGCAAGCTTCTTGATGATGCCCGCATTGGAATTGGGCTTGGCGCCGCCGTTGGAGGTCTTGCCGCCGCCGATATCCTCACCTGCGGAGTTCAGGATATTACCGATACCGGTGACCTTGGTGCCGTCCTTGGAAGTGACGGTCACGGTGTCCTTGTTCTCGTCTGTGACATAGAGGACGATCGCATTGGACTTGATAGCGCCGCTGTCGGTGTAAGCACCGACGCCGTCGGTATAGTTAAAGTGTGCATAGCCGGAGCGATCCATTGCGTTGACTTCGAGACCGCTCTGGGTGATGGTGCCCTTGGCAGTGGTCAGGGATACGGAGTAGGTACCTGCCGGAACGCCGGGGATATCCACACGCAGACCGCTGTCGGTGTCACGCACGAGGTATTTCAGATCATCGCCGGTAAGCGTGCCGTTGATGGCGCCTGAATAGGAAACGCCTGTGACATCGGCATCCTTGACACCGGAGTAAACCACATACAGCATCTCATTCCAGCCACCTGCGCTGACGACCTTGATGCCGTTCACATCGACGCTGCTGCCCGGATTGGAGGGCTTGTCGGTTGGCTCCTGCGGATCCTGGCTCGGTGCCTGGGTGGGTGTCTCGGTCGGGGTGATGACTGTGCCGCCCTCGGTCGCAAATGCCATATAGAACAGGTTCACAGCATCTGCCTTGGCAAGGGTATGTGCGCCGGCGGAAACGTCCGCTGTGATAATGCCGCCGGATGCGGTGAGCTTTTTGCCGTCGAGCTTGATGGTCGCTGCGTCCTCAACAAATACGAGGGTCAGCTTGCCGACTGCCGGGGCGGTGAAGCCGATGGAGGTCGCACTCTCCATCTTCAGGCACTGTGTCAGGGTCTTGCCATCGTAATTCACGCTGCCCTTCGAGGTGGAAAGGTTGCCGGTGATGGTATAGAACGAGCTGTTCGTGCCGTTCTCGGTGAAATTATGCACGTAAGCGGATGCAGCGACCGGTGTGGAAGGCTGCGGATCCTGGCTCGGTGCCTGGGTAGGCGCCTGGGTCGGGGTCTCGCTCGGTGTCTGGGAGGGAGCCTGTGTCGGTGCCTCGGTCGCAGACGGGTCTGTGCTTGCCGTAAAGCCGGAACCGATGGCTACGATGGTATCCTTGTAGGATTTGAGGGCGGACTTGAGCTGGTCGTTGACGGCATAGCTTGCATCATCGACTGCATTGTTGAATGTCCACTGGAAGTCGCCGCCCTGTACACGTCCTGCATTGGCAGTAACGGTCTTGACTGCATCCTCCGGAGACTGTGCGGTGTACTTGTACATCACGCTGGAGGTGTCGAAGTTGTTATAGGTCGAGCCGCCCTGCTTTGCCTTGACGGAGGAAGGCACGGTCTCGGATGCGCTCTTGACCTCGTAGGCATCGAAGTCGGTGCTGTCCTGCTGGTAGGTCACATAGGACTTCATCAGGTCGCCGGTGATGGTGTTGTTGTAAGCCTTGATGATACCGCCGTTCTCGCTGGAGAAGGTGCCGCCGGACAGGACATCGGAGCCCTGCATGGAGGACATCATCGGGTACTTGCAGTTACGGAAGTAGTTGTTCTCAACGAATGCGGATGCACCCAGTGTGACACCCACGCCATACTTTGCATTGCCGTCAAAGTAGTTATTATAAATGTGAACGGAGCAGGTGCGGATTCTCGGATGACGGGAATCGGAGTGGTCATACCAGTTGTGATGATAGGTGATGTAGTTCTCAGCGGTCTCGGACTTCATACCCTGGAGGTTGCACTTGCCGTTGTCCCAGAAGTGGTTGTAGGAGTGCGTGATGTAGGTGGAAGTCTTGGTATCGAGTGCGCCGTCGCCCTTGACCTGGTCAGCATCAGAACCGGCATCGCCGTAGAACATATCGCAGTGGTGAACCCATACATGGTCGTTTTTCTGCTGCAAGCCTACATTGTCGCCCTCGTTGGAATTGCAGTTCATAAAGCCGAGGTTGCGGATCTCGACATTGGAGGAATTCTTGACAACCAGACCAAAGCCATTGAATGTCGTATCCTTGCCGACACCCTCGATGGTCAGACCGCAGGTCACGGTGTCCACGTACAGATCGCCGCTGGAAAGACCGGACGGGTCGGTGATGTTGCCAATCAGACGGATGCAGACGGGGCCTGCCTTGGTGTTGCTCTTGAGGTTGGTGATGATCGCCTGCACGCCCTTGACGGTCGTAGCGTTGCCCTTCTTGTCCGGGAGGGAGACACTCACGGAATCCTTGGTGGCGTTGGTGACGTAAACGACGGTGGCATTGGATTTCAGGGTGCCGTCATCGTTGTAGGCGCCGGAGGAGGTGCCGTTGACAAAGCCAAAGCCGCTGCGGTCATGCGCAATCGTTGTGACCTTGACCTCGGCTGCCTTGGAGGCATCCTCCTTGCCGCTGATGACCGGAACGATCTTCAGGGTGTGGCTGCCTGCCTTGAGTCCGAGTGCATCGGCACGGAAGCAGGATGCGTACTGACGAATCAGCATACCATCGATCTGGGTGCCGTCAGCGTAGACATTGTAGCCGGTCGCACCGGTAACTGCCTGCCACTCTGCATAGGCGCCCTCAGCGTAACCAGCGGATGCCGTTACGGTCACGGATGCGGTGCTGGCTGCGGATGCTGTCAGGGTGTAGGTGCCATTCCAGACAGCCGCCTGCGTGCCGGTGCCCAGCGGTGCAAATGCTGCGGCTGCTGCGACCAGGGCTGCGATGGTTCTTTTCCATGCGTTTACTTTCATTTGTAATTCCCCCTGTGTAATATTGTGCGGGCTTTTGCCCATTTGTTTTATGCAGGTGATCGTTCCTGCCTTTCTCTGTATTACCAAGCTTATTATATACCATCAGTAGTCATAAATCAATCTAATATCTGACACTGTTTATTCCAGATATGATTATTTTTGAAAGATTTAGCTAAAACTTTAGCACAAGAGAAAAGAAATCAATGAAAGTTTGACTATCAAAAAAGCAAGCCCCGAACCCGGTGTCATGATCCGGATTCGGGGCTGCTGTGGCTGTCTTTCTGCTTGGCGCTGCGGAATTCCGTCGCTGTCAAGCCGGTTTCCTTCTTGAATGCCGTCATGAAGTGAAACGCATTCGGGTAGCCGCACTGCACGGCAATGAGCTTGATATTCATATCCGTCTGACGCAGCAGCTTCATGGCGTGGCTCATGCGCAGATGGATGAGGTCGGTGCCGAAGGGCGTTCCGAACTGCTGCTTGTACAGCCGCCGGAAATAGCTGACGCTGATCTGCATGGAGTCGGCGATGTATTCCTGCGTCCACTCATCTGCCGGGTGGCTGATGATCTGGCGGCGGATCTCCTCCAACTGCTGGGCAAGTCCGCCCTTGACGGTCGGCGCAAGGCGTTCCTGCCGGAGGTGGGATTCGATCATGCTCTCAAGCTTCTCCCGGCACGCAAATGCTTCCGGCTGGAAGGTGTCGTAATAAATGCGGATCACGGGCTTTTCCATGCGTTTGTCACGCTGCCGGAGCAGCTCCAGAAAGGCATCGAACCGCAGCACCCATTCCTCACTGAAGCGCTCCGGATCCATCCGTTCCGGGAGAGGGAGCATCACGCCGAACACGTCCTTATTATACCGGAAGCAGGTCTCCGCTTCGGCACAGCACATCTGGATGGCGTTGGCAACGTACAGCTCCGGGGTGATGCTGACTGCCGCCGTGACCGTCTGGATCCACTGGATCCGGAGAATGACGCAGGCGTAGGTCTGCGACGTCCGGAGCTTGTGGGAAATGCCCTTGAGATTGAGCATTCCGGTGATCTGGTCGTGCTCTGCAAAGCGTTCGAGCTGCTGGGTCAGACGGCGGTTCTTTTCCTTGATGTACTGCACCGAGAGCGCATTCGCCACGGAATCCCGCCAGCTCACGTACAGATCGTCAAACACATACAGCCTCGGATCGGAATAGGTCGTGACGATATAGCCAAAGATCGTATCCGTATTGTGCAGCGGCACGGCGATCATGAGCTTGCCAAGCTCGCCGCACACATCCGCCGGCAAAAAATCCCGCAGCGGAAAACGCCGCATCGCATCCGAGTGCGCATACTGGTGGATCGAGTCAAACAGCTCCATCTCATCCGGCAGCTCCTTCTGTCCGGTCGCCGCATCGGTTTCCGTCAGGTCATGGCGCACGCAGACATACAGGTCGTTCCAGTACGGCAGCATGATCGAAAGCTCCGCCACACGGTCACTGAGCTGTATCATAGACTCAGCGGATGCCATGCGGTTGATATAGTCGAAGATGGCACGCACCTCCCGGTAGGCGCTGGCACGGATGTATTTCTCATCGATCTGGGCAAAGTACTCCTTAGCGCTCTTTTCCTTGCAGCCGCAGCTCCTGCCGAACGTGATATGCTGGGTGTGCAGCGGCGGTCGGGTCTTGCCGTCGATGCGGTTCAAAAGCTGGATCGCCGCATTGGTGCCGATGTCGTACTCCTTGCCGTCCACGGTCGTGATGGACGGCTCGGTGAGGGTCGCATTCGGACCGCCGTCGAAGCCAGTCACGGCGATATCCTCCAGCACACGGATGCCGTTGGCGATCAGCTCCTTGCACAGGGCGATCGCCATGAAGTCATTGGCGCAGACCACGGCTTCCGGCAGCGGGAGCTTTCCGGCAGCGATCTCATCCGCAAGGCGTTTGGGGGCATCGAGCCAGAAATCGCCGTACCGGTACTGGTTCGCCGGCAAACCTGCCTGCTCCATCGCCATGCGCCATCCGGCAAGGCGCTCCTCCGCTTCGGGATTCCCCTGCTGACCAGTCAGGCAGAAGATCTTCGTAAAGCCGTGAACTTCGATCAGATGCGCCGTGATATTCCGGATGCTCTCCGCCTGCGGTACCTCCACATTCGGGAAAAAGTCGTTCTCATAATACGTGCAGACGCAAGGGATCGTGATATGCCGCAAGGCTTTCAGGATGCGGTCGGCAACATGGGCGTTGTGATACTTGCCGGCAGCCACGATCAGACCGTCAAGTTCCGTCCTGGCAGCAAGGCGGTAAATGCTCTCCTCCGCCAGAATATAATCCGTCGGCATATCGAGCTTCTGCATATTCGAGGAGCAGGTAAAAACGACCGTGTCATAGCCGCAGGCGCTCACCTGCTGGTAGATGTCTTCGAGATAGCTTGCATCGAGAGATTCCGTGATCGCCGGCATGATGACACCGATTTTCCGGCGGCGTGTCAGTTCCATCGCTCGTCACTTCCTTAGGGCTTGCGCTTATTCTTACTGTTCTTTGCCTGACGGGTATTGCGGATGGGATGCTTTCCGGGCTTTTTGTCGCCCTGTTTTCTGTCACCTGACTTTTTATCCCGTGCGGCAGGGGTACGCTGTGCGTGGGGGTCTGCCGGCACCAGACAGCCCGGTCCCGAACCGATCAGGTCACGGCGTCCGGCTTTGATGAGTGCCTGCCGGATGCGTGCGTGATTCTCCGGCAGGTAGTACTGCAAAAGCGCACGCTGCTCCGCCTTTTCCTGCGGCGAACGGGGGACATAGACCTCCTCCATCGTGTAGGGGTTGAGCCCTGTCCAGAACATACAGGTCGAGATCGTACCCGGCGTGGGGTAGAAATCTTGCACCTGCTCCGGACGAATGCCGTCTTTTTTCAGAAAGCACGCCAGATCGATCGCATCCTTCATCGTGCTGCCCGGATGGCTGCTCATCAGGTAGGGGATGAGGTACTGCTCCTTTTTGATGCTCTTTGTCAGCTCATAAAAGCGCTTCTGGAACCGGCGGTACGCCTCGATATGGGGCTTGCCCATGAGGTCAAGGACGTGGTTGGAGCTGTGCTCCGGTGCGACCTTGAGCTGACCGCTGATGTGGTGCTCGACCAGCTCCCGGAAGAAGCTTTCGTCCTTGTCGCACAGGAGATAATCATACCGGATGCCGGAACGGATGAACACACGCTTGACCTTGGGGAGTGAGCGCAGTTTCCGCAAAAGATCGAGATATTCCTTGTGATCGACGTAGAGATTTTTGCACGGCTCCGGGGCAAGGCATTTCTTGCCCTTGCACAGTCCGTACTGCAATTGCTTCTGACAGGAGGGGTGGCGGAAATTCGCCGTAGGTCCGCCGACATCGTGGATATAGCCCTTGAAATCGGGATATTGGGTGAGCATCTTCGCTTCCTCAATGACGCTCTCCTGACTGCGTGTGGTCATGCGTCTGCCCTGATGCAGGGCGATGGAGCAGAAATTGCAAAAGCCGAAGCATCCACGGTTATGCGTGATGGAAAACCGCACCTCCTTGATCGCCGGCACACCGCCCAGGGGTTCGTACATCGGGTGGTACGTCCGGGTAAAGGGCAGTCTGTACAGGGCATCAAGCTCCTCCTGCGTCAGGGAGAGCGCCGGGGGATTCTGCACAAGCATCCGGTCACCGTGACGCTGCAAAATGCGCTTGCCATAGACCTCGTCCTGCTGGTCGTACTGGAGCTTGCACGCCTTGGCGTAGGCTTCCTTGCTGTCACGCACCTGCTCGAAGGAGGGACATTGCGCTGCGCCATAGGGCGTCTGCTCCGGCGCCGTCAGATAGCAGGTGCCACGCACCTCGGTGATATCCTGCACCGGGACACCCTGGTTCAACAGATCTGCGATCTCGACCATGCTGTGCTCGCCCATGCCGAACATCAGAAGATCCGCACCGCTCTCGGCTAAGATCGATGGGCGCACCTTGTTATCCCAGTAGTCATAATGCGCAAAGCGGCGCAGGGATGCCTCCAGTCCGCCGATGAGAATGGGAACGTCCCTGCCCCAGATCTCACGCAGGCGCCGGCAATACACCAGTACCGCACGGTCGGGACGATAGCCGGCTTTGTTGCCGGGAGAGTAGGCGTCGTCATTGCGGCGGCGCTTGGCTGCGGTGTAGTGTGCAACCATGCTGTCGATATTGCCGCCGGTGACGAGAAAGGCAAGCCGGGGCTTGCCGAATTTCAGAAAATCCGCATCATGCCGCCAATCCGGCTGCGGCAGCATGGCAACGGAATAGCCGTGCGACTGGAGCACACGGGATATGATTGCCGCCCCGAAGCTCGGATGATCGACATAGGCATCACCGGTCAGATAGACAAAATCCGGCTGTTCAATGCCCTGTTCATGCAGCTCCTCTGGGGTGACCGGAAGGAAATCGGTCATGGAAAAGACTCCTTTCTGGGAGGCATTGGGCGTGTGCGGTTTATGACAGGCTTTCGTACAGCCTGTCGATCTCGCTGCGCTTGGCAAGTCCCTCGCCAAATACCGTGGCGCCGCCTGCGGCGGTCGCAAGGCGCAGCGCATGGATCACATCGCCGCTTTCCATGCCGGCAAGGAAGCCGGCTACCATCGAATCCCCGGCACCAACGGAATTGACCGGGACGCCCTTGCAGGCAGGATAGCAATAGCTGTTGCCGGCTTCATCAAGCAAAAGCGAACCGTCCCCTGCCATCGACACGAGGACATTGCGGGCGCCCATCTTCTGGAGCTCCTGCGCCAGATCATGCAGCTCGGTCACATTGCAGTCCGTTTTGCCAAAGAGGGCAGCAAGCTCGTGGTGATTGGGCTTGATGAGGTAGGGGTGGTAGGGCAAAACCTTCCGGAGAAGATCACCGGCGGCATCGACCACGATGCGCAGTTTCTTATCCCGTACCCGTTCGAGGATCTGCACATACATATCCTGCGGCACACTCGCCGGCACACTTCCGGCAAGCACGAGCGTATCCCCATCAGAAAGGGCATCCAGCTTCTGGAACAGCACCTCGACTGCCCACGCACCGATCTCCGGTCCCTGACCGTTGATCTCGGTCTCGGTGCCGGGGGCGGAACGGAGCTTGACATTAATCCTGGAAAAGCCGCCCGGCAGATGGACGAAATCCGTCTCGATCCCCTGACTTTGCAGGCTCTGCTCAATGGCGCTCCCCGTAAAGCCGGCAACAAAGCCCAGTGCTTTGGACGGGACATCGAGCTCCCGGAGCACAAGGGACACATTGATGCCCTTGCCGCCGACAAAGATCTGCTCCGAGGTGCAGCGGTTGATGCCCCCAAGCTCCAGGCCTTCGGTATTCACCACATAGTCCAGCGCCGGATTGAATGTCACAGTATAGATCATGAGAAATCCCCCTTTTAGCCGATCAGTGAGCGCTTGAGGAGCGACAGGTCGTAAACATCGGCTGCGCTGTCATCGTTCATATCGGCATTGGCAAACTGCTCCGCCGTCAGGGTATCCTGCATCAGCAGATAGCGCTGCAGAGCGATAATATCCAGCAGGTCAACGGACTTGTCGAGGTTCACATCGCCTTTGAGAGCGCCGGGTACAGGGGAATCGGTCGGCTCGGTGGCTTCCGAGGGCTTGACCTCTGCTAAGCTCGGATGCACGTCACCCCACCAGTCCCAGACCTTGCCCTCCCGGTAGGGATCGACACGCTGGTCATTCGTCCAGGTGAACACATTATCATACAGATGCCCCTCATCATAGTACCAGCGAGCCAGAGCAATGATCTCGTCGGGGTAGTTCTTGTAGTAGCCGTCGTCCTCGCCGGTGAAATTCGACCAGCCGGTATTGAAGCCCTTGAGGGCGCCACGGGTGACCTGATAGCCCTCCAGTCCGTCCGTTGTCATGCCGACCACGCAGAAATGCATGATCTTGCGCACGCCCATGTGGTTGGAAATGATGGCGTCATAGAACGTGGACTCCGAGAGGGAATACTGGTACATCTCCGGGACGTCCTCCTCCTTCATGAAGGTCGGGTCTGCGTCCGCAAAGGCGGTGACTGCCGTCTGCAAGGTGCCGTAGGCGTGCGCCGAGCTGACGCCAAATCCCTGCGACTGAGCGGTTTCGATATCGGCGCCGTCGCCGTTGCCACCAAGGGTACTCTCACGGGTGCCGATGCCAAGGAACAGCGCATAGACCTTCTCACGCTCCGTCTGTCCAAGACGGGTGGAGATCAGATCCCAGTGCTC
>CACXGK010000132.1 GCA_902767115.1 uncultured Ruminococcus sp.
CACGTCAGAATAGTACTGTGCCTGCGCTTCGAGCAGTTCGTCAGTGACCTCGGAATTCTTATCGAGGGTCGCATCCAGCTCGGTGATTTGCACATCGCAGCCGGTCTCTGCAAACACCTTCAGTGCTGCCTCATACACGTTCACAGACGGGAACGCATCGGGACCGGTGCGGACATCAAGGTGGGACTGCATACCGATGCCGTCGAGAACGCCTTTCTCGTGCAGCTCGGTTGCCATCTCTGCAATGGCGTTGCGCTTACCCTGCATATACTCGTTGAAGTCGTTGTAATAGAGCTTGGTCTCCGGACGAGCATACTTTCTGGCATACTCGAACGCATACGGGATAAAGGAGTTGTCGCCAAATACCCCGACCCAGCCGGAATAGTTGGGATTTTCCTCATAGGTACCAGCCGTTCTCGGCTTGCCGTCGTCGGTGAACGCCTCATTGACAACGTCCCATGCATAGAAATCGACATCCGGATACTCCTCATCGAGCACCTCAAATACGCCCTTGATGTAGTTTTCCATTCTGCCGAGCATGGTCTCCTTATCGACCCAATCGCCCTCCGGATCGTAGCCTTCCTTGAAGAACCAGCCCGGCGTCTGGGAGTGCCATACCAGAACGTGACCACGTACCGGAATGTCGTTGTCACGGCAGAAATTCAGGATGGAGCGTGCGCCGCCCTTGAGCGAAACGGACACAGCAGTCTCATCGCCTGCGGCAGCAGCAGCCTGGCAAGCGTCCTTGTCGAGCATATTCTCCGGCTTGAGCTCGTTGCCGAGGGTGATGGAATTATAGTGCTTGAGGATCAGATCCTTGGTGGTCTGCGGTGCCAGCTCATCGGCTGTCACAGCGCCGCCGATCTTGAAGTAATCCGCATACACGTCCTTCAGACCCGGCACATCCTGCTCAATGGCATAGACCGGAGCGGTCTTGAGCGAGAAATCATCCATGTACAGGTTGACCTTATCGCTTGCCTCAACGTAAATAAACACGTCATGTGCGCCCTCCGGGATGCTGAACTTGACGTTCTCAAATTCCACCCACTCGCCCTGGGAGGTCTGCGACTGCAAATTGCTGTAGGAAGCGTCCTCGGCGCCCTCAGCAGTATACTGGAGGCTCACCTTGATGTCGTTGTACCACTCAGCCCTTGCACGCAGGGATACAGTGTACTTCACGCCCGGCTCGCAGATCTTGTCCAGCGAGAGCTGCGGACCATTCCAGCCGTTGGAACGATCTGTGATGGTCATGAAGGTGTTGCCCTCCTCCTTGTCCGTAGCGATCACAGAGGTGTCACGATCACCACGGGGCGAGAATTTCGACACATCGCCGTCCTCAAAATCTGTCTCATAAATTACCTTTGCTTCCTCAGCGATCTCGGCGCCAGCCGGGAATGCCGGAACGGAAGCTGCCATGCAGCCAACGGCTGCCAGGGCTGCGGTCATTCGTCCAATCATCTTTCTCATCTTTTTTACCTTCCCCTCTTGTGTGACCTTCCCGAAATGCAGCAGGCAGGTCATACCGATTCAATCAATTCATACGGATTTCCGTACTGTTATATTGTATCACAATTCTACAACTTTGTCAATACTTTTGTTAGATTCTGCCAATCGTGCATTTTTGGTGGATAAACTGAAGATTTGTATCCTGATATGTCCTTCCTGTAAAAACAGGTGTGTTCACCCGGTCAACATTTCGATTTTTAGTCAAAGCCCCGATTCCACTTCATTTTTAGAAAAAAATGCGTCTTTCACCAATTTTTTCTTTACAAAATTCCAAATCTGTGCTATAATAAACGAGTAAACTTTAATTTTGAAAGTGGAGGTCATTCCCATGAGCAAAATCAGAATTGGTATCGCAGGCTACGGTAATCTCGGCAAGGGTGTCGAGCTTGCCATCCGCCAGAATGATGATATGGAGCTGGCAGGCGTATTCACCCGCCGTGCGCCGGAGAGCGTCAAGCTCCTGACCGCTGGTATCCCCGTATACCCCATCGCTGACATCGAGAGCCACAAGGATGAGATCGACGTCCTCATCATCTGCGGCGGCAGTGCGACCGATCTTCCGGTTCAGACACCGGCACTCGCAGAGCACTTCAATGTCATCGACAGCTTTGATACGCACGCACGCATCCCGGAGCATTTTGCAAATGTTGACGCTGCCGCTGCTGCAAACGGCCACCTGGCTATGATCTCCCTTGGCTGGGATCCGGGTCTGTTCTCCCTCAACCGTGTGTATGCGGAGAGCATCCTGCGCAACGGCGCAACCTACACCTTCTGGGGCAAGGGCGTTTCTCAGGGTCACTCCGATGCGATCCGCCGTGTCAAGGGCGTAAAGCGTGGCATCCAGTACACCTGCCCGGTAGAGTCTGCAATTGAGGCAGTCCGCAGCGGCAGCCAGCCGGAGCTCACCACCCGTGACAAGCACGAGCGTGTTTGCTATGTCGTTGCTGAGGAAGGCGCTGATAAGGCACAGATCGAGAATGATATCAAGACCATGAAGAACTACTTCGATGAGTACAACACCACCGTGAACTTCATCGACGAGGAGACCTTCGACCGTGAGCACAATACCCTGCCGCACGGCGGTTTCGTGATCCGTTCCGGCAAGACCGGCGACGGTGAGAATACCACCCAGACCATCGAGTACTCCCTGAAGCTCGGCTCCAATCCGGAGTTCACCGCTTCCGTCCTCGTTGCATACGCAAGAGCACTGTCCCGTATGGCTGCTGAGGGTCAGACCGGCTGCAAGACTGCATTTGATGTGGCTCCGGGCTATCTCTCGCCGCTGTCTCCTGAGGAGCTTCGTGCGCACTGCCTGTAAGAATCATTTCGGAAAGCTCCCATCGATTTTGGGCGATGGGAGCTTTCTTTGTCTGTAAGGAGGCCGCTATGCCTAAGAAAATACTCGCATTTCTCATACAGCTTGCCATGCTGCTTTGCTGCCTGATCCAGCCGATTCCGGCAGCCGCCGGTGCGCCGGAGGAAATGAATGACCTTGTCAACGGCTATGGACGACCGACCGCCGTGCTCGTCTACAGTATGGACGGCACAACGCTCTATTCCTACAAAGCGCAAACCAAGCTTGCCGGTGCCTCGCTCATCAAGCTGCCATACTGCTACTGGGTCTGTGCGCAGCTCGAAAACGGTGTGCATTCCCTTGACGAGACCATCACCTACACCAAATCCTGGTATCACGGCGGCTCCGGCATCATTTATAAGGGTGAATACGGTGTGGATTACACCATCGAGCAGCTCCTCGACTATGCCCTGCGCTACTCGGACAATGTGGCGTATGATATGCTGGTGTATCTGTTCGGCGTGAGCGGCTTTAACAACATGATCGCAAGCTGGGGCTATGACATCCGCATCGGGCAGACCTATCCCCGGTTTCCAACAGTTCATGCAGCATTCATGTGTGAAACGATGCGCCGGATGTATATCCGCTCGGACGACGGCGGTCCCTGGACGATTGCATGGGATGCGCTGTGCCACTCGAAGGATACCTACGTGCGTGGCATTCTTGGCGACGAGAATACGCCCGTTGCCGTCAAATATGGCAATGTCGCCGCTGTCTGGCATGAAGCCTGCTACATCGGGTGTGAGCATCCCTACATCCTGATTGTCCTAAGCAGTGCAACGAATTATGCACCGGACGTGGAGTATCTGGAGAGTGTTGCTGCCTGCGCAGGGCGGCTCAATGACGGCACGTTGCAGCACTTGCCGCTGCTGAGGAGCCGACAGAATCTCCCACCGAACCGCCAACAGACGCCCCCACGGAACCGGAACCCACGACAGAACCGCCAACTGAACCCATTACCGAACCCATTACCGAGCCTGACCCCACAGAACCGAACACCGCACCGCAGCCTGGTGATGTCAATGCGGACGGGCAGATCAATGCCTTGGATGCGCAGTATATCCTTGAAGCCGCAGCGCTGACCGGTGCCGGCGAGGACAGCGGTCTGACGGATGCGCAGTTCATCGCCGCCGACCTCAATGCTGACAAGTCCGTGGACGCCTCTGACGCTGCAAGCGTTCTGGAATATGCCGCCTATCTGGGAGCCGGCGGCACGGATTCGATCGAAGTATTCTTAGCAGCGTGACCGGAAAGCACAAAAATCCCCTGGAACAAGCATCCAGGGGATTTTTTGACATCAAACGATAATATCCGCAAACGACAGCCGGAGGATCTTCTGGAGATCAGACGGTGCGACCTCGACCTGATAGCCGATCTTGCCGGCGCTGAAGATCATGGTCGGCAGGCTTTCCGCCGAGGCATGGATCACAGTCGGAAAGACCTTCTTCATGCCGATGGGAGAGCATCCGCCGTGAATGTAGCCGGTCAGCGGCAGCAGCTCCTTGGATTTGAGCATGGAGATGCTCTTTTCGCCGACGGCTTTGGCAGCCTTTTTGAGATCAAGCTCCTCACCGACCGGGATCACAAAGACGAAATGTCCGCCCTTGCCCGACTCTGTCACGAGCGTTTTGAAAACCTGTGCCGGATCCTGTCCGAGCACCTTCGCAACATCCACACCGGAAACAGCCGCCGTTTCCGCATAGCAATAGCTCTGGTACGGCACTTTTTTCTGGTCAAGGATGCGCATAACGTTGGTCTTTTCTTTGGATTTGTCCATAGTTCTGCACCTCAGAGGGAAGCTGTGCGGTCAGACCATCAGTCCTTCTTGCCGCCGAGCAGACCGGAGAGCTTGTCCATCAGACCGCCTGCAGCGACCTTTGCCTTGACAGCGTCGATCACAGCGTTGACCTGGTCGTCCGGCAGATCGACGCCGACAACGCCCTCGACTGCCTTGACCGGATCCTGCTGGAACTTGGCTGCAAAATCCTTATCATTCTGGATCTTGCCGATAACTTCTTCGATTTTTGCTTTGATATCCATTTTCATGACCTCCTAAAAGTAAAGTTGATAGTTTTAGTATAGCATACTTTTGGAAAAATTGCAAGGGGTCAGGACTTTTTACGATAAATCATTTCCTCCTGTTCGCTGCCTTTCTCATAGGTGCGCAGGAACAGACCGGCATCGTCCGTATACAAATAATAGGTCTTGTCAAGCGGAACGATATTCATGCGGTTGACGCCGCTTTCGATACCAAGGGTTCGGATGACATTTCCCGTCAGATAGTATGCGCTGCCATCATACTGTACCTCCTGGAACTGGAAACCTTCCTGGATAGACGTATGGGTAATATTAGAGAAACCGCCAAAGTAGCTTCTGCTAAAGTAGTCAACATTGCCAAAATCGCCGAAAGTCTCGCCGCTTTCCAGATCAACGATCGCATTATACGTAATCAGGCAGTTGCCGACCTGCCCGTAGTTGATCATAGCTCGCTGCATGAGAGCCTTATTTTCAGGCATTTTAGTCCATTCACCGGTTTTGGCATCAAAGCGGTACACCTCATCCTTTTTCTCAACCGAATTGTAACCGCACGCAATGAACGCACTGCCATAGCAAGCCTTGACACTCCAATCTGTGATTTCTGTTTCGAGTCCATGCGAATCGAGTGTCACAGGATTGGGCACCTCTACCATTTCAAACTCCGGTGTCAGATACGCACCCTCCGTGAAGATATATCCGGCATCAGAAATCAGATAATTGACTCCCTTGAGTTCCCCCTCAGCGATCTTATTCATATCCAGATCATACTTGAGGAATGTCTCCGTGGAGAACGGGTGGATGTAAATATAGCCATTGTTGAAGTAAACGTCATCCAGATTGCCGATATCCAACGGAATCACCTTTTGCTCCTTGGATGCAACATTATACTCAACAAGCGTATAGGTACTGGAGTAGTTCACCATTTCCCTAACCTCAGCAATGACGGTACCCTCATACATAACACCAGAGTTTTCCAGCATATGTGTGCTTGTATCGCCTGCTCTGTCCCATTCCGCAGCAAGCTTCTTGTAATACCCGTATGCTGTATCGTCAAGCTCCTCAGTCGGTGCTTCTGTAGGTGCTTCCGTCGGCGCTTCTGTAGGTGCTTCGGTCGGCTCCTCCGTCGATGCTTCTGTAGGCGCTTCCGTCGGCTGCTCCTCCGTCGGCACCTCCACACCATTCAGGCTCTCGAAGTACGCAAGGTCGCCCTCGTTGCCGGCGCCGACCCATGCAGCATACATCAGGATGTCCGCTGCATCGGATGCATTGACGGCACCGTCGCTGTTGACATCACCAAACAGCCCTGCAAAGGTGCTCAGACCGCCGTTCAGGGTCGCCTGATCGACGATATGCGTTGCGCCTACAGCAATGGCTGCCGTCAGGCAAAGCGGTACGATTCTTTTCATCATTCGTTTCTTCTGCATTTTTTCTACCTCATTTCGTTTGGTTTTGGATACTATCCTCATTCAGTATACCATATATCGCCATAAATTGCAACCCTTATCCGCAAATCTCCGTGATCGCCAGCGCCATCATCTCGGCATCGAGCAGGAGATGCTCACGCAGGATGAATTCCTCTGCGCCGTGCATATGCACATCCGTTCCGGGGAACGTCGCACCAAAGGCAACGCCGCCCTCGATGTGATGCACATAGGTGCCGCCGCCGATGGCAAGGCACTCGCCCTTCTCGCCCGTGACCTCCTCGTATACACGCAGAAGCGCCTGCACGAAGGGGGAATTCTCGTCCGTGTGATGCGGCTCATCGCACATGAGCACCTTGGCTTCGAGGGGGCTCACGGCGGCTGTGAACTTGCTGCTGACCTCCTCGCCCGTCACGCAGACCGGGAACCGGGTGTCGCATTTGGCGGTGAACTGGCTCTCGTCCATGCGCATCACGCTCATGAGCATCGTCAATGCGCCGGAAATTTCATCCGATGCCGCAACACCGCAGGATGCCCCGTCCGTTTCGCCATACGGAAAGAGTGCTGTGAGCTTGCGCACCGCATCCGCCTGCGCACCGTCGCCGAGCACCGGGAGCAGGATTTCGAGCAGGCAGGTCAGTGCGTTCTTGCCAAGCTCCGGCGTGGAGGCATGGGCATTCTTGCCGTCCACGGTAACGTGCAGCAGGTCGCTGTCATCGACATGACACCCGATGGCAACCCCCGGATAGTCCGTCTGCCGGGATGCCAGGAAATCCTCGATCTCCACGCCACGCAGCGTTGCTTCCGCAAATGCCGGAACTGCGTTGACGGCTTCGCCTGCACGGAGCTTTACGATCTTCGACTTGCCGTCGCTGAAATCGCTGTGCAGCTCCAGACGTGCCATGCCCTTTTCCAGATTGATGACCGGATAATCGCCGTCCGGGGTGAATACCTGCGGCGGCAGGGTGCGGTGTGCCGTGTAATACGCCAGATCTGCCGAGCCGTTTTCCTCGTCGGTGCCAACGATCAGCTCTGCGCCGCTTTGCAGCGGAATGCCAAGCTCCTTGACGGCACGCATGGCATACAGTGCTGCCACGGCAGGACCCTTGTCATCGGAAGTGCCTCTGCCGATGAGCTTTTCGCCGTCGTCCGTCATCCGGAAGGGGTCATGCTTCCAGCCCTCGCCGACCGGCACCACGTCCAGGTGCGCCAGAATGCCAAGCTCCGCCTTGTCTCCCAGTCGGATACAGCCGGCATAGTTGTCGCAGTTGTCGGTGGAAAAGCCGTAATTCTCCGCCTTTTCCAGCATGAGCTGCAATGCCGCAAGGGGCTGTTCTCCGAAAGGTGCCCTCTCCTGCGATGCGCCCATCACACTCGGCACAGCGATCAGCTTTTCAAGGTCTGCGATCATATCTTTCTCGTGGGAGCGGATCCATGCTCTGATCTCGTTTCTGTATTGCATAGTGGTTTCCTCCTGTTTTCATTTTTTCAACATCCGTTTTATTATAGCATACTTTCCGGAAAAAAGCAACTGGCGCCAGAGACACCTGGCGCCAGTTACTCTATGAATAAAGGAATTAATAAGGATTAAGCAAGATTAAGGGATTTCGCTTACCACTGTCCGCCAGGACCGCCGGGCTGCATTCCGCCGGAGGAGGAGGACTGACCGAGGGCTGTGCCGCCGGAGAGTGTACCGCCTGCAATGACGTTGCCGGAGATGATCTCGGTGCCGCCGGATACGTTGCCGCCGGACTGTGCAGAGCCGGTGGAGCCGGATCTCAGACCGCCGCCGTTGCCGGACAGGAAGGATACGATCGCATTACCGGAGTTGTCAGTGAAGGTGTAGCGAGTGTTCAGGCTGGTGTTGCCTGCGGTCATGGTGATGACAGCGCCGCCGGTCTGGTTGATGGAACCGTCGCAGTCGAGCGGCTCCTGACCGTTTGCGCAGTAGTAACCGCCGGTGATGTAGATGCTGCCATTGGAGTCGAGTGCATCATGGTCGCCGTTTGCGGAGTTGACAACGACCAGACCGCCGCTGAGGTTGAGCGTACCGGAGGAGGTGCTCATGCCGCCGCCGCCCCACGGATTGGTGTTGCCGGTGCCGGAGCCGTCTGCGCCGCCTGCTGCATTGTAGCCGTCGTCGCCGGATACGATGTAAACCGTACCAGAGTTCTGGTTGATGGTCACGCCCTCAACGCCCTCGTAGCATTTGGTCACGTTGATGATGACATCGTCAAAGGTGTTTGCTGCGGTCTTGCCGATGGTCAGGCTGTGGTCGGAATGGAATGCATCGTCAGCAGAAGCAATGGTGAAATTGCCGCCGTAGATGTACATATCGCCGCCGCAGTGGAGTGCGTCATCGGAGGAATCCACCTTGATGGTACCGCCGTTCACGGTGATATTGCCTGCGCTCTGGTAGGTCGTGCCGGTGGAATCGTACAGACCAACAGCCTTGATGCCCTTAGCGGAAATATCGGTCTTGTTGGCATTGCCGTCCATACCCATGCCGCCGCCCCAGGTGCCGGTGGAGCCAGTGGAGGTGCCGCCGAAATTGCTGCCCTCGTAGGTGTAGATGGTCAGGTCGCCGTCGTTCATCACGAATTCCTGCTCAGCCTGGATGCCGTCTGCATAGGAAGTGATGTCAACCTTACCGCCATTGATGGTCACAACACCCTTGCCCTCGTTGTCGGAGCCTGCACGGATGCCGTCGCCAGCCTTTGCCTTGATGGTCACGCTCAGGTTGTCGTAGCCTGTGCCGCCTGCGGAAACTGCATCGTCTGCGTCACCGATCTTGACTGTATCACCACGGATACCGTCATCTGCTGCATTGACGATCAGAGTCGAATTGAAGATCTTGACATCGTTTGCGGAAACGATACCGTCCTCGGTGTTACCATTTACGGTGAGGGTACCCTTGCCCTTGATCTTCAGGTCGTCACGAGCGAAGATCGCAGAAGTGACGGTCTTGGTCTCACCCTCACTGGTGGTATAGGAATCAGTATGGGAGGTGCCATCACTGATGATGTTGGTGGTCTCCTTCTTGACGGAGATCACGCACTCATCGCCAACGTTCTCTACATAAACCGGAGCAACCTTGCTGTTGGACAGCTCCAGACCCTGGAAGCTGAGCTCTACCTGTGCTTCCGGCTCTGCGGTGTTGTCGGTATTGACCTTGATCTGACCGTCGGTGGAAGCACCGGAAATTGCGTAGGAGCCAGACTTCACGATGGTCACATATGCACCGCTGACTGCGACATTGGAAGCATCTGCTGCTGCGATCTCTGCGCCCTCTGCGTCCTTAAGTGTCACAGATGCGCCGTTGAAGATGATCTCAGCGACAACGCCGGTCGCATTCGGATCGATCACAACCGGATCGGTCGGAGCCTCTGTCGGGGTCTCAGACGGGGTTTCGGTCGGAGTCTCTGTCGGTGTCTCGGACGG
>CACXGK010000133.1 GCA_902767115.1 uncultured Ruminococcus sp.
CCCATCAAAGCCGTGCAGGACGGCTGTATCATGTCCCGGTATTCCCGGCGTGACGGCGAGCTGCTCTACCTCTACAACTCGAAAACCGGCGATTTTGCGCAGATGGGCGACTGGCATGACAAGATGCCGGACGGTGTCGGGCAGCGTGACGACGGGTCGTATGTGGTCATTCATGACGACCCCACCGGCAGACAGGGGGCGGTCAACACCTACGACCACAAGTCCCGGACGGTCGAGATCTACAGCCCTGACCTCACCCTCACGGAGAGCTTTCCCATGCCGGAGGACGTGCCGGTCGGGTACCAGTTTATCATGGGCGGCGACGGGAACTGGCTGCTCATTTCCCTTGACGATGATGCGTTTTACGGCTACTACGCCCTCGATGCCGATTTCAACGTTCTCGGCGAGATCGAGTGTGACGACTACACCAGCGGCGTCAATGTCGGCGCTTCCGGTGACTTGTACGCCTACCTGCAAAACGGCGATTATGCGCACGAAATCAAGCGCATCGACCTGAAAAACCGCACCTTCGAGCCGATGACCGAGCTGCAATCCGAAGGCGTGGAGTTTGTCATGGACGGCAGCGGCGACTATGAGCTGTACTACAGCGTGGACGACGGCATTTACGGGATGCACGCTGACGGCACGACCGAGCGCATCCTCGATTTTGGCAACTCAGACCTGCCCGATGAAGTGTGGCAGTGCTATGCCTTGCAGGACGGCTCGTTCATTGTGGATTACCGGGAGGACTTCTCGAATGAGTTCAACTACTATCTCATGAAGCCACGCACGGAGGAGGAAATCGCCCATATTCAGGTGATTTCGCTTGCCGGCGTCAATATCTCGCACCGGCTCGTGCAGGAAATTGCAAAGTACAACCAGTCGCAGAACGTGTTCCGCTTCGTCATCAAGGACTACGGCAAGGAGATGCTCGAAACCACCACCGACCCCAACGTTAAGCAGGAGCTCGTCAACGCCCGGAACGAGTTCCGTGACCCCAGCGTGGACTACACCCCGGCGGTCGAATCGTTCAAGAATGATTTGCTGTCCGGCGTTGTGCCGGATGTGGTCGTGATGGATAACCTGCCTTATCGACTGCTGTCGAATAAGGGGATTTTAGTCGATTTAGCGCCGAAACTCAAAGAGGACTCACGCTTTGACGAGAGCCTGTACCATATGAATTACCTTGACGGCTTGAAAAACGGCGAGCGCCTTGACCGCATCGGGTTCAGCTTCAAGCTCGAATCTATGGTCGGCAGGACAGACCTTGTCGGTGACAAGCAGGGCTTGAATGTGGACGAATACCTCGCCATGCTCCAGAGCTGCCCGGAGGGAACGTCGATTTTCAGCCCGAATTTCGACTTCCGGGAGATGTATCTCGGCTGGTTCGTGGACGGGGCGCAGAATGCGTTCATCGACAAAGGGAACATGACGTGCTCGTTCGATTCGCCGACCTTTGTCAAGCTGCTCGAATACGTCGGCACCATCCCGTCCTATGACGAGGCGAAGAATGCGCCGGTTTCGATCTCCTACGGCGACGGCGGCTACAACGGCTTTGCGGAGGGGGATTATCTGCTCTCTGCGGAGGATTTCGTCAAGCCCATCACGTACCACCAGGTACACTACGGCACGTTCCGGCGTGAGGACATCACCCTCGTCGGCTACCCCGAAACCGGCTCCGGCAACGGCGGAATGTACCGCATGAGCTACACCCTGTCACTGACCTCCCGGTCGAAGATGGGGGAGCCGGTCTGGGATTTCATCATGGACGAGCTGGGCAAGCAGAAGCAGAGCAAGATGTGCATGGATTCCTGGGAATGGGATGCAAACGCCTTCCCGATCATGAAGGAGCCGCTCGAAAATGCCATCCTCGCCGCCACCCGTGGCGCCAACCGTGACCTCGGCAACATGAACGACCAGGAAGCGGCGGTATTCCGGGAATATTTCGAGAACGTCCGGATGCTCGACGACCCCGATCGTTTCGTGTCGCAGATCATCTGGGAGGAAGCAGACCAGTTCTTTGACGGCGACATCACCGCCCAGCAAGCCGCCGACCACATCCAGAGCCGGGTGGGGATCTATTTATCCGAGATGAAGTGAGCGCCGGCGCAGGGGGCGCCGCCCCCTGACCCCCGCAAGGGGCTCCTCGCCCCTTGACCCTCGGCAGGACGGTGACCGTCCTGCACCTGCAAGTATTTTTCATCGAGGTGCAGGGGATCGCATCCCCTGCCGAGGGGTTGAGGGGGCGAGTAGCCCCCCCTAATCGGGCGCAAGCCCGAAAAAACTCACCCGATAGCAATAAATTCCGCCGCCGCATACCCCGTCATTCCGCCATATGTCACGACATACCAGCCGCCGGTCTGCCCGTAGACGGTGACGGCGCTGCCGTTCGGGATGGCGCCGACGATGCGTGACTGTGTGGAGGGGAATGCACGGAGATTGAGGTTAGACCCGTCGGTCGCCACGACCCCTCGCACCACCGCCACCGGCTCAATGAACGGCAGCCCGAAGTAATCACAGAGCGACTGCACGAGATTCGCTGCGATGGCGTTCAGATTCGTGCGCAGCCATTCGGCATCCTCGTCATTGTCGTGATACCCAAGCTCCGCCAAGACCGCCACCGCCCGTGTCCGGGTCACCTCGCCAAGGGTCGTGGTGGCGATGGCTTTTGTGAGGGAGGGGAGGGGGTAGACGTTCCGGATGTTGTTGGCGATGATGACCGCCAGCTTTTCGCTCCAGACGCTGTACGGCGAATAGTAGACCTCCACCCCACGCACCGAACCCGGTCGGCTTTCGGGCGCCGCATTGGAATGCAGCGCAAGATGCACCTCGAAATCCTGCGCATTGCTGTCAGCGATCGCACCGCCGACATTCCGGTCGGGGTCATTGCGCACAAACGAAATGCCGCAGGAGCGCAGATACGGCTCCATCCGGTCAGCAAGGAGGTTCATGTACTGCTCCTCATTGCCGCCGCCGTTGTAGGGGTTCCACTCCTGGGTGGAGGGGCTTAGAAATAATCTGGGCATGGTATTACCACCTTTCAAAAATGCGTCAAATGCTTTGCGAACAGCGCTGGCATTTTTGTCGGCTATTCGCCGACTTAGGAGGGGCTCCTCGCCCCTCCTAAACCTCCCTCGGCAGGACGGTGACCGTCCTGCACCTGCAAGATTTAGCTTTACGAAGCAAGGAGCAGCGCCCCTCTGCACTTACTCTATGCATGAACCCGAATCCCCGTGCATACACTTCCATGAAATCACTTCACGGAGGGACGCTATGCGACGCAGCATTCTCAAAGACACCTTACTTCTGACCGCCATGCAGATGGCGCTTGATGCCGCCGGGATTTGGGTGAATGTCCGGCTCAACCGCACACTGGGCACGGCTTCGGTTGGGGTGCTGACGCTGTCGGCGTCGGTGTTCCGGCTGATCTGCACGCTCGGCAGCGGCAACGCCTTTCTGTGCGTGAGCCGGTTCGTGTCCGAGGAGCTTGGGAAGAAATCCCGTGACCCGGCAGGAATTTTGCGGCTGTGTATGATGTGCGCTTTGGGACTGTCTGTCCTGTGCTGCGGAATTTTGTACGCATTTTCGGGAAAACTCTGCACGCTTCTCCTGCATGACCCGACGCTCTCAGACGCCCTGCGGCATCTGGGATACACCCTCCCCCTCATCACCCTCGCCGCCTGCCTCAAAGGCTGGTACAACGCCCTGTGCAAGGCTGGTACCTGTGCGGTGGCGGACGGGGTGGAATTTCTCTTACGCACCGGGACGCTCCTTGTGGGGGCGGCGTGGTTTCTGCCGAAAACCGCCGCAGCGCTGTGCGACCTCACCGCCGTGAGCAATGCCGTTTCCGCCGGCGGTGCGCTCCTGTTTTTGGCAATTCGCCTGCCCAAAGCCCTGCCGCCGAAAACCGGGCGAAAATCCCTTGCCTTCGGGCAATACCTGAAACTCGCCATTCCCGTGATGGGCGGTTCCGCCTTAACGGCTCTGCTCTCCGCCGCCAATGACGCCCTCGTCCCCGTGACCCTCCGGCAGTCGGGACGTTCGGCGGAGGAAGCGCTGTCGCAGTTCGGTATCTTCGAGTCGATCATTTTGCCGACGCTCTTTTTCCCCTCGACCATCCTGTGCGCCCTCGCCGGCATCCTCGTGACCGAAATGGCACGGGAAAACGCCGCCGACAGCCGGGAACGCATCTGCGACCTCACGGATAAAACCATCCGGCGCACGCTGTGGTTTGCGATTTTTGTGACAGCGCTGCTCCTGACGTTGGGGGAGGGGCTGGGGGAACTCCTCGGCGGCGGCGAGACCGCAGGGCGCATGATACGCCTACTCTCGCCGGTGGTGCCGTTCATTTACCTGGAGATCGTCCTCGAAAGCATCCTCAAAGGACTCGGCGCACAGGGCTTTTCGTCGCTCAACTACCTGTGCGAGTACCTCATCCGCATCACGATCGTGGTCGTGTGCATTCCGCTGATGGGCTTCACGGGACTGGTGCTGTCGTATTATGCAAGCAATATCGTCGGAAATTCCGCACGGCTCATCGCCGTCCTGCGCAAGACCGGACTGCGGTTCCGTGTTTCTTCGATGGTGCTTACCCCATGCCTTGCGGCGGTGACGTGCGTGGTGCTTGCCAAAGCCGTTTTCCGCCTGATGCAGCTCCCCATCGACAAGGGCGTGCCGGGAATGGTGCTGTTTGCCATGCTGTGTACAGCCGGCTTCGGACTGTGCGCCAAGCACCTGGAAATGGCAGAAAAATGCGCTTGACATGGGGACTTTGGCGTGGTATAATATTGCTAAATGGATGTGAAAAGGAGGGCTTTCCATGAATGCGAAAGGTGTACTGTGCGCCTTGCTTGCCGTGGGATGTGTGTGTGCTTTGGCGCCCGTCACGGCAAATGCGAAGGAATCGGACGGCTTTACCTACACCATCGAAAACGGCGAAGTGACGCTCGAAACCTGTACCCTCCCGATGGACACGACCGAGATCATCGTCCCCGACACCATCGAGGGCAAGCCGGTCACGCAGCTTAGCGAGCGGATGTTCCGGAACTATCCGCTGGTCGAGACTGTCATCCTCCCGTCACATCTGACTGTCATACCGGACGGTTGCTTTGTCATGTGTGACGCTCTGCAAAAGGTGCAGATTCCGGACAGCGTGACGGAGATCGGGGAAAACGCTTTCGGCAACTGCGACAGTCTCCAGGAGATCACGCTGCCGCCCTCCGTCCAGAGAATCGGGCGTGCGGCGTTTTATGGCTGTGATGCGCTCGAAACTGTCAACATCCCGGAGGGCGTCACCGAGCTGCAATCTACGTTCGGGGATTGCCATTCGCTGCGAGAGGTCGCCCTCCCGGCAACCATCACGACCCTCGACAGTGCCTTCACGAGATGCACCGCCCTCCAGCGCATCGAAATTCCGTCCGGGGTCGAGCATTTTGAGGACAGCCTGTTCGACTGCACGGCGCTCGAAAGCATCACGGTTGCTGATGATAACGCCGTGTTTACGTCCAAGGATGGGGTTTTGTTCACCAAGGACGAGCAGACCCTCCTACAGTATCCGCTCGGAAATCCACGGACGGACTACGTCATTCCGGACACTGTGACCGAGATTGCGGATACCGCTTTCTGGCGGTGCCAGTACCTTGCGAACGTCACCATTCCGGAGGGCATCACCGAGCTTTGCCGGGAGTTTTACGGCAGCCCAGCCATCCAGACTGTCACCCTCCCAAAAAGCCTTGTGCGCATCGATGTCAACACGTTCACGCAGGGGGCGACGACCGATTTTTACTACGCAGGCTCGATGGTGGACTGGGGAAAGGTCGAGATTGCCGATGTGAATTATGCAATCTACCGGGCGACCATCCATTTCGGTGAACCCGACAATGCGGAGCACCGGCAGGCGCTTTTGTACATCGCCCCGGATGCACTCCCGGTGCCGGACGAGAATGCCGCCTTCCAGATCGAAACGAAAAGCGATACCCCCACCTTCAAGATCATTTCCGGCAATGCCGCCGAGGTCAGCGGCACCGGACTTGTCACCCCGAAAAATCTCGAAGGTTCGACCATCATTCAAATCACCGACGGCGAGACCATCTCATTTCTCCACGTGACCGTGCAGGATTACTGTCCGGTTCACGCCGATGCGGTGCTCACGGACTTCCTGAAAACGCACATCACGGACGACATGACGACCGAGGAAAAGCTCGACGCCATCTGCCAGCTCCCGGCGTCGATGGACTACAACGCCGACCACTGGGATTATGTCGAGATGCTGACCTACGGCACCGGGAACTGCGGCGGAAGTGCGACCATGCTGGTCGAGATGTGCCGCCGTCTTGGGATCGAGGCCTGGGTGCGCAGCGCCGTGCGTGACCCGAACGCCGGCAGCGCCCATGTGAATGCGCTTGCGGCGGCAGACGGCGTGTATTATGAGCTTGAAGCCGGCTACACCGGCACCGCCCCACGACCCTACAAAATCACCAAACGCACGTCCCTGTGCAAATACAAGGACGCTCCGGGCGGCATCGACGTCTACCAGTATGACGGCAAAAACGAGCGCCAGACCGCCCTTGAGATCCCCGAAACCATTGACGGCAAGCCGGTCGTCCGCATCGGGGACGAGTTCCTGAAGGAGAACCCGTGGGTGCGCAGCGTGGAGCTTCCGGACAGCGTGACG
>CACXGK010000134.1 GCA_902767115.1 uncultured Ruminococcus sp.
AAACTGCGGGTGCAGGGCTGCATAGTCCTGCCGAGGGTGGTTTAGGAGGGGCGAGTAGCCCCTCCTAAGTCGGCGCAAGCCGACAAATACTAAGAAAGGAGAGCTGCCCATGATCTATTTAGTGGAAGACGATAACAGCATCCGGGAGCTTGTGATCTATACGCTGACGAATTCCGGGATGGAGGCGGCTGGATTTGCGGTACCTTCGGCGTTCTGGAAGGCGCTGGAGGAGCAGGTGCCGGAGATGATCCTGCTGGATATCATGCTGCCGGAGGAGGACGGGCTTTCCATCCTGCGCAAGCTCCGGGCTGACGTGCGCACTGCCCGGATCCCGGTCATGATGCTCACGGCTCGTTCAAGTGAGTATGACAAGGTCATCGGGCTGGACACCGGGGCGGACGACTACCTCCCGAAGCCCTTTGGCATGATGGAGCTCATCGCCAGAGTCCGGGCGCTTTTGCGGCGGACGGCGCCGGAGGAAGTGCCGGCGGCGGAGGAAAGCTACCAGATCGGCTTGCTTTATGTCAATCCCGAACGCCATATCGTCCAGGTGGACGGCAAGGATGTGACCCTCACCTATAAGGAATTTGAAATGCTCTGCCTGCTCCTGCGCAACAAGGGGCTTGTCCTTACACGGGAGCAGTTCCTCGACAAGGTCTGGGGCTACAGCTCCTACATCGAAAGCCGTACCGTCGATGTCCATATCCGGACGCTGCGCCAGAAGCTTGGCGAGGGCGGACGCTATATCCGCACCATCCGGGGCATCGGTTATCAACTGGAGGTGGATCCGCATGAGAAGTGAATTGCAGAAACGTATCTTTACGGCGTGTATGGTCGTGTTTGTTCTGAGCTTCGGGCTGATCCTGTTTGCGGTCAGCAGCTATCTCGAACGGCGCAATTTCGCCGAGCTCAAGGATAAAGCCCTCTATCTCACCGCTTTGCTCGATCACAGCGACCTGTCCAGCGCCCAGCAGATACGGGGCGCCGGGGAAACTCGCATTACCATCGTAAATGCCGATGGTTCGGTGTTTTTTGACAGCGAACACGAATCCGGCAAGATGGGTAACCACGCAGAGCGTGAGGAGATACGGGAGGCTTTTGAGACCGGCGAGGGCATGAGCGAGCGTTACTCCGAGACCTTGCTCGAATCTACTGCCAACTATGCCGTCCGGCTTGAAAACGGCTCTGTTCTGCGAGTTTCCATGCGGCAGGACACCATCTGGCGGCTGCTGTACAATATGGCTTGGCCGATGCTGGTGATCCTGCTGCTGACGGCGCTGCTTTCGATCGCACTGGCATCCCGTGCCAGCCGGCGCATCGTTGGCGAGATCAACAAGATGGATGTCGAGAACCCCGACGACCGGGGCATTTATGACGAAATGAAGCCCTTTGTCCGCCGGCTCATCTCCCAGAACCAGCAAATCCACCGGCAGATGGAAGCCATTCAGGAGGAGCACCGGAAGCAAGACCTTTTGCGCCGTGAATTCACAGCGAATGTGTCTCACGAGCTGAAAACACCCCTGACATCGATTTCCGGCTTTGCGGAGATCATGCGTGACGGGATGGTGAAGGATAGCGATATTCCCCATTTTGCGGACAATATCTACAAGGAAGCACAGCGGCTCATGGCGCTTGTCAATGATATCCTCAAGCTCTCGCATCTCGAAGACATCGACGACCATCCGAGTGAGGAGCGCACCCCGGTGGAGCTTTTGAGCCTTTGCCGGGAAGTCACTAGCCGGCTTGCCATTTCTGCGGAGAAAACCGGCATCGATATCCACTGCGACGGCGAATCCGTCACCGTGATCGGCGTGCGTTCCATGCTGGAGGAAATCCTGTACAACGTCTGCGACAACGCCATCAAGTACAACCGTCCCGGCGGCTGGGTCCATGTATTCACCGGCGTGGAAAACGGCAAGGTGTTCGTCCACATCAAGGACAACGGGCTTGGCATTCCGCAGGCAGATCGGAGCCGCATTTTTGAACGGTTCTACCGGGTCAACAAGAGCCACTCCAAGGAAGTCGGCGGCACCGGTCTCGGACTTTCCATCGTCAAGCACGGCATGGCGTTCCATAACGGTCAGATCACCCTCGACTCGACCCTCGGCGAGGGAACGGACGTCGGGCTCTACTTTACGCCGGCGCCGTGAGTTTTTCGGGCTGACGCCCGATCAGGGAGGGCTACTCGCCCTCCCTAAACCCTCCTCGGCAGGGGATGCGATCCCCTGCACCTCGATGAAATGAAATTTAAGGGTGTGGAACATTGAATTCCACACCCTTTTTATCTTGATTTTTTTGATCAAACTTTTTTTCTCCAAAAAAAGTTTGCGGGAGTCCAGAGGGCAGAGCCCTCTGGTCGCCGAAGGCGAAACCCTTATACTGCACCCGGCAGCTTGTATTTTTCGGAGTACTTCTCGAAGTTGTCGTTGAAGTTCTTGTTGCCGAACTTGACCTTGGAGAGGTAGTTGTGGGTCTCGAACATATTGTGCGAGGTCTCGATGACGGAGACTGCGATGTTCGAGCAGTGGTCGGAAACTCGCTCGTAGTTGTTCAGGATATCCGCCAGGACGAAGCCGGTTTCGATCGTGCAGGTGCCCTTTTGCAGGCGCTTGACGTGGTTTGCCTTGATGTCACGGGTCAGGTAGTCAATGACCTGCTCCAGGGGCTCGATGTTGGTGGCTTCCTTCTCGTTCTGGGACTTGTACACATCGTGCGTGTTCTGGAGAATCTCGGTGATGGCATCGGTGAGCACCTGCATTTCCTTCTGCGCACTTTCGGAGAAGTGCAGGTCGTGCTCATGAATTTCCTCGGCGCTCTGCGCAATATTGATCGCATGGTCGCCCAGACGCTCAAAATCTCCGATCGCACGCAGCACACGGGACGAAACCTGGCTGTCACGTTCGGACAGCGCCATCGTTGAGAGCTGCACCAAGGTCGAACCGATCCGATCCTCGTAATTGTCGAGCTTTTCTTCGTTCTTGTAGACCTTCTTGACGACCTTTTCATCATAGTTGCTGATGAGGGAAACGCTCATGAGGACAGTTTCCATCGCAAGGAGGGACATTCTCTGCGATGCGTTCTCACACTCGGCAACAGCGACCGAAGGGGTCGTCAGCAGACGCTTGTCGAGCAAGGTGTGATGCTTGTGCTTTTCCTCGCCCTCGTTCTCGCCGTCCTTGTCGGGGAGGATGAGATTGGCGATCTTCTCCAACCACTTGGAAAAGGGCAGGAGCAGAATGGTCGTCAGGACGTTGAATACGGTGTGAACAATTGCAATTCCAACGGAATTGATGATCCAGCCGGAAAAGGCAAAGCCGAAGATCATATCGAGAATTTCGTACACGGTCAGGAAGATCACGGTACCGATAACATTGAAGGCAATGTGAATGACAGCGACCTTCTTGGCATTGCGGTTGACGCCGAAGGACGAGATCAGGGCGGTCACGCAGGTACCGATGTTCTGTCCCATGATGATCGGGATCGCCATGCCAAATGTGATGGTGCCGGTGTTTTCTGCCAAAGTCTGCAAAATACCGATGGAAGCGGCAGAGGACTGAATGACGCCGGTGACGATCGTACCCACGAGGACACCGAGGATGGGGTTATCGAACTTGGTGAGAAGCTGCTGGAAATCCGGGGAATCCTTCAAAGGCTCCACGGCATCCTTCATCAGCACCATGCCGTACATCAGGACAGCAAAGCCGACCATGATGGAACCGATGTCCTTCTTTCTCGAATTCGGAGCGCCCTTTGCCATCATCAGGACTGCGCCGACAAGCGCAAAGATCAAAGAGAAATACTCCGGATTGAGGAGGGACAGCCACAGGGGACCTTCCGTATCAACACCCATCAGACACAAGAGCCATGTGGTAAAGGTCTTACCGATATTGGCGCCGATGATAACGACGACCGTCTGGGCGACTTCCATGACGCCGCAGTTGACCAGTCCCACCAGCATGACCGTCAGGGACGAGGAGGACTGGAGAACGATGGTGATGCCGGTACCCAGCAGGAGACTGAGCCACCAGTTGGAGGTGAGTTTCTTGAGTGCCTGTTCCATTTTACCGCCAGCCATCTTTTCAAGACCGGAGGACATGACGCTCATGCCATACAGGAAGAACGCCAGACCGCCAATGACCATAATGACGGCAAGGACAATGTCTTTGACATTCATACAAAGATTCCGCCTTTCTGATTTGTTCAGGGTGGGGTAGCTTTCTATACTTTATTATAAAGGGCAAAGCTTAAATTTGGCTTGAACCCATTGTGATTATAGCAGGCGAATATGAAATGTAATGCAGAGGAATGTTAAATCTATGTAAAGGCGGTGTTCAACACGGCGGTTGGCTGTGTTTCATCCCGGCATTATGCCCAAATCCGCCCCCCTTCCTTGTGCAAAACGCAGAAAGTTCCCGGCATACCGCAATTTCTGTATCCTTTCTATGTTATAATAGATAGAAGCATCCCGTCCATGACATCTTAAAAGGAGGAATAACTATGAATACACAGAAACGTTTGCTTGCCGCAGTTCTGTCGGGGGCGCTCTGCCTGATGCAGATGCCGTTTGCCCCGTCCGCTGCCGCACAGACCCTGCACGCAGTCAATGCTGCGGACGAGCCGATCTCCACCACGATCACGACCCCTGACCCAGCCGCTTCCGAAACCACCAAGCCTATCGAAACCACCGAAACACCGACCGAAACCACCATGGCGACCTATGTCCATACCGCATCACCGGAGGGGTATGATTTCGCCGGGTATTACGGTTTTGCCTATGACGGATCCGTCTGGCATTTCGGCGTGGGCAAGGCGCTGAGCTTTGACAACGACACCCTCGTTCTCCACGCACGCATCCACGACTACAGCACGGAGTACAGCGAGCTCTACAGCACCCGGTTCCGTGTGGGGGACGGTGCGCATGAGGGCAGTTTTGCCTATGATACGAGCAAAGTCGATGTAGACACCCCCGGAATGTACCCCGTCTATCTCCAGACCACAGCCGGGGCGCAGGAGGTGTTCCGCATCCAGAACAACCCCTATGTCACGACCGGTGATTACACCATCGGGCTGCAAGCCATGTCTGTCCGGAAGTTCATTTACATCGACGACGGCAAGACCAAGCCCACCACCAAGGAGCCGACCGGCAGCTTTGCGGATACCTATCTGGAGAAGGGCAGCAACTGCGGACTGTATCTGCCGGATATCGAGCTGGGTGCCGGCTGCACGTTTGAAATCTGTGACCCCAATATTGCGGCGTACTACTATGACGACGCCGAGGGGCGTGTCTATGTGATGGGCATCGGTGTCGGGGATACGCACCTCATCATCCGGGATACGGCTGGCAAGACCCTGAGCATTCAGCACATCACGGTCTCCGATGTCCAGACGACAACGGCGGTCATCACCGTTCCGGACGGACACAGCGACAGCACGGCAACCGAAACCACCACCACGACCGTTCCGGTCAGCACCCCTCCGGATGGTGAATCCGGCTCGGAGCTCCCCTTCGGCGACCTCAACGGCGACAGCCGGGTTGATGCTGCCGATAGTGCTGAGCTGCTGATCGATGCCGCAAGCTTTGGTGCGACCGGTGTGCATACGCTCTCTGCGGCTGCCCTCGAACGTGCCGACAGCAACGACGATGGCGTGGTAAACGCCGGAGATGCGGCGAATATCCTCATTTATGCCGCTTTTGTCGGAGCAGACCCGGACCTTCCCGATTTCCAAACCTTCATGACCCAGCGCCTGTCCACACTTGCGCCCGAGAATGTGCTCTATCTCTCGCAGACCTTTGACGGCATTTACAATGTCATCCGCAACGACTGGGAGCTCTCTGACCCCGATGCCGCATACACCAGCGCTTCGCACATCTTCACCTCGCAGGCAGACCTGACTGACTTTGCGGACAAGGTCGCTGAGGACGGCAATGAGGTATGTACGCTGTATCTCGACGCCGTGTCGCTCCACGGCATTGCGCAGCACTACACCGACGATTGGTTCCGGAAGCACGATCTCATTGCGGTGGCGTTCCAGGAGCCCATGACCGGCTACAGCTATGAGTTCACGGATATCTCGATGCTCGATGACAGCACCGTGCAGATCGAAGCCGACTGCATTTTGCCGGAGTTTGGCGGTGCTGCTATTTCCGGGCATCTGCTCCTCATCGAGACCTGCAAGACGAATGCGCAGTCCGTGCAGATGAAGGTACAGAATGTGGAGCGTGAGATCTCGATGTATCCGCAGAGCTTCATTCATCGGTGGATCGATGGGAACAAGTTCCTGGAGTTGCCTGTTGTGCTGCATTCCCTCCAGGAAGCAAAGGAACACGGTCTGGATGAAATGCCCTGGCTCAGCTCCGATGTCAGCTCGACGGCGTATTCACTTGACGAGATTTTGGCGAATTACGGTGAAAATTTCTTTGACTCCCACTCCATCATCCTCCTGCAAACGCCCTTTGACAGCAGC
>CACXGK010000135.1 GCA_902767115.1 uncultured Ruminococcus sp.
GAAAAATGCTGTGATAAAGATGACAAAGATTGAGCAGCTCTCAAAAGTCGGGAGCAGCGCCAGCGTGTAGGGAATGAACACGATCGGTGGAATAGAACCCAGGAAATTCGCAATATGCTCACTGATCTTTCCGATCTGTGCATTCCAGCCGAGGAACAGCCCAATGGGAATGGCTGTTACCAGCGCCAGCACATATCCGGACGTGATCGTCACCATGCTTGCGCCAAGATCGGACAGCAGCCGTGGAAGATCCTTGACAAACTGCTCTGTCACAATATCCGGCGCTTTGAAAATATCCTGCGGAATCAGAACGAATTTTGCGGTCAGCAGCGTCCAGATACCGAGAAAACCGAAGATCACGCCGAATACGCCGGAGCGTGTTTTGTCCCCCTTCTGCGGTGGAACGACCAGAGTCAGCAGGATATACACGATTTCCAGCAAACTCAGAAGTCCAATGGCATAAAGCGCATTACCGCTTTTCTCTGTTCGGGTCGGGAGGAACTGCACCAGAATGGCTGCCGCAAATACCAGATGTGTCGGTGAAAGCAGACGTTTCAGCCGTTCCATCAATCCCTCTGTTCATGGTAATCCAGAAGTGCCTGGTAAACGGCATCATCCGGCGCTTCAGCGGCAACAGCTTTCAATGCCTTATCATACAGTTCATCCGAAAGCCCCTGTGCAATGTCAAACTCTTCCACAAAGCCGGTATAGACCAGCGCATCGTAGAAATTTGTCATGCCCGTGATATCCGGGTCGGGATTGGCGATCTGCTTATCGTATTCGTAGGTATCCTTGCGCAGGGAATCCTCCTCGACATCCACGTAGACCTGCACATCCTTGATCGTTTTATCCGGTTCTGTCTGATAGAAACGATATGCACGGATGAGCGCTCGCAGGAAGGCTTCATAGGTGTCCGGCGACTGCTCCAGTGAAGCCGTGAGCGCAGCCTGGCGGCAGCAGACATGATTCTCGAACCCAGAGACATTGCCGCTGTTGGAAAGAATCACATAGCCCTCATCCTCCGCCAGAATACGGTAGGGCGCATAGAGGATCGCCGCATCAATGTCGTCATTTTTGAGGGAATTGTACGCATCCGCACCGTCCGCAAAGATGCGGAAGTTGATCGAATCCTCCAGCCCCAGTTTCTTGGCAGCTGCACGGTACACGATGTGACCGGAATCAACACCCTCCACGCCGATGCTCTTTCCTTCCAGAAGGTCAAGCGACCATTGCTCCTGTGGGATACCCTCGACCAGCTCCGGCTTGACGATCAGACCGTGACCGGCGATCATAGCACCGCCAAACACCGTGACCGGATGTCCGTCACCGAGAAATGTGACCAGCTCACTGGAACCAAACGCACCAACGTCAATTTTGCCGGATTCCAGTGCTGCCAGCTCGCTGTTGTTCTCGCCGAACATGACAAGTTCGACATCCAACCCCTCCTCAGCGAAATACCCCTCCTCCTGTGCCACAAAGTAGAGCAGATGTCCGGGGGACGGCAGATAGCCGACCTTCAGGCTCGTGCTGTCCTGTGGTGCAGAGGATGCTTTGGCAGAACCGCTTTTGGCACATCCGGTGCAAGCCGACGCAAGAACCAGCAGCGATAGAAGGAGCGCAGTTGTCTTTTTCCTTTTCATAAATCCATTTCATCCTTTCATAGTATGTCTATTTGTTGACTGCTCCTACAGTATAACACGGATTCTGCGGTTTGTCCAATTGTTCTTTTTGAGAGTGGGTTCTCATAAAAATTGATACCCATTTATCGAATGAAAAACTGCACCCCATGATCGCATGAGGTGCAGTCAAAAGATGATTTTGTTGTCCTTGCAGAGGTCACATCGGACGTCATGCCTCTGGTTTCATTTGCAGATTATTCTGGATCTCCTCAATATATCTGCGTCCCATATTGCTTAAAACAGCATTTTTCTTTGTAATATAGCCAATTTCCATGATCGTATCCGGTGTATCGGCATTCTCACGGAACGGGATGACGCAGAAGCGGTCACTGCTCAGATGCTCGTTATAAATGCTCGAACACAGCGTATAGCCGTTCATGCCTTCCAGGAGATTCATCATCGTAGCACGGTCGCTCACCTTGATGGTCTTATGAAAGATATGCTCACTCAGCAGCTCCTCGGAGAGGTAAAATTCCGCATCACTCCCCTGTTCAAACGAAAGACACGGGTATTCCTCCAACTGCGTGATACTCAGCTCACGCTCCCCCGCAAGCGGGTGCGATTTTGCAAGGTACACGCACGCAGGACATCGGATGAGCGTATGAAAATCCAGCTCCTGTTCCCGGAGCAGCCTGGAAATGAGTTTCCGGTTCTGGTCGCTCATATACAGGATGCCGATCTCGCTGCGCAGGCTGCCAACATCCTTGATGACACTCAGCGTCCGGGTCTCACGCAGGATCATGTCAAATTCGTTGGCATTATAATACTTCGCCATTTCGATGAACGCCTTCACCGCAAAGGAATAATGCTGCATGGAAACGCTGAATTTCCGGCGAATATTGGAATCATCGCTGTATTTCAGACAGATCTCCTCGTACTGCTGATACAGTGACCGTACTGTTGCAAGAAATTCCGCACCTTCGTTCGTGACGGTTACGCCACGGTGCGTCCGCAGAAAGATCGAGATGCCGATCTCCTGTTCGACCTCACGGACGGCACTGGTCAGCGTCGGCTGTGCAATATAGAGCTTTTCGGCAGCCTTGTTCATGGAACGACTGTCCGCAATGGTCAGGATATAATGTATTTGCTGTAATGTCATGTTCTCACCCTAACTGCCCTGACCGCATAACAACGGCTCTCCCTTGTGCTGGGAGAGCTTTGTCATGGGAATTCAGGTCTTTTCATCATTTTGGAGGCACACCAGAAAGATTCAGGTGACCGCTGCAAAAGGAATGTCCTGCATTTCCTTCCGCCGCTTTGGAATCTCATCTGTTTGGTATGGTTTTATGATAGCACAGGTTTCGTCATTTGTCCAATACTTGTGAGCAATTACCGGTCATAGGTTTTACTGATAACGCCAGAAGCTCTCACAAGTTTCTTCAATTCTTTCAGATTTTCTACGCACACTGCCGAGCACAGCCTGCCGCATTGTCCCCTCTTGATCTTACCGAAATCCACTTGACTTCTCTGCGAAAATCATGTATAATATATCATAGTATTATAATAGATTTACTATGTTTAGGCGGTGGCGTATGTTAAACCAATTTTCAAGAACACAATTGCTGCTCGGCAAGGAGAGCATCGAGCGCCTGCAAAATGCCCGTGTGGCGGTATTTGGCATCGGCGGAGTGGGCGGTTACGTCTGTGAGGCGCTGGTACGCAGCGGCGTAGGGGCGTTTGACCTGATCGACGATGACAAGGTCTGCCTGACCAACCTGAACCGTCAGATCATTGCTACCCGAAAAACGGTCGGGCAGTACAAGGCTGAGGTCATGCGTGAGCGCATACTGGAGATAAACCCCGATGCGGTGGTGAACATTCACAAGTGCTTTGTCCTTCCCGAAAATATTGATGATTTTCCCTTTGCTGACTACGACTATGTGGTCGATACGGTGGACAC
>CACXGK010000136.1 GCA_902767115.1 uncultured Ruminococcus sp.
AACTTCCCGAACGTCGCTGCTGACGCTGCTAAGAAGGTTTGCGTGCTCCATAAGGAAGGCGCTGCCCTCGCAGGCAATGTCCTCGCAACCGGCACAAAGAAGGGCTTCGGCTACACCATCCTCGATGGCAATGCTGACGCTGACGCACTCGCAAAGACTGAGGGCGTTATCAAGGTTCGTGTGATCGGCTAATTCTAAATTGCTTCGCAATGATGAGAGGGGGCTGTCTGCCCCCTCTCAAACTCTCCCCTGACTCGCTTTTGGAGCCAAAAGCGAGGGAAAAGCAAGTTATGCTATAGAAAAGTCCTCTGTTTGATGCAGAGGACTTTTTTTATCCTAATCTCGCGGGTGCAGGGCTGCATAGTCCTGCCGAGGAGGGTTTAGGGAGGGCGAGGAGCCCTCCCTCATCGGGCGCAAGCCCGAAATCACACGATCCCCTCCAGCACCACCCGAAGCTTCCGGATGATCTTCTTTTCCAGCCGGGAGATGTAGGACTGGGAGATGCCGATGCGGTCGGCGACTTCCTTTTGTGTGAGCTCCTTTTTTCCTCGCAGACCGAAACGCAGTTCCATGATCTCACGTTCACGGGGCGGCAGGTCGTCCACTGCCGCAAGGAGCGTTTCCCGTTCCGATTCCCACTCGATGCCACGGGACACAATGTCCTCATCCGTCCCCAGTACGTCCGACAGCAGCAGCTCATTGCCGTCCCAGTCCACGTTCAGCGGCTCGTCAATGGAGATTTCTCCCCGATATTGCGAGGCTTTCCGGAGAAACATCAGAATTTCGTTCTCGATGCAGCGTGAAGCGTAGGTCGCAAATTTGATATTCTTGTCCGGTCGGAATGTCCCCACCGCTTTCATCAGCCCGATCGTTCCGATCGAGATCAGATCCTCCAGACCAACGCCGGAGGTGTCAAATTTCTTCGCAATAAAGACTACCAGCCGCAGATTATGTACGATCAGCAACTCACGGGCTTGCGGATCGCCTGCCGTGAGCTTTGCAAAGACCGAAACCTCCTCCTCCCGTGTCAGCGGCGGCGGCAGCGTGTCCGAACCACAAATGTAATCCACCGGGCACGGACGAAGCAGCTTGCGGATAATATCCCGGAATATCGCCAATAGTTTCATAGTGTGACCTCCTCTGTCAAACGGATTTATAGCATCACCGCCGGGTGAAAGATCGCCTGCTCATGCGGTTGGGTGTCCACGCCGATGAGGACATCCACGGGCTTTCGGAGATGGCGGCGGCGGTCGCAGAGCAGCACCTCCTCCGGATGAAATACCAGCAGCACCCCCTCCCCGGCAACCGTCTGGTACGGCAGCGGTCGGAATCCCCGGCTCGGCAGCACGTCCGGCAGCAAGGGTCGCAGCTTTTCCTGCGAACAGATGATGACTCGCTTGCCCGTGCAGAAATCCACCAGCGAATTGCCCGTGTCCGGAAGCCCCTCCAGCTTTACCACCTGCCCCCGGTACCGGATGTGAACCTCGAAGCTCCCGTCCGATGCACCGAATTTTGCCCGAATCCTTGCGATAATTGTCAGCAGGACGTAGGCGATGATCGTCCAGATCACGAGCGTGCGCAGCGAGATCACCGGGTACCAGCAGCCGTTCGCATAGTAAATGCGCCCCGTCGAGGTCAGCGCCAAAAACATCCCGGCAAGCAGACAGCTCAGTGCAAGAAAGGCGATATATTGCCGGAAAAGCGCCCTCTTGCACCGCATCCCGAATGCCGCTGTACACATGAGCAGCGCACCGCCGCCTTTGCAGATGAGCGATACCCCGAACGGCAGCGACGGAACCAGCACGAGCAGGCTTTCGAGACATCCGAGAAATGCCCCAAACAGTGCCCTTCCGAACCGCAGACGGGTATGTGTCAGACGTGCCGTGAGCCGGAGCAGCAGGAAGTTCATGTACAGGTCAAAAACGAGCAGGACGTCAAGATAGATCGTCCGCAAAGCATCACCCCCTGCTACTATTATACCGCAACGGTCGTGCGAAATGCGTCAAAACTTGCGTCCAAAAGGTAGGGGGCAATGCTCATTTTGTCGGCTTACGCCGACTTAGGAGGGGCTACTCGCCCCTCCTAAACCACCCTCGGCAGGACTATGCAGCCCTGCACCCGCATTTTTGAATGACGTTAAGTTGTTGGCATTGACCCCCTCACACCTCCGCCGCATCCCGGATGCGGGCGATGGCGGCTTTTTCAAGGCGGCTGACCTGTGCCTGCGAAATGCCGATCTCACGGGCGACCTCCATCTGGGTGCGACCGCAGAGAAAGCGCAGGTGGAGGATCTGCTTTTCCCGTTCACCGAGGGAGCGCATGGCGTCACGCATGGAAAACCGGGCGATCCAGTTTTCGGCGCTTTCCTGGTCGCTGAGCTGGTCCATGACGTAAAGCGTATCGCCGGCGTCGGAATACACCGGCTCATAGAGCGAGACCGGGTCGCTGATGCTGTCGAGCGCAATCGTGATATCCGCACGGGATTCGCCGATTTCGGACGCAATTTCGTCCATTGTGGGTTCACGCTGGTAACGTGCGGTGAGCTGCTCCTTTGCCTGAATTGCCTTGTACGCCAGGTCACGCAGCGAACGGCTGACCTTGATATGGTGATAATCCCGCAGGTGCCGGCGCAGCTCGCCGGAGATCATCGGGACGCAGTAGGTCGAAAAGCGCACCTCCTTGGTGAGGTCGAAGTTATCGATGGCTTTCATGAGCCCGACGACCCCGATCTGAAACAGGTCGTCCACATCCTCCCCACGTCCGGCAAACCGCTGCACAATGCTCAGCACCAGCCGGAGATTGCCCTTGATGAGGGTGTCCCGTATCTTTTTGTCATGGGTTTGCTGATAGTCTCGCAAAAGGGCGATTTTCTGGGATTCCGTGAGGACAGTCAGCTCAGAGGTATTGATGCCGGCGATGGTGACTTTATGATAGGACATAGCACACTGCTCCTTTCGGCATTTGGGATGGTTCGGGGATAGTATGTACCGAAAGTGTCCGCATTATGCGATTTTTGGACAAAAAAAGACTGCCCGATACGGACAGTCCTTCATCATCAATTGCATAGAAACCGGAATGGATCAGTCAGCCACAGCATCCTTGACCTCGTTGATGGTATCCTCAACAGCATCAGCAGCCTTCTCGACAACTTCCTCAACCTTCTCGGTCGCATCGCTGACGTCGATATCCAGGCTGTCATCGACAAAATTGCACTGCTCAGCGCAAGCAATATCGTCCATGAAATCATCATCATCAAATTCCGCACTGTCAAAGCGCATCTTCCGCTTGCTATTCTGCTTCTGCAAAACAAACACAACGGCTGCAGCAGTGGCGATCGCAGTTGCAGCAATGATTGCAATGATCTTCCAATTCATATTGTATGCCTCTTTTCTCCGCAGGGTTCATAATGCGCCGCCTGCTGCGGACAGGATGCCCGGCATTCTCGGAGCGTGTTTCGTATACGAGCAAACGCTCGCTCCGTACCATGGCGTAAACGCCAGAAAGGTGGTTGGCACTTCTGCGCACCCTTGCTGCGTATACAAACAAACTCCTGGACACTTCTATTATACCACATTTCAGATGTGATTTCAACACTTTTTCAAAATTTTTTCTCACTTTTTCGGCATTCCATCCAAACGGGGAAGGATCTCCCGTGAGCAGCCCCACCCCCAACCCCCTCCCCGAAGGGGAGGGGGCTTAATCACATATTCCCCGTCAAATACATCAGCACCGAAATTGCGGCGGTGGGGGCGGTCTCACAGCGCAGGATGCGCCTTCCGAGCCACACCCGGTGCAAGCCGGCTTCGACTGCCTGGGCGGCTTCCTCCTCCGAAATACCGCCCTCGCTGCCGATGAACAAGCCAATTCGCTGTCTGCCCTCCAGCGGCACTTCACCGAACCGCACGCCGCCCTGCTCCTCGTACAGCATGACCGCAAGGTCTTCGGTCTGCATCTCTGCTAAAGCTTCCTTCCAGGTCAGGAGCTCCCCCACCTCCGGGATGATGCCCCTGCCGGACTGCTTGGCGGCGGAAACAGCGATCTTCTGCAAACGGTCACGCTTCTTCCCGAAATCCGCCTTGGTCGGGCGTGCCACACATCTTGCGGTCAGCACCGGCACGACCTTTGTCACGCCAAGCTCGACCGCTTTCTGGACGATTTCCGCCAGTTTATCCTGCTTCGGGACAGCCTGGTACAGTGTCACCTGCACGCTCGGCTCTGCCGCACACGGCACGATCTCCTGCGGCTGCAAAAATACCTCACTGTCCGTGATGCGTGTGATCTCGCAATGATAATCCATCCCCTGCGCACACACCGTCAGTTCCTCGCCGACACGCATCCGCAGTGAACGCCCGATATGACGGGCGTCCTCTCCTGTAATGACGATCTCGTCCGGATCGCCCTGTTCTACAAAAAATCTCGGCATACTCTCACCCTTTACACCACGCAGAAATAGCCATCCTTGGTCTTGAACATGAACAAGTGCTGGTCTTCTACGGTCAGGAATTTGGACTGGTTCTCGTAAGCAAGGTTGAACTCCACGGTGAAATCCCATGCGTCCTCCACGCTGTCATGGAAATTGGTATCGCCGGTGTAAAGCGCACCGAGCATCTTGCTGATCTCGCCGAGCTCACCGGCTTCCATATTGGTGTCCACGTCATTGAGCAGCACCATCTTAAACTCAAAATCCTCCGCCGTATCCTGTGCAATGGAAGCATGGAGCTTCTGCATGACCTCGTCCATCGAGCCGGCTTTGTAGACCTTATCCTGCTGATACGAAGCGTAGTAATCAAACGTCGATGCCTGATAGAGTGCAGCGTCCTGGTTCTGGATGGCAGCGTACAGATCTGCCGCCGCCGCCGCCATGTCATCATCCACAAACCGCCGGTCATATGTCATCGGAATGGCAAATGCGGACTTATTCTCACGCATCGTAGAGCCGTAGGGCATATCCTCCTCGGCGATATTCTGCTGCTCCTTCGCCGTTTTTCCACAACCTGTCAGGAACATCCCTGCACACAGCAGACACAGACAAGCAGCACTTACACGTTTCCAAGCGTTCATAATTCTAATCTCCCAATCAAAAAATCAGGGCAAGCCCCTCTTATAAAGTTTACCATAAACCCCTCAAATTGTCAACAGGGCGGCGGCGGCGGATCGCCGCTGATATGATAGCGGTGAGGGAAAGTTCGTTTTCTTTTGTCCGCAATGGCGCCAATGCCTGACGGCAAAGGCGCCAAAGCTGGTACAGTCAAGAGCGAGGGCGTAAGCCCAATGCGACCCCACTCCCAGAGACTTCCCCCTTAGCCCCAAGAGCGAGGGCGAATGCCCGATGCGACCCCTCCCCCAGAGACTTCCCCCAGAACCACCCAGGGGCGCTCGAACCGCAATCTCAAGTATCAGAATGCATAACGCCACGTGTGCCAAAGCCACCGTGGTTAGTAGGGCACAGACCCACCGCCCAAAGGACGCCAAACATGGAGGAAAGGACTGTCCCTGACTGATTAAAAGGGGGTGAAGGGGGTCAATGCCAACAACTTAAGCGTTATTGACATTTACCCCGCATAAAAAATCAAACAAGATTTCAAAGAAAA
>CACXGK010000137.1 GCA_902767115.1 uncultured Ruminococcus sp.
AGGGGTGAATTTCAAAAACAGTCCGGTGGACTGTTTTTGGAAGAGGGGCACTTTTTTGCAAAAAAGTGCCCCTTCTTTCGCCTTGATGTATTTTTCCTGCCGCCTGTAGGCGGCAAAATGGACTTTATCGACAAACTGAAAATACCAGAAACCCGGTCTTTTTTTCATCACACAAACGCCATCATCATCCGGTTGACAAGCTCCCGTCTGGTGAGCGTGCTCCGGCAATTGTCATCAATTTCTAAGATATGCCGTTCAAACCCGTTGATGATCCGGGCGCCGCTTGGGTGGTCGAGGACACGCTTGAAACGGCTGCCGTAGGTCGCATGGACGTGACCGTGCAGCATGAATTTCGGCTGGCAGCGTTCGAGCAGCTCGTTGAAGCATTCAAATCCCCGATGCGGCAGGTCGTCCATATCGCCGTAGCCTCTCGCCGGCGAATGCGTCACGAGCACGTCAAATCCGGAATGATTGAAAATCGTTTGCTTCGTGCGCCAGATACGCCGGCGCATTTCCCGTTCGGTGTACATATAGGGACTGTCGCCGTATTTCATCGACCCGCCGAATCCCAGAAAACGCAGTCCCCCGACCGTCACGATACGCCCGTCCAGATTCTCACAGCCTTCGGGGGGACGTTCGGTGTAGTGCGTGTCGTGATTGCCCGGAACGTACAGCACAGGCGCCTTGCCCATCGTCACCAGAAATTCCAGATACTCCGCCTTCAGGTCGCCGCAGGACACGATCAGATCAATGCCGTCAAGCTTGTCCGGCGTGAAGTAATCCCAGAGCGCCTTGCTTTCCTCATCCGCAATAATCAACAGTTTCATAATTCCACAATATTTTCATTCAGCCAGCCCATGGACACGATATCACCGGGCTGCATGGTCTGACGGTCGATGGAGATGCCGGGGCGTTTTTCGGTCTCTGCCTGTAGGATCGTGCCGGCTTTGGTATGGAGCTCGCCTGTGAAGGGGTCATAGCCGCCGTTGACGATGGCATTTTTGAAGAACGCCAGCAGCTTTTCCGTGCGGTAGTCGAGATTGCTGACACGCAGATCGACGACGCCCGACGAGAGCCCGAACCAGTAGCTTTCGGCATTCTTCTGCTTGAGCTTTTCGCCCAGCTCCCATGCACCCGACAGCACCGACTGCACGATCTGCACGTAGTACTTGCCCCAGCTATAATACGGCGTACCGATATACTCGTCCTTCTCTGCCCCTAAGCGGTACAGTCCCGGACGATGCAGAAGGTCGTTTTTACCGGTGTAATCAAAATCCGCATAGAACCCGACACCCTCCTGTGCAAAGCTCTCACGCCAGTTTTCGGCTTCATCGAGCTGGAGAAGTACCTGGCATTCCGGGTCGATAAGCGACACGCCGACTGCAAAGGCATTGAGCGTGCGGATGGTGAAGTCGCCGTTGGTATGCGCCACAAAGCCGATCTTTCGGAACGCACCGCCCTCACGCAGCAGCAGATCTGCCGCTAAAATGCCCATCAGGAAGGTCGCCTCATAGAGCTTGGCGTGGTAATAGCGGATGGCGGAATGCTTCTGTCCGACGGAGCAGCAGATGATCTTCACATTCGGGTACTCAACGGCAGCTTTGAGGGCTTCCGGGAGCATGGCGGACGAAACCGCAAAGATGACCTCGTTCCTGTCACAAACGGCACGCTCGATCGCATCCAGCGGCTCACCCACATAGCATTCGGTCACAACATTGTCGCCGGTCATCTCGTTGACATACAGTCTGCCTGCCTCATGGCTGTCGATCCACCGGGATGCATCCGGCTCGCTGTCATACACAAAAGCAACACGCAGCGGCGATGCGGCGGTGTACTTCTTTCTGCCGCCGAACAGATTCAGGAACGAACGGGAGGGAGACTTTTCGCCGATCGGTGCGGATTCGAGATAGTCGATCTCAGCAAGGCTGTTGGAGAGCGCCGTGCTGATCTTTTTGATGTTCTTGATGATCTGCTCCTCGGTGTCACGCAGGAGCGTTTTCAGCGGAAAGAGCGACAGATAGAACAGATAGGCTTCCGAAAGCTGCCAGTGATCCTGGATGCCGAGTGCTTTCTGGCACTTTCTGCAAAAGCTGAAAAATGTGGATTTCAGCTCAGTACACAGGTTCTCATCCCACTTCTCCTGCAAATCCTGTCCGAGCAGGTCAGCAAGCTTGGTGTATTCGCCGGGCTCGGTGAATACGATGTAAAAATTCTTTGTTGCGGCATAGAAGTCCAGATATTCGCTGTAGACCTTGTATTCCTTGGTCTCATTCGGTTCGGGCATGATGCGGTAGACGTCAGCAAGGATGAATTCCATGCCGCCGTACCGTGCAACGGACACACGCTTATTGCCTTCCTGTACGTAGTAGTTGTTCATGTATTCATAGACCTTGATGGCATCCCGGATGCCCTCCTGCAAAAACGAATCGTACAGCTCTGCCCACTTTGCAGCGAACTCCGTTCCCTCCTCCAGAAGCGGCATGAAATTGTTCGCAAAGGCGGAATTGCGTCCCTGCTCCTTATTGCCGACAATGCGGCTCAGGGGAAGCTCCATCAGCCCTAAATGCACCTCGCTGCCGGAACGCCTGGCATTTTCCAGGCTGTCCAGCACGGGCAGATAGGGGGAGATCCCCTTCTTTCTGGCATCCTTGACGGCTTCATCGGCAAGCTTCTTGGCGGCTTTATAGTCTTCTCTCATGTCACAGCTCCTTTATACGATACACTCTGTATATCTCCGGAAATCACGGCGTTTGATGGTTTACCCTTCTATTATAATGGGATTGCGCCGGATTGTCAAGTGGGGAGCGGCATCAGGAAAGCGGAATGAGCAGCGTCACCAGAAAGCCTTGACCACGGCTGGAGCAGATGAGCTCGCCGTTCATCTTTTCCATCAGGTGGCTGGCGATATACAGTCCCAGACCGCTGCCGTCCTTGCCCTCGGAATTCGCACCACGATAGAACTTTGTCGTCACCAATCCGACCTCGTCCTCCGGGATGCCGCTGCCGTAGTCCTGCATCGTCATTTCCAGATAGCCGTCACGCAGCCGGTAGCCGATGTCGATGGCAGTTCCGGCGTATTTGTAGGAATTGCTCAGGATATTGCCGATGATCTGCGACAAACGCAGTCTGTCCACAGCAATCATGCATTCCGGGACAGCGGCTTCGTTGACAAGGCTTTTCGTATCGTGCTCCTCCACGAGCTTGTGCAGGAGCGAAGCCCTTTCATCCCGGCACGTCACCTGCATCTCCCCAAGTTCGTCAAGCGCCGATGCCAGCAGGTCGCTGACCATGACGCTGATCTGCTCGGCTTTCTGGTGGATGCTTTCGATCTTTGTGAGGGTGTAGGCATCCTCCACCTTGACGGTCAGCAGCTCGCAGATCAGCTTGATGCCGGTGATGGGGGTCTTGAGGTCATGGCTCAGGGAGGCGATCAGCTCCTTCTCCTTGATCTTGAGCTGCATTTCCCGTTTTTGCGCCGCTTTGAGCTCCTCACGCATGATATCAAAGCTCTCTGTGAAAGCACCAAACAGATTGTTCTGCTCCAGTGTCAGCGGCGTATCGAGATTGCCGGCAGCAACATCCACTGCAAAGGCTTCCATGCGCCGGAACGGACTGATGATCGCACGGTGGACATAGAACCCATACATTCCGCCGGCAAGCAAGATCACAAGCATCAGGATCAATGCCGCCGCAATGAGCTTTTGCCGTGCGGCGTCAAAGCTTTCCCTGGCAGGGGAAGGAATGGCGATCGTCCCCAGAAAACGGCTCCCGTCATGCACGCTCATACACAGGCAGCCTTCCTCCAGAGCCTTTTCGGGAGAATCGATGCTGTCCAGCGCATTGCCCTCTGTCTCGTAGACCAGAAAGGATTCGCTGTTCCAGATGCGCATTTCCGTCTGAAACTGCCCGCTGTCAAAGTCCCCGATCTCATCCCAGTTTTCCAGGACGCTCTGTTGCAGGTCATTGAGGAGGAGCGTGTCTGTCTTTGCGCTGTGGTAGGAAACGGTGATGCCTGCAAAGGCGAGGATCCCTGCCATCATCAGCAGGATCATGGCAAAGAGCACCTTACTGTACGTCTTCATCTTCTGCCTCCATGATGTAACCGACACCCCACACGGTCTTGATGATGGTCGGGGCATTGCAGTCGGCTTCTATTTTTTCACGCAGGTGGCGGATGTGGACGGGGAGTGTGCCCTCGCCGATGAAGTCGTCCTCCCAGACGTTTTTCAGGAATTCCTCCTTGGTGACGACTCTGCCTCGGTGCTCCAGCAAGTACAGGAGCATCTTGTATTCCATCGCCTTAAGTCCCACCGGTGTGCCGTTTTTCACGAGCTTTCGGGAGGCGGTATCGAGGGTGATTCCCGGTGCGATGGGCATTTCACGGCGTTTCCCTGTCTGCCCTTCAGAAACACCGGCAGCGCCAGACAGTTCGGGCTGTCTGACGCTTGTGTGTTCGTATCGCTTGAGGATCGCCTTGACCTTGGCGAGGAGGATGTTCAGGGTGTAGGGCTTCTTGATGTAATCGTCGCCGCCGATGTTCAGTGCGGTGAGGATGTCGTCATCGCTCGTTCTCGCACTGATGAACAGGATCGGCATATCGAATTCCGCCCGGATCTGCTTGCACAGCTCAAAGCCGGAGTGCGCACCGAGATTGATATCGAGCAGCAGCACCGAGACCTCGTGCTCGTGCAAAAACTGCACGGCATCCTCGTAGCTCGTCACAAAGGCGGTGCGGATATCAAAGATATTGAAATACTCCGCAGTGGTTTCTGCGATCGTCACATCGTCGTCGATCATCAGGCATTGATACTTCATGTTGGTTCTCCTTTATTGTGAGATCTTCACGCTGCCGCCGTCCTCACCGAGGAACACGATCTTGCCGCCTGCGGGCAGCGAAACGGAATTGCCGTAATCCGTCATGTAGCTCGAATAGGTCACACGGTCGTAGGCATCGTAAACATACACAGCGGCATTTTCCGGAATATCGAGGAGCAGCGTCCGGCTGGCATCGTCGCCGATGCGGTACCATGCTGCCTGCTTCGTGTGGAGTGCGACCTCTGTCAGGCTGGTGGGCAGCTCCCCGATGGCATCCTCCGAGATGCATTCCATGGCGTTGTTGGTCATATCGAGGAACTCGACCCCGTCCTTGCGGTACATTGTCACATCCCGCAGGTCTCTGCCGCCCGGACAGGAGAACATGGAAACAGCATGGTCGGCATCCACAATGGTCTCACCGTTCACAAAGCCTCTTGCGTTTTCGTAGGTCTGCACCCGGATGCTGGGGGATTCGGCGTAATAGGTATTGGAATACTTTGCATTGTACAGGTAATACTTCTTCCCGTTTCGTGCATCCCACGCTGCCTGTGCTTCCTCGCTGACCTTGGGCTGACCGGCACGCTGCATCGTATAGCTCTGCGAATGATAGCGCCCTGTGCGTCCGAGGTCCATAAAGCTGTCAGACAGGATATAATCCCTGCCGCCACGCTGCCCGAAATGCAAAAGCTCCTGATTCTTCGACTGCACGGCATTTCCGTTTTCAATTCTGCCGTCCATCTTCACAAAGTTGTCCTCGGTCGTGTAGAGGAACTGTGTGGTCTCCGGCTTGACACCGGTAAGACAGGTGATCTCCATGTATTTTCCATCCGGGAAGGAGACATCGTATACGGCATCGCCAGTGATATAAATATCAGCATAATCCAGATATTCCTCCGGTACTGTATCGAGTGTCTCCATCTCCTCCACACCCGGATGCTCTACAGTAATGCCCTTTTCTTCGAGGGCGATATCCATGAGCGCCATCGACATGAGCTCGTTATACATACTGCCGCCGCCGGAGGACAGCACGGCAACACTGATTTCCTCATCCGGTGCAACGATGAGCGAAGCGTGCTGGTACATCACATCGCCGCCCTTGGCAACGATCTGTACACCGGCGTTGTCATAGTCTGTATCACCAACGATATCCCACCCCAGACCATAGCGGTCTTCATAGGGCGCATCGATCTGCTGTGTGGACATGGCTTTCTTGGAGCTCTCGGACAGGAGCGTGGTGTCACCCTTGAAGAACGTGCTGCCGAATCTGCACAGCTCCGGTGCCGTCGAAAGGATACCGCCGGAGCCTAAGCTCATGCAGTAGTCCTCTGTGATCCGGACATTGCCGTTCCAGTACGTCGGCACCTGCTCCGGGGTCTCAAAGGCATTCCACGCCGTTCCGGTCTGCTCCATGCCGAGGGGCTTTGCGATGTGGTTCTCCACGTAGTCCGTAAAGCTCTCCCCCGAAACACGCTCGGTGATGAGTTCGAGCACCGTAAAGCCGTCATTGCAGTAAGCGGCGAAATCGCCGGGGTCTGCCTTCAAACGCTGCTCCGAAAGCTCGTCCAGGAGCGTGTCATGAGCGCCTGGATCACGGTCGCCATAAAGCATGAAGTCGCCTGCGGTCGTGCCGAGGATGCCGGAGGTGTGGTTCATCAGCATCCGCACCGTGATCTGCTTATAACGTACATCCGCCATGCGGAATTCCGGCAGGTAGTCCGTGACCGGCGCATCGAGATCGACTTTGCCTGCATCGACAAGCTGCATGACAGCCGTCGTCACAAACATCTTGCTGACCGAGCCGATGCAGGACAGGGTCTCGTGGGTCGCATAGGATTTATTGGGATTCGTTTCTGCCGCACCTGCCGGGAGTGCTGCTGCGGCGGAAGCCGCAAGCAGCATAGCAGCAAAGATGGCAGTGATTCGTGATTTTTTCATAATACTCTCCCCTTACTCCGTCATAAGCTCATAAACGGAGATCTGCTTGATCTTCCGGGCGCCGCCATAAGCGCACAGGAAGCAGAACGCCAGAATGCTGATATCCAGAACAATGACGATCGGCAGGCTCACAATGATCTTTCCAAAATACGCAATCAGCAGATTGACAGACAGCACACCGATCACGGTACCGCAGACAACTGCGATCAGCGCTGCCGGCATGATGCGCATGGCAAGCTGTACCATCAGCTCTCTGGAGGTGTAGCCCATGCCCTTCATGATGCCAAGCTCCTTGCGCTGGCGGCGGATGGTGGATTCCATCAGGATAAACAGGATGACCATGTCAACGACCGCTGCAACGATGACAAAGAGCGTTGCGATGACGTTGATCGCCATGGAAAGTCCGCCAAGCTGTGTACGCATGATGTCACGGATGTTCATGATGGATACAATCTGGAAGGCATCGCTGTTGCCGGAGATCACGATATCGCCGGACTGGATGGAATATTCCACATGACTCACGCCGTAATTCGCCATCATCTCTGCGATCTGCTGCTCGGCTTCGGCACGGATGCGGTCTTCATAGCTGCCGCCCTCTGCGGATTCCTTTGCCGTGTCCGAAAGGCTCCTGCCGTAATGCTCGGTAAGAACATAGCGGAAGTCATTCGCATCAATGCCGTCCTCCAGATAGATCTCCACCGTCTTCGGCTGGTAGGTCGGGATGAGGCGCTTCATGCCGTCCTCGGTGATGTAAAGATTGACACCGCCGTTCGTGCTTGAGGTCACAAAGCCGGTAATGATGTAGGGTTTCTGGACCTTGAGGTATTCGAGGATCAGGGTGTCGCCGACCTTCACATGGTAGTGGCGTGCGAACATATTGGTCACCATGATCTCGTTGTCGTGCTCCGGGAAGCGTCCCTGCATCGGGAAGATATTTTCCGTCACATCAAAGCTGGAGAATGCAACCGGGAACATCACTTCATTATAATCTGCCACGGTGACGAACAGATCCGTTCCGGCAGTCGGGGTCGCCTTGCGCACCTCTGGGAGCTGTACGACCTCCTCCGCAAAGGCGTAGGCATCGGCGGAGGGCATCAGGTCAACACGCAGGTCGCTCAGCTCCATGCCGGCAGTTGCGGCAATGGCGTTCATGTCGCCGGAGAAGAAGCTGAACATGATGACGCTGAACACGGCTGCGATCGAGGAGATCATGATGCACACGGTCAGTCCCAGATTCTGCCGCCAGTTCTCCATAAAGCCCTTCATGGCAAGTCGGAGGTGGACATTGCTCTTGGTATTTCGCAGTGGGAAATGCTCCTTGCCGAAGCGGTGGTCGCCCTGGCCCTTGCGAAAGGCACGGACAGGCGGGTAATCCTTGACCTTACGGGCACGGATGAAGGCAATGAGCGAAACAAAGCCCAGAATCGCAAGTCCTGCGAGGATCACCGGAAGCACCGCAATGCCGGCCGTTCCCCGGTGCTCGGAGATGATCTCGCCTGCGTGGAAAATGACCGGCGTCAGGAAGATGCTCCCAATGCCGCCAAGGAGCACGCCTGCCGCTGCAATGAGCAGATACTCGATCACATAGGAGAGCGTGATCTCACCGGAGGTGTAGCCGAGGGCTTCGAGCACGCCGATGTTCACGATCTGCTCCTTGATATCGCCTGCAATGCGGAAGCGTATCATGACGGCGACCGCCAGAATAATGATGATAGACATAGAGATCAGAAGCGCAAGCACTGCCTTGACAGGGGTCTCGATGCTGAGCTTGATCGCTTCGTATGGTATGCCGCTGACGCCGCTCTTGATGTCGAGATTGGAGTAGTCCTCCATTTTTTCGAGCATATCATAGAACAGCGTTTCGCCGCCCAGTCCCTGGTGGTCATTATAGGCGAGGATGACGCTGCCCGGAATGACGGCAGACAGCACATAGTAGTCCTCGTCGGTGACGATCATCTTCAAGCCGCTGCTGACCTGATCGTGCAGCATCGTGTCATAGAAGCCTGCAATGGTGAACGGGAACCGCTTCGTGCCGATGATGATGTCAAAGGCATCGCCCTCACAGTAGCCCATCGTGTCATGGACGGTGTAGGGCATATAGATCGGATGCTCCAATGCTGCGATCTCGTCATCGGACAGGCAGGTGTCGATCTCTGTTTTCTGGAGCTTATCGTTATTGTCCCGTGTGATGAAGCCCGCATAGAGTGCCTGCTCCTTTCCATCCCGGTCGAGGAAGTTGGAGCTCATTGAGTTGAGGTAGTCCACAGCCTCCGCCTTTTCGATGCGCTCATCTTCTTCCATGATGTGCAGGTATTCCTTGTCATAGACCTTCTCCTGGATGAGCATGAAATTCTCATAGGACTGCGTGTGTTCGGCAGTCTGCGGAAAAATGGTGCCGATGCCGAGCGTCGAGCCGAGGGAGGAGCCCAGCAGCAGCATACACAGCATGACAAGCAGCAAAAGCGCTGCTGTTTCAAGCTTGTGTTTCCGGATATTCGCAAAGGATAAACGGGTGATCTTTTCCATCTCGATCACCATCCCATCTGATCGAGGAAGCTCTGCAATCCCTCACGGCGGAGCTTTTTATCGTCGGTGCCGTAGAGAGGCATCTCGTACTCTCCGATCACGGCGCCGTCCGAAAGGAAGATCACACGATTGCCACGCAGCGCCGTTCTGACGTCATGTGTGACCATGACAATGCTCTGCCCCTTGCTGTGCAGCTCCGTGAAGATATCGAGCACATCATGGCTCGATGCGGAATTCAGGCTGCCGGTCGGTTCATCCGCAAACAGGATCTCCGGGTCGCTCACAACGGCACGGACGATGCCGACACGCTGGCACTCACCGCCGGAGAGCTGGTTGGGATATTTCTTCCAAGCCTTTTCGTCGATGCCGACCTTTTTTAATAAGGTCTCAGCCTTTCTGACAAGCTCCGGGGAATTCTTCTGCGACGAAAGCGCTGCGGTCATGACGTTGTCAAAGACGCTCATGTTTTCAAGCAGGTAAATGCTCTGGAACACAAATCCGCAGTGCTTCCGGCGGAAAACCGCAAGCTGGTCATTGGTGTAACCGGAAATATCCTCCTCGCCAAAGAATACCTTGCCGAGGGTGGGCTTATCCATGCCGGAGAGGGCGTAGAGAAGGGTGGATTTTCCGGAACCGGACGAGCCCATGATAACTGTAAAATCGCCCTTGCGGATCTCCAGGTCGAGATTCTTGATGACGTGCTGCTGGACGCCGCCGCTGGAGAACGTCTTGCAAAGCTTTTCCGTATGGAGTACTGATGGATTCATATGTATAGCCCCTTTCATGATACCAGTGGTTTTGCTGTAAGTATAGTATAGCACATTCTGACAGAAACTTCTTTATCAGACTCCTATAAATTTCTTATCAAATTCTTATCAGTTTCTGAAACATCTTATCCGGGACACGTTCGTTTTTATTGTAGCATGGAATCCGCAGGCTGTCAAGCGAAGCGATCATTCGACAGATCGGGGAAACCTAAAACAGAGGTCAGAACGCTTACGTTCCGACCTCTGTTCTTTTTGTATGCTGTTTTCCGGGGATATGCGTTTAGCGATACAAGCATCGTATTTTTCAGGATATGCAAGCGCCAGGTTGGAAGCATATGTCGAACCCCACGAATGCCCCAGCAGCGTGATTTTTTCCTTGCCAAGGTGCTCACACAGGAACTCCGTCATGGCAAGCCCGTCCTCCAGAAACATCTCCGCTGTCGGCAATGCATCCTCGGCATAGTCGGGATAATTGTGCCCGAATCCACTGGATGCTGTGATGCTCTGTATCTTCATTTGCATGATCGGAATGCGGCATCTATTTCCCTATTATACCAGATAATCTCCTGAAAGTCAACAAAAAACGCAGGACAGACGCAGTTTTCTGCACCTGTCCTGACTGTTTCTTAACCATCAGAATGCAGTACAATACGACCACATCCTTCCGCTTGACGTAAGGCGCCGCCGCTTTCTTGATGCCCTTCGGGAACATTCCGCTGTACGCCTGCGGAAACACAAAGAAAAACAATCCCACCACTGCATTAAAAATCACGCAGAGCACGATGCCGTCCAAAATCGTTCTTGCCCAGTTCATGATATCCTCCTATCTATCAGTTAGCGATAACAAACCAACAAATTTATTATAGCACAGTTTTCGGACGGAGTCAACCACTTTTTCCGTTATCGGCGGCTTACCCCTCAAAAAAAACAAATCACCTCCGCAGACATCTGATCTGCGAAGGTGAACTCATCCTTGCATAGTGCGCAGGCGCTCAGGACTGCAAAAGCTCCATGCGTTCCCGTTTATTCTCGTAGTAAAGGATATTGAGCGCAAACAGGAGCTGCGGTATCATGCTGATGAGCCCGATGTCTACCGGTCCGAAGATGGAGCGTTCATCATGGACGCAGGTGTCCATGATATGCGGACTGAACGAAGAATTGATCGCACCATGAAACAGCGCCGGAAGCCAGATGCAGTCCGATTTCTCATACAGAAAATCGGCAACGATGCCCATGCCAATGGTATAGAGACAGAACGCAAACAGTCCCAGCAGCGGCGCTCCGATGTATTCTTTCCCGTACTCATAGCCGATCAGGAGCATTACCGGAAAATGCCACGCACCATGAATAGCGCCGCCAAGGAGCAAGCCTTTGATTCGACCGAATCGGGTTTTCAGCCTTGGAAACAGAAATCCCCTCCACCCGATCTCCTCGCCCAGTCCCAGAAGCATCGCAATGAGAATATGGGGCGAAGCAAATGACACAAAGATTTCATGGATCACATAGGATACATAAGGCTTTCCGCTGCTTTCGAGCTCCATAAACGCCTCCGGATCATATTCACGCAGGTAGATCCCCGTGAGGTCAAAATCCTCCGGAAAGACGCCATAATACAGCGCAGCCCCCAGAAGCTGCGTCACGGTAGGGAGCAGCCATGCAAGCAAAATCAGCTTGATATGGCGGGAAACATCCGGTTTCCAGCCGAATTGCCGCAGATCGGCGCCTGCGACCAGTGCCCCGATCGTTGGCATGAACATACAAAGTGCGATCAGATTGTCAGCCTCCATCCTGCCGCCGGCATTTTCCAGCGCAATATCATGACAAGCGATCAATTGCAGAATGTACGCACTGATGAACGTAAACAGCAGATATCGCATCGTTTTCGACATAGGAAACAGCACACCCCTTTCTTGCTGAATATCCCCAGCCGCTTTCAGGTCGGCAGGCACGAGAGCAGCGTATCCACAATATGCCACCAGACCGCTGCGTGCAGGACGGGATTGGTCAGTAGCAGCAGAATGCGGTCAACGGCACTTTTGCCGGTCACGCACCAATACACAGATGTCCCGACTGCGGGCACAAAGAGGAGCACATTTTCCAGGATCTGCCCCGCACGGGACAGCCACCACCCCCATGGCAGCGGCAACGCTTGCCGTAGAATCACCGCAGCGCCCCAGAATACCGCCGCCAGCACCACACTCAGGAGGATACGTTTCAGATATGGCAGAAAATCGAACTTGGTGCAGATCACAAGGAGCTCGGCGATCACGCCGATGATGAGTCCTGTCATGGCTGTGACCTCCAGTCCCAGCCATGAAAAGCGGTCAAACAGCAAAAGCAGCAGCGCCGTACTATAGGCAGGGAGCACGGTGATGATGGGATACATGAGATTGCAGATCCTTCGGAATTTCATAGACACTCCTTTCATGACAGCATCCGGATGACTTCTAATACCTATTATACAGATTTTTCGTGCGAATTGCAAGTAGGATCCATGCAGAAACCCGCCAAAACTCCACTCTATTTGGACAAAATGCAGTGCTATTCGCCACAAGCCATTCCAAATTTATGTAAAACTGCCGATTGACTTTGCAGTCGTTTTCGTGTATAATTGTATACAATCACACAATTACACATCCATGCATACCAAGGAGGGAGTTTCATGAATCACGAAATGCCGAATATCGGTCTGAGCAAACGCACCAATCTGCTCGATTTCGATACGTATGAATATGAATTGCAGGAGGTGGATCGTCCGGAGATGTTCCGGGAGATGTTCCCCTACACGGAGGTCCCCAAGGTGGCGTATAATTACCGCCATGTACCGATGCATATGCCGGAGGATATCTACATCACGGATACGTCCTTCCGTGACGGACAGCAGTCCCGTGCGCCCTATACCACGGCGCAGATCGTGGAGCTGTACAAGAAGCTGCACCGCTTGGGCGGTGAGAAGGGCATGATCCGCCAGACGGAATTTTTCGTCTACTCCAAGAGCGACCGGGATGCCCTCGAACAGTGCATGGCACTGGGTTACGAGTTTCCGGAGATCACGACATGGATCCGTGCCAGCAAGCAGGATTTCGACCTGGTGCGGCACATCGGCGTCAAGGAGACCGGCATCCTTGTTTCCTGCTCCGACCACCACATTTTCAACAAGATGGGGCTGAACCGCCGGCAGGCTTTGGAGAAATACCTTGGCATCGTCAAGGAGTGCATTGACGCCGGGCTGCGTCCCCGGTGCCATTTCGAGGACATCACCCGTGCGGATTTCTACGGGTTTGTGGTGCCGTTTGCGATCGAGCTGCGCAAGCTCTCAGAGGAAAGCGGTGTTCCCATCAAGATCCGTGCCTGCGACACGATGGGCTATGGCATCCCCTACCCCGGCGCTGCTCTGCCGAGAAGTGTTTCCGGCATCATTTACGGCTTGCAGCATTATGCAGGCTTTTCGAGTGATATGCTCGAATGGCATGGTCACAACGACTTTTACAAGGGCGTGACCAATGCCGCAACTGCATGGCTGTACGGCGCCGGCGCTGTCAACTGCTCCCTGCTCGGCATCGGTGAACGCACCGGCAATGTTCCCCTCGAAGCAATGGTCTTTGAGTACGCATCCCTCAAGGGTACCCTCAACGGCATGGACACCACCGTCATCACCGAGATCGCCGATTACATCGTGAACGAAACGCACTACGACCTGCCGCCTATGACGCCGTTCGTTGGCAGGAGCTTCAATGTCACCCGTGCCGGCATCCATGCGGACGGGTTGATGAAGGACGAGGAGATCTACAACATTTTCGACACCGCCAAGCTCCTGAACCGGCCGCCGCTCGTTTCCGTCAGCGCCTCCTCCGGACTTGCCGGCATTGCGTGCTGGATCAACAATTTCTACAAGCTCACAGGCGATAGGCGTCTGGACAAAAAGCATCCTGCCATTGCACAGATCAAAGCCTGGGTGGATGCGGAGTACGAGGGCGGACGTGTAACCGTCATCAGTGATGATGAGCTGTGTTCCCTTGTCGCACGATTCCTGCCGGATCTTGCAGGGAGGGCTTGAAATGCTGCTGGAAACAGATGACCGTTCGCTGCGGATCCGGGTATTCAATGCGATCGAAAACGCCATCCTGGACGGCGAATACAAGGACGGTGACAGCCTCAATGAGCTGCGCCTTTCCAAGGAACTGGGCGTGAGCCGCACACCCGTCCGGGAAGCCCTCATGCAGCTTGAGCTCGAAGGACTCGTCCGCAATGTCCCGAACAAGGGTGCTGTCGTCATTGGCGTGACGGAGCAGGACATCCACGATATTTATGAGATCCGCATCCGGATCGAAGGGCTGGCTTCCCGGCTCTGCGCCGAAAACATCACCGAGGATGAGCTGCGGGCACTGGAACAGATCGTTGATTTGCAGGAGTTTTATCTCATGAAAAACGACACCGAGCAGATCTGGAAGCTTGACGGCGATTTTCACAAGATCATTTACGATGCCTCCCGGAGCCGTCCTCTGCGGTTTACCCTTTCCAATTTCCACAACTATATCAAAAAAGCCCGTGATATCTCCGTGCAGACCGAAGGGCGTGCGGAAAAGACAGTTGCCGAGCATCGTGCGATCCTCGATGCCATCCGGGAGCACAACGGCGATATTGCCGAACAGCTCACCGCACGGCATATCTCCAATGCAGAGCTGAATCTGTTTGAGAACGGGCTGAAAATGCAAACCTGATTCTCCACCCGAAAGTGAGGTCACTATGTCATCCATCATCGAAATCAAAAACATCACCAAAGAATTCAAAGTTCTCAACCGCCGTGAAGGTCTGAAAGGCAGCCTGAAAGACCTCTTTTCCAGGGACTACAAGACTGTCCGTGCCGTGGACAATATCTCCATGTCAATCGGACAGGGCGAGATCGTCGGGTACTTAGGGCCCAACGGCGCCGGCAAATCCACCACCATCAAAATGATGACCGGCGTGCTCGAACCGACCTCCGGTGAGATCCTCGTCAGCGGCAATGTCCCCTACCAGAACCGCACCAAAAATGCGCAGGAGATCGGCGTTGTGTTCGGACAGCGTTCCCAGCTCTGGTGGGCGCTGCCGCTGATCGAGTCGTTCAAAATTCTCAAGGACATTTACCAGATCCCCGATGCGGACTATGCCGAAATGCTCAGATTCTATCAGTCTCTCGTGGATATCGAGCCGCTGCTCCATAAACCCGTGCGCCAGATGTCTCTCGGACAGCGCACGCTCAGCGATATTTTAGCGGCATTCCTGCACAACCCGAAGATCGTCTTTCTGGACGAGCCGACCATTGGTCTGGACGTTTCCATGAAGGCGAAGATACGCACACTCATCCAGGCGATCAACCGTGAAAAGCATACCACCGTCATCCTCACCACCCACGACATGGGTGACGTCGATGCCCTCTGTCAGCGCATCGTCATCATTGACAAGGGCAAGATGCTCTATGACAACGATATGGAGCATCTGAAAGGATTTTTCGGCTCGTATCGGACGATCAGGATCCGTGTGGACGGCGACCTCAAATTGCAGGCAAAGGCAATCGCATCGCAGCTCCCGGAATGTTCCGTTTCCGCCGATGACGAGTGGATCTCCATCCTTGTCAACGAGGACAAGGCAAGCGTCATGGATGTGCTCGGCATCCTGCAAAGCTCCCACAATATCCGGGATATGCAGCTCGAAGAAATCTCCACCGAGGAGGTCATCAAGAAGATCTACGAGGAGGGTGTGCAATGAACCTGAAAAAATACCTCACCCTCACCCGTGCCGGCATCATTGAAGCCTTGCAGTTCCGGCTGTCCTTTGTGGTGATGGTCGTCGGGAATCTGCTGTATCTCATTGTTGTGTACTTCCTCTGGAAAGCCATCTACGACGCCGCCGGAACGGATATCGTAAACGGTATGACCTTCACGGATACGCTCATTTATTTGGTGCTCGCAACGGCGCTGTACAACTTCATGGAGATGTACACCGTCTGGGAGATCGGGCGGAATATCCAGTCTGGCAAGATCGTTCTGGATCTTCTCAAACCCATCGATTACCGGAAATATCTATTCTGGTCGTATTCCGGGTCATTTGTGACGCAGTTCTTTCTGACATTTCTGCCGACCTTTATCACGGTGGCGGTCGTGACACACGGCGCCATTCCGCTGGGGCTCAATCTCGTGTATTTCGTGATTTCGGTCGTACTGGCGGTGTCCATCAATTACAGCATCGACTTTCTGGTCGGAACGGTCTGTCTGTACACGGAATCCATCTGGGGCATCAACATCATGAAGCAGGTCATTGTCCTGCTCCTTTCCGGTGCGACCATACCGCTCGCCTTCTTCCCGGAGCCGCTGAAAACGGTGATGTATTA
>CACXGK010000138.1 GCA_902767115.1 uncultured Ruminococcus sp.
GCCGTCTGCGACCGAGGATGAGGCAGGATGTTGCTCGAAGACGAGTAGTGTCGGGCTTGGATGAAAACTCGACCGGACGGCGACCAGGGCTTTCAGCCCTGGACCTGACCAGCTTTTTGAAAAAAGCTGGACCAAAAACTTTTGCGTTTGATTCACGCTTTCAGGAATGTTTTTTGACAGACTGATCGCTGCTTCCTTTCGGAAGCAGCGATTTTTTTTACATAAAAGCCAATCTCAACCGATCTCGCCCTCCGCCAGCACGATGTAGCCGTCGGTGTTGTTGCCGGAGATCTCGTAATTGCCGTTTTTCGGAACAGGCACGTAGGTGATGCCGTCCTGCGCCGGCACATAGTAAACAGACCAGAGCTGATTACCGTCGTGGTAAGTATACGGCGCATCGGGGGTGTGGTTCTTGACATCCTCCAGATACCCCGCAAAGGTCAGTCCCTGCTCGTGCATAATGCAGGCGTGAACCTTGCCGATGTAGCGGATGTGATACGGCAGCGCCGGAATCCCGGTGCTCTCCTCGTCCTCGGCATTGTAGTCGAACACGAAGCCGTAATTGTGCGCATTGTTCATGAGCCAGTCATTCTGGGTCGTGATCCGGGAAATGGTCTCGTCCTCATTGAAAATGCCCAGATCCAGCGCATAGCCCGGTTCCCTGTCCGGCAGCTCATCCGGATAGAGACTCCCCTCTGCGGCGCAAGCCGAAGTCGTGCTATACACGATCAGGTCACAGCTGCCTGTGACAGTCTCATACGCTGTGCCGAGGCGGTTGAGCGCCTCAACGACTTCCGCCTGAATCTCCAGCTCGCCGAAGCGTACCTTATACGTGCCATTGCGGTCTGCAAAAGTCGTCAGCGCACCGTCATCTCCGGAATAGCTGTAGCTGCTGTCGAGCCGCAGAAGCTTGCCGCTGTGCAGGGCAGTCTGATCCTGCTCGATGGTCACGCAGTTATTCGGGACAAAGATCGGTGCCGGCTTGTGGAACTCTGCGATCTGCGGTTCCGGCGAAGCCGGATCCGTCACAGGCTGTGCAGGCTCGGTGGCAGGCGCCTCGGTGGGTTCCAGGTTATCCGCAAAGGTACCCTCCACGATGACGCCATCCATGGGATCCGCCTTCTTCTGCTGGATTCCCTTGATGCACGACCAGACCAATGCGCCGACAATGAGGAGCGCTGCTACGAGCCCCCACCATCTGACGATCATCAAAAGCCAGTTAAGATGTTTCTGATTGTTGTTTGCCATTTTGTTTCTCCGTTTTCTCTCTAAATACCGGTTATTTCTCTATAAAACGGCATTCAATGGGTTCTGTTTGCCTAATATCACGCATTCGGGGCAACGGTCGTGTCCTCGGTCGCATCCATCGGATAGGTGCCGGTGACGATTCCGTACAGCTTGAAGCTGTCGAATACCGGGTGCCACTTGGTACCGCCAAAGGATGTCACAGCGATGTAACGGTGACCGTTCGGTGTCTCGGCATAGCTTGCAAGGCACTGACCGGCTTCGTCGGTATAGCCCGTCTTGCCGCCCTTGATGGTGATTCCCTGTACCTCGTTGCCGTACATCTTGTTGAACATCGTACTCGTCAGGAAAATGCCCTGCGGATGCTGCTCTGTCTGGGTCGTGGTGTAGTTCGGGGCGGAAATGACCTCACGGCAGGCATCGATGGTCAGGCAGTACTCCATGATGAGCGCAATATCAGTCACGGTGCTGTAGTGATTTTCATCATGCAGACCGCTTGTGTTGACAAAGTGCGTATTGACGAGTCCGAGCTCTGCGACCTTGTCGTTCATCCACTGCACGAAAGCTTCCTCCGTACCGGCAGTTGCGATCGCAAGTCCGACTGTGCCGTCTGCACCGGACGGGAGCGCTGCGCCGTAGAGCAGGTCACGCATGGTGACGGTCTCGCCAGCCTGGAACCCAGCCATCGAAGCCGACTGCTCATACAGCGGCGCCAGCATATCCTCAGTGAAGGTGAAGGTCGCATCCATATCCTCAATGTGCTCGCACGCAATGGCAAGCGTCATGAGCTTGGTCATGGATGCAGGATAAATGTGCTCGTCTGCGCTGCCCTTGAGGGCGAGAACTTCGTTGGACTCGCAGTCCATCAGGAAGCAGTGTGCGGAATCGAGCTGGGTGTCAAGAAGCTGGAAGCTCTCAGCATTTTCGGGATACGATACGATTGGAGGCGGTTCTGTGGGAGCCTCAGTGGTCGGCTCCGTGGTCGCAACGGTTTCTGTAACTTCTGTTTCAAGCGCCTCACGTTTAGGATAACTGGACTTCGGCGCCCCAAAGATCAGCACGATCATCAAGGTCGTGACAACGATCACCCCAAACATCAGGATCAGCAGCAAAAGCGCACCTTTCTGCGAAAGCTGGCTTTTTGATCTGCGGGAATTTGACAAATCAAAACACCTCCGAATTCTTCTCATACAATCCTCATAAATCGATGATTACTCAATACTAATGATAGCACATTCTAAGGGCATTGTCAAGATTTCGACAGGGCATTCTCCACTTTTCAGCATATTACCCTAAATCGGCTCTATTTTCCACATGAAAATTCCAAGGCTGTAGAAAAGCGAACGCCGTTTATCAGCTTTTTCCACAAAACAAATTTTCTTTGCTTTGGGGCTTGACAAACCGGAAAAGTTGTGCTATAATAATTGAGTTATATGGTACTACTGTCTAAAGGAACTGATGGGCTACTGTAAAACAGCCTGACGTAGACTGCTATGACGGATTTTCCTCGAAAATGCGTCCGAAAAATGTCTGCGAGCAGAGAATTCTACAGAAAATGAGGTGAATCACCGTGAAAAAGGACATCCATCCCGTACTGTACAAGACGACCATCACCTGCCACTGCGGCAACGTGATCGAGACACAGTCTACCAAGGAGAACATCAAGGTGGAAATTTGCTCCAAGTGCCATCCGTTCTACACCGGTAAGCAGAAGCTTGTTGATACCGGCGGACGTGTTGACCGCTTCAAGAAGCGTTTCAATCTCGATAAGTAATGCAAAACGTAAAGCGGACGGATCTTTCGTCCGCTTTTCATCTTTTCTACGGAGGTGACTCATGGAATACTTCACGATCGCTGCCCCGGCGCAGACGTCCTTTACCGAAAAGCGCTCGGAATTCATCGGCTACCTGTCCCCCGTCACGACCAATGACGAGGCCGTGACGTTCATCCAGTCCGTCAAGGCGGAGCACCGCAAGGCAAAGCATCATGTTTACGCCTATATCCTGCGAGATTCCAACATCACCCGTTACTCCGACGACGGCGAGCCGCAGGGGACTGCCGGCGTGCCGGTGCTCGAAGTCCTGCAAAAGCGCAGTCTCACAGACCTTTGCTGCGTGGTCGTGCGGTATTTCGGGGGCATCCTGCTGGGCGGCGGCGGACTGGTCCGTGCGTATTCGCATTCGGCGTCCCTGACGTGCGATGCGGCGCAGATCCAGCATATGTGCGGCAGCATTCCCCTCACCCTCCAGATGGACTACCCCCTCTACGGCAAGGTCACGAACGTCCTCCCGAAGTACGGCGTGCTCGAAATCTCCAGCGATTTCGGAACGGACGTCATGCTCGAACTCCAGGTGCGTGAGGAGGTCATCGGCGACCTCAAAGCGGAGCTCACAGAGCTTTCCGCCGGACGCATCGTCATGGAGGAAGGGACACCCGTTTTTGCCGATTTTGCTGGTGTTTCCGGAATCTGAAATTTTTTTGAGAAATTTGCAGGATTTTTGTACCTTTCCTGCGTATATATAGATAGAGGCTGAATTCGGAGGTGGCTGCATGACGATTCGGGAACAGATCGAGGCACATGAGGCGCAGATCCTGTGCGACCGTGCCTGCAAAAGTACGGAGACCGGCGCCACCATCCGGCTCAAACGGGAGGAGCCCTGCCCCTATCGGACGGCGTTTCAGCGTGACCGTGACCGGATTTTGCACTGCAATGCCTTCCGTCGGCTCAAACGAAAGACGCAGGTCTTTCTCTCCCCCGTCGGCGACCACTACCGTACACGCCTGACGCATACGCTCGAAGTGTCGCAGGTGGCACGGACGATCGCACGGGCGCTCTTTCTCAACGAGGATCTCACGGAAGCCATTGCGCTGGGGCATGACCTGGGGCATTCGCCGTTTGGTCACGCAGGCGAGGCGATTTTGAATGAGATCTGCCCTCACGGCTACAAGCACTATGAGCAAAGCGTGCGTGTGGTCGATTACATCGAAAAGAACGGCAAGGGGCTGAACCTGACACAGGCTGTCCGGAACGGCATCATTTGCCATACCAATAAAATTGCCGATACCCTCGAAGGCAACATCGTCCGGGTCGCAGACCGCATTGCGTATATCAACCACGATATCGAGGATGCGATGCGTGCCGGCATTCTCCACCAGGGTGACCTGCCGGAGGAGGCGGTGCGTGTCCTGGGGGCTACCCATACGCAGCGCATTACGACGCTCGTTTCGGCGGTCGTGGCGCATGGGACGGATTCCATCGGCATGGCGGACGACATCCAGGCGGCGCATGACCGGCTGCACACGTTCATGTTTCAGCGTGTGTACAAGAATCCCCTCGCCAAGGCGGAGGAAGCCAAGGCGAAGATCCTCATTGAGGAGCTTTACCGCTATTTCCGGGCGGATCCTGCCCGGCTGCCGACTTTGTATCAGGAAATTGCCCGGAAATATGACACGGATCGTGCCGTGTGTGACTATATTTCCGGTATGAGTGATAATTACGCTGTAGAGCTGTATTCCGAGCTTTTTATCCCGAAATCGTGGAGGTGAGACAATGGCAAGACTGCCGGATGAATTTATCCAGCGCCTGCGGGAAGCCAATGACATCGTGGAGCTTTTTCGCTCCTACGCCGATGTGAAGAAACGTGGCCGCACGTATGTCTGCTGCTGCCCGTTCCATTCGGAAAAGACCCCGTCCTGCACGATCTATCCGGAGAACCAGTCGTTTTACTGCTTCGGATGCGGCGTGGGCGGCGATGCCATCAATTTTGTCCGGAAAATGGACAATGTTGGCTACATGGATGCCGTTCAGATCTTAGCGCAGCGCTCCGGGCTCCAGATGCCGGCTCGCTCTCCCGATGAGCAGCGCACGGCTGACCTGCGGCGGCACTGCCTGGAGATCAACCGGGAGGCTGCCAATTTCTACTACCTCCAGCTCGTCAAGGGGCAGGATAAGCGTGGACTTGCCTATTTTTCGAGCCGCAAGCTCTCCCCTGCTACCATCAAGAAATATGGGCTGGGATTTGCGCCGGATGACTGGCACGCTTTGCATTACCACCTGCGCTCCAAGGGCTATACCGACGACGAGATGGTGGCTGCCGGCGTTTGCAGAAGGTCGGAAAAAGGCGCAGTTTACGACTATTTCCGAAACCGGGTCATGTTTCCGATCGTCGATCTGAAGGGCTCGGTCATTGCGTTCGGCGGCAGAGTCCTCGACGACTCCAAGCCGAAATATCTCAACACCAACGATACACCCGTTTTCAACAAGGGTCGCAACCTCTTTTCCCTGAACTTCGCCAAAAATGCGTCCTCTACGACGTTCATTTTAGCGGAGGGGTACATGGATGTCATTTCCATCAACCAGGCAGGGTTTGACAACGTGGTCGCTACCCTCGGTACTGCCATCACACCGGAGCAGGCAAGGCTCATTGCCCAGTACGCCAAGGAGGTCGTGATCTCTTACGACAGCGACGGCGCCGGACAAGCCGCCACCCAGCGTGCGCTCAATCATTTCGCCGATGTCGGGCTGCCGGCTCGCATCCTCAAAATGGAGGGCGCCAAGGACCCGGATGAGTATATCAAAAAGTTCGGCGCAGACCGCTTCCGGCTGCTCATCGAACACGCTGACGACGCCAACCTCTTTCAGCTCACACGCTGCAAGGAGGGGCTCGACATTGAGACAGAGCTCGGCAAGACCGAGTACCTGCGGCGTGTCGTCCGGGTGCTTGCCGGGATCGCTAATCCCTTGCAGCGTGAGGTCTATATTTCACGCATTGCACGGGAAACGGAAGTCAAGGCGGAAACCCTGCAAATTCAGGTCGATGGCGCCGTCCGTGCGGCAAAGCGCTCCGCTGACCGCATCCAGTTCCGGGCGATCGAGGCGCAGTCGCTCCAGCGTGACGAGCTCAACCCCGAAGCGCAGACCTATCCGAAGGAAAGCAAGGCGGAAAAGGAGATTTTGTCCTACCTGCTGCACTATCCGGAGGACTGCGAGATGGTGCTCCAGCTCGTGTCGCCGTCGCTCTTTAAGACGGAATTCCACCGGCGCATTTATGAAGCAATCTGCGAGATTTGCAGCCGGGAGGAGCATTTCACACTTTCCATGCTCCATGAAGCGTTCAGCTCGGAGGAGGTCAGCCGGATCTCCGGCATCATTGCCGGATTTCAGGAGACCCCCGTCAACCGGGATACCTTAGAGGAATGTGCCAACGTGCTGCGGGAAGCGCAGAACCGTATCATTCCCAGCGCAGAGATGTCCGATGACGACCTGCGCAGGCTGTTAGCCAGCAAACAGAAGAAGTAAACCACTGTAGCACCAAGAGAATGAGGAGGAAATCACATGGACAAGAAGTCTACGATTGAAGCGTTACTCGAACGAGGCAAGGCTGCCGGTAAACTGACCACGCAGCAGATCTCTGTCGCACTGGAGGAAATGGATTTCGACGCCGATCAGATCAACAGCTTTTATGATAGCTGCGAACAGCAGGGCATCGAGATCATCGACAACAACACCATCGACGACAACATCGACCTGAACCATTTCGAGATCAACGAGAACCCGGATGACGACTTCGATGCGGCGCTTTCCACTGAGGGACTTGCCGTTGACGACCCGGTCAAGATCTATCTGAAGGAGATCGGCCGTGTGCCGCTGCTGTCCGGCAACGAGGAAATTGAGCTGGCTCGCCTGATGGCGGAGGGTACGCCTTTGCAGGCAAAGCGTGCCAAGCAGCGCCTTTCCGAAGCAAACCTGCGACTCGTTGTTTCCATCGCCAAGAAGTACGTGGGACGTGGAATGCAGTTCCTCGACCTCATCCAGGAGGGCAATCTCGGACTCATCAAGGCTGTGGAAAAGTTCGATTACAACAAGGGATTCAAGTTCTCGACCTATGCGACATGGTGGATCCGTCAGGCGATCACCCGTGCCATCGCTGACCAGGCAAGAACCATCCGCATTCCGGTACATATGGTGGAAACCATCACCAAGGTCAAGAAGGTTTCCAGCCAGCTTCTGCACGAAAATGGCCATGATCCGACGCCGGAGGAGATCGCTGAGCGTCTGGAGCTGCCGGTAGAGCGTGTGCGTGAGATCATGCGCATCGCACAGGATCCGGTTTCGCTCGAAACGCCGATCGGTGAGGAGGAGGATTCCCACCTCGGCGACTTCATCCCGGACGACGATGCACCGGCACCGGCGGATGCGGCTTCCCACACCTTGCTCAAGGAGCAGCTTGAGGAGGTGCTTTCCACACTGACCGACCGTGAGGCGAATGTCCTGCGTCTGCGTTTTGGTCTGGTGGACGGTCGTTCCCGGACGCTGGAGGAGGTCGGCGCGCAGTTCAATGTCACCCGTGAGCGTATCCGTCAGATCGAGGCGAAGGCGCTGCGCAAGCTGCGTCATCCGTCCCGTTCCAAGAAGGTCAAGGATTTTCTCGATTAAACGCACAAAACTCCCGAAACAGGTTGTTTCGGGAGTTTTTTAGTCGAAATCAGAGCGCTTGCCGTGCTCATAGAGCGTGACAGCGTGCAGGAAATGGTTCCGGGGGGCATACCAGCTCTCCCGGTGGTCAGTGGCTTCGATATAGGTGCGGGCTTCGTCCAAAAGGCGGAGCTTTTCGGCTTTTTTCAGGTCGAGCAGGTCAAAAACCGCAAACAGCGCATGGTAGTGGTTGCGCCCCTGGCAGATCTTTTCGCAAATGCCGTGGATCAGCGCTTCCGTCATGGTATAGCCGCCGCACCGCATGAGCCCGATGAGGTTGCATTCCGAGGTGTCTTCGAGGGCAGCGTGGAAGAAGTATTCCCGGAGCTGCGGCTGCATGGATTCCATCCAGGTGAACTGGAACAGCAGCGCCGAAATCTGGCTTCGCTGCGACTCATCCGCAAAGCAGTAGGATCTGCAGAGCCAGCCGATCCAGCGCTCGTCCAGAATGGGGACGTCGTATTTTTTGTGCCAGATGCGGTTCTTGACGCCGTAAAACCACAAAGGGGTATACAGGCTGCATTTCCCCGATATATCGCTATATTCCAGGCGAGACAGAGAGCTGAGGACCTGGGGTAATCTGGTGGGGATGGCATAGGTCTCGAACGCCGCCCTGGGGTCTGTCACGAATGCCGCAAAGAAGCCGGCATTGCCGTAAGCGTCCGGGTATGCGCTGGCAAGCGCCGTCAGGGCGTCGTGAAATTCGCCGCCGGATCGCACATAGGTGCAGATCAGAAGGTCATTGAGCAGACGCAAAAAATTCGACTCGCACCGATGCGCAAAGGCAAGATTTGCCTGACGCCGCAGGAAGGGCGCAAAGTCTCGCTCCAGAGAAGGGAGCGCATATCGAGCTGCATTTGGGCGATGGCATCAGCATGAGAGCCAATTTTCCGCAAAACATCAAGCATTTTCTCTGATTCCTTGAATACGGAGAAATTCAGTGCGAACCACGCCGTTTCGGTCATTTCGGCAGAGCACTGGTTGCGGACGATGAGCATCTGGTTAAAGACGTGTTCGAGCTGCTCAGCGGCGTAATCGGACGCCGCATCGCTGCGGCTGTAGCAAAGATATGGGAGATAGCCCGTGGCAGGGCGCTTGAAACGGCGCTCCCAGAAGGCATCAGCGTCAGGACTGCGGTAATCACAGAGGGAGAGCAGGACTTCCCGTTTGGCTTCACCCTTGACTTCCGCCAGTTTCCCAATCAATTCCTGTTCCTTTGACATCCAAGCACCCCCTTCCCTACATTTTGCGTGCAAGTTACATTATACCATACCAAACGCCCCTATGCAAGGGCTGCGAGGGCAGTTTATGCAAATTCACGATATTTTTTGGCGAAATGCCAGAATGCAAAAAAGAGCACAGACCCGAAAGTCTGTGCTCTTACACATCTCATTAAGACGATTATCACTCGTCGATGGAGATTACAACGCCGGAACCAACGGTACGGCCACCCTCACGGATAGCGAAACGGAGGTTCTGCTCGATAGCGATCGGAGTGATCAGCTCTACGTGCATCTCAACGTTGTCGCCAGGGCGGCACATCTCAACGCCCTCCGGCAGAGTGATGGAACCAGTTACATCGGTAGTTCTGAAGTAGAACTGCGGCTTGTACTTGTTGAAGAACGGAGTATGACGACCGCCCTCTTCCTTCTTCAGTACGTAAACCTGACCAGTGAACTTGGTGTGCGGCTTGATGGAGCCGGGCTTGCAGAGAACCTGACCTCTCTCAACGTCCTTTCTCTGAACACCACGGAGCAGTGCGCCAACGTTATCGCCAGCCTCTGCAAAGTCCAGAGTCTTACGGAACATCTCAAGACCGGTAACAACAGTCTTGGAGGACTCATCCTTCAGACCTACGATCTCAACTTCCTCA
>CACXGK010000139.1 GCA_902767115.1 uncultured Ruminococcus sp.
AGTAAGGAGTAAGATTTATGGCAAAGGAACTCAGACAGATCGCAATTTACGGAAAGGGCGGTATCGGCAAGTCCACTACCACCCAGAACCTCACCGCAGGACTTGTGGAGCGTGGCAACAAGGTCATGGTCGTTGGCTGTGACCCGAAGGCGGATTCCACCCGTCTTCTGCTTGGTGGACTTGCCCAGAAGACGGTACTTGATACCCTCCGGGAAGCCGGCGAGGACATTGAACTGGAGGACATTCTGAAGGAAGGCTACAAGGGGACTCGCTGCGTGGAATCCGGCGGTCCCGAACCGGGTGTCGGCTGCGCAGGACGTGGCATCATCACCTCGATCGGACTGCTGGAGCGACTCGGTGCATATACGGATGATCTCGATTATGTGTTCTATGATGTCCTCGGTGACGTTGTCTGCGGCGGCTTTGCAATGCCGATCCGTGAAGGCAAGGCGAAGGAAATTTACATCGTGGCATCCGGCGAGATGATGGCACTGTATGCGGCGAACAACATCTCCAAGGGTATCGCTCGTTACGCAAAGCAGGGCGGTGTGCGGCTCGGCGGCATCATCTGCAACAGCCGCAAGGTCGATCGTGAGCGTGAGCTGGTGGCTGCATTTGCCAAGGAGCTCGGCACACAGCTTATTCATTTCGTGCCTCGTGACAACGAAGTGCAGCGTGCAGAGATCCACCGCAGGACAGTCATTGAGCATAACCCGAATGTGCCGCAGGCGGACGAATACCGTGAGCTTGCCCGTAAGATCGAGGAGAACACAAGCTTTGTCATCCCGAAGCCCCTGACACAGGAGCGACTGGAGGAAATCCTCCTCGAATATGGTCTGCTCGACGGGCTGGAGGATCAGTATTCGATTTGAGATGTGAGGTGACACCATGAAGATCGATATTGACCGGGTGCGCACAGTCACGCCCGATACGAACATCGGCGATTTAGTGCTATGGCACCCGGAAACAGCGGAAATTCTGTTTGCCCTTGGGATGCACTGTCTCGGCTGTCCGGCATCCGGTGCGGAGACCGTCCGGGATGCAGCAGAGGTTCACGGGCTGGATGCTGCGGTGCTCGTGCAGAAGCTGAAAGAAGCGGCAGGGTTATAGACAATTGATAGTATGATGCAATCCCGACAGGTTTCGTGCTCTGTCGGGATTCTTCATTTGTATTAGCAGCACTTGTATATACTGCCTGTTATAACGAAAGTCGAAAATGCACAAATGATTCTGTGCAGAATCTACAAAGATTCAAAAAAATCTTGCAATTCTGATAGATCTATGTTACAATATTAGTATGGATAATGGACGATTCTTTGGGCATCTCTGGCGATTTGCAGAGATGCCCTGATACATATATTTACCAAAATGAGGAAATTACCATGAGTGAAATGATAATCAAAATGTCGCTGATCACCTGTCTGATGTGTCTGGTCAACGTCCTGATCTGGTGTCTGATCCGGGGCAGGAAGCTGCACCCTGCTGTAAAGCTCCTGATCGGTATCGTATTCGGTCTGGCGGCTGTCTTTTCTACGCATTTCGGCATAAATTACGAGGCAATGGTGCTGAATGTCCGGGATATTGCGCCGCTGTCGGCTGGTCTGTTTTTCGGACCGCTTGCCGGTATTACAGCAGGAATCATCGGCGGCGTGGAGCGATACATCGCCGGTGCGTATTTCGGGGTCGGTGCTTATACCAGGGTTGCGTGCAGCGTTTCGACGTTTCTGGCGGGTCTGATCTCGGCTGGATTTCATGTGTTCATTTTCAAGCACAAAAAGCCGTCGCCGTTATATGCCCTGTTCATCGGCGGCGTCACCGAAGTGTTCCATATGTTTGCGGTATTTCTGACGCACAAGGACGACATCAACAACGCCTTTCGGGTCGTGGATACCTGTGCGATCCCGATGATTATTTTCACCGGACTTGGTATGTGCTTTTCCTCCGTTCTGCTGTCCGCACTGTCGGGGGAGTACAAAAATCTGCACCGCCTCCAAAACTCCGAAATGCCCATCACGACCAAATTTCAGTTCTGGCTCATCACGTTCATCACAACAATGGCAGTCGCTATGTCCTGCTTCTCCAATGCTGTCCAGACCCAGCAGACCCTACAGTCCGTGCAAAATGAAATGCGCATCAGTGCTGACGAGGTCGAGCAAAATCTGCTTACGCTGGACGAGAACCGTGAGAAAGCCTTGGCGCTTAGCCAGCAGGAGTCATTGCGCATCACACGGGCATTGGCACGGGAAGTTGAACAAAACGGCGGCGTCAGCACTGTGAAAAACGAACAGCTTGACCAATTGCAGAAGCTGTACGATGTGTATGAGATCAACGTCATCGACAAGCAGGGGACGATCATCGCCACCACAAATCCCGATTTCGTGGGGTTTGATATGCATTCCGGCGAGCAGGCGGCAGCGTTTCTCGTTCTGCTGGACGGAACCGAGACCGAGCTTTCACAGGAATATATGCCCACCACCGCTGATGCCAGCCTGTCTCTGATGTACACGGGCGTGGCAGTTTCGGACGGTGCGGTGCAGGTCGGGATGGATGAAGCAGACATGAAAGCCTATTCCGATCTTGCCGGTCTTGACAAGAGTCTTGATGCGCACCGTGTTGGTGAAAACGGGCTTGTGCGTGTTGCGGACATGGACGGCGTGATCCTGCTTGGGCAAAATAAGGGCGAGAATCTCCGCGATTTTGACTGCTTCCGGGAGGATGGCGAATACTTCAGCGTCAAGCTTGATGATGTGCTGTACGACTGCTATTCCACCCTCACGGACCACTATCGCATCATCATTGCGATGCCGCATGACGAGGTCTACCGCAGCCGTGATATTTCGGCTTACGAAACAGTTTTTGCCGATATTCTGCTGTTTACGCTGGTATTCATGCTGATCTACATCCTTGTGCAGAAAATCGTTGTGAACAATCTGGACATGATCAATGCATCCCTGAGCAAGATCACCAGCGGCGATCTTGATGAGGTCGTATCCGTGCAAAGCTCGGCGGAATTCACGTCCCTCTCGAAGGATATCAATGCGACTGTTGATACGCTCAAACGCTACATCAAGGAAGCGGAAAACCGCATCAACGAGGAGCTGGAATTTGCACGGAGCATCCAGACCTCGGCGCTGCCGCAGAATTTTGAGTTCCCGAATCGTAATGAGTTCCATCTGTATGCGTCGATGGACACAGCGAAGGAGGTCGGCGGCGATTTCTACGATTTCTTCTTCATCGACAAAAATAAGCTGGCTCTTGTCATTGCCGATGTATCCGGCAAGGGCATCCCGGCGTCGCTGTTCATGATGCGCAGCAAAGCCACCATCAAGGGACTTGCGGAATCGGGCAAAAGCCCTGCGGAGATCTTTAATAAGGCAAACCAGCTCCTTTGCGAGGGCAATGACGCCGAGATGTTTGTCACTGTCTGGCTCGGTATCATCGACCTGGAGACCGGCATCATGCAATGCGCCAATGCTGGTCACGAGTACCCGGCGATCCGCCTTGCCGGTGCAGACGCCTATGAGTTGTACAAGGATAAGCATGGTCTGGTGCTCGGCGGCATGGAAGGCGCACGCTACCGGCAGTATGAGATCCAGCTCCATCCCGGCGACCGGCTCTTTGTCTACACCGACGGCGTGCCCGAAGCCAATGACGAAGCAGGCAAGCAGTTCGGCACTGATCGGATGCTTGACGCCCTCAATTCTGGCAGCCATATGAGCGTCCGGGAAACGCTCCCGGCAGTCAAGCGCCAGATCGATGTGTTTGCAGGTGCCGCAGACCAGTTTGATGACATTACCATGCTGTGCTTTGAGTACCTGAAATTCGGCGGTGATTCGACAGAAAATGCATAAGGTATTACAAAATAAGAGTGGCTTCTGTGATGGAAGCCACTCCAGCCTGTCAAAAAGCCATTCTTGAAAGCGTGAAGCAAACGCAAAAGTTTTTGGTCCAGCTTTTTTCAAAAAGCTGGTCAGGTCCAGGGCTGAAAGCCCTGG
>CACXGK010000140.1 GCA_902767115.1 uncultured Ruminococcus sp.
CGCGAACTGCTGCGGCTGGAAAAGGCGCAGGAAAGCGGCATCGAGCTGTACGACAAGCGCAGCAACCAGTACAATTGCCGCGAGGCATCGGATGCCAGACTCCGACAGTATTGCGGTTGGGGCGGCTTACCGCAGGTGTTCGATGAGCAAAACAGCCAGTTCGCCTACGCGCGGGAGCAGTTACAACAGCTATTGACACCGGAGGAATACGCTGCGGCGCGGTCAAGCACATTGAACGCGCACTACACGCCGCAACCCATCATTGACGCGATGTATAGGGCGGTGCAAAATATGGATTTACCACGAGATTCGCGCATTCTGGAGCCATCGTGCGGCACGGGGAATTTCATTGCAAGAATGCCCAGCAGCATCGGGCAGGCTGGCGTGATCGGCGTGGAGCTTGACAGCATCACGGCGCGGCTGGCGAAATTTCTGACGCAGGACAGGGAGAATGTGCAGATCATGCAAAGCGGTTTTGAACGCGCAGACTTGCAGAATAACAGCTTTGATCTGGCGATCGGGAACGTGCCATTCGGGGATTACAACTTGAACGACCCGGACTATGTGCAGGACTGGCGCATCCACGATGCGTTTTTCCGCCGTGCGCTGGACAAGGTCGCACCCGGCGGCGTGGTGGCGTTCATTACATCGACTGGCACGCTCGACAAAGCAAACCCAAAAATTCGTGAATATTTGGCGGAACGCGCTGACCTCATCGGTGCCATTCGTTTGCCGAACACGGCTTTTGCCAGTGCCGGGACGAAAGCATCCTCGGACATCATCTTCCTGCAAAAACGGGAACATCCGCTGCAAGCGCACGAGCCGAAACCTGACTGGTGCTACACCATCCCGAACGCGGATGGGCTGAAGATCAACAGCTATTTCGTAGAAAACCCGCAGATGATCTTAGGTAAAATGGAGCAGACCTCGCATTTTAATATGCTCACTTGTTCCCCCATTCCGGGTGCTGACCTGAACGCACAGCTTGATGAAGCCATCGGGCGGCTGAATGCGAAATTCACGGTGCATCGCCGGGAACGTGCGGTGCGTGAACGGCAGGGACAGATCGAGCCATGGGGCAGAAATTTCACCTACCAGCTCAAGGATAATAAGGTGTTTTTCCGCATGGGGGCTGACATGAAGGAAGTGAAAACGACAGCGAAGCAGTATCGGCAATACGAAGCCCTTTGCGGTCTGCGCGACACGACGCGAAGGCTTTTAGATTTACAGAAAACGTCCGTGTCGGATGAAGGACTGCTGCAATTGCGTCAGGAACTGAACTTGCGTTACGATGCCTATGTGCAAGCGTATGGGACGTTGAACTCGAAGGAAACGAGGAAATTATTCAGTGATGACGCGGATTTCCCGATCATCGCATCGCTGGAATCCTTGAACCCGGAGACAGGCAAACCCGAAAAAGCAGATATTTTCTACCGCCGGACGGTCAATCCGAATGTGGAGATCACGGCGGTGCAGACCGTGGAGGAGGCGCTGCAAGTGTCCCTCGACAAGCGCGGCAGACCAGATGTGCCGTATATGGCGACGCTGTTAGGGCAGGAGTCGGATGCGGTGTGCAGGGAGCTTTTGGACAAGGGGCTTGCATTCATCGATCCGGAGCAAAGTCTCCCGGACGCGCCGTTTTCCGGCGTGGTGGAACGCGCGGAATACCTGTCCGGCAACGTGCGGCGAAAGCTTGCCCTGGCGGAAAGTACGGCGCAGATGCAGCCCGCGTTTCAGCGGAATGTGGACGCGCTCAAAGCGGTCATTCCGGAGGACATTCACGCTGAGGAGATCGCTGTGCGGATGGGCTGCGCGTGGATCGACCCGGAGGACTACACGGCATTTCTGACGCATTTAAGCGGTCGCAACCGTTTCGACCAGCGCTGCAAGGTGACGTATTCCCCCATCACGGGTGAGTTTGACATCGTCAACGCCGGCAGCCGGAAGGACTTGAACCAGAACGAGCTTGCGACCTACGGAACGAATGATTACACCATGTACGAGCTGGCGAAGAAAATTTTGAACCAGCGTCGCATTACGGTTTTGAAAGAAGTGGTCAGCCCGAACGATCCCTCAAAGACGGTCACAAGAACAGATGTGAAAGCATCGAAAATTGCAATAGATAAGGCAAATCAGATCAAGGAGGAATTCCAGAAATGGATCTTTGCTGATGAGAGAAGAAAGTCGAAATATGAGCGCAGATACAACGATATTTTCAATAGTTTGGTCGGGCGAGAATATGACGGCTCGAAGCTGACGTTCCCCGGCATGGCAAGCGATTTTGTCCTGCGTCCGCACCAGAGGAATTGTGTTGCGCGTGCCATCTATGGCGGTAACACATTAGCAGCGCACGTTGTCGGCGCTGGCAAATCGGCGGTCATGTTCACGACCGTCATGAAAAAGAAAGAGCTGGGGCTCATCAACAAAGCCTGCGTGGTCGTGCCGAAGCCGCTGGTGGAGCAGATTGCAAGCGAGTGGCGCAGGCTCTATCCGGACGCGCGGCTGCTGACGGTGACGAACGATGATCTTTCCACCGAAGCGCGTCGGAATCTGTTCACGGCGCGGGTAGCGACGGGCGCGTATGACGCGGTCATCATGTCGCAGGAGCAGTTTGAGAAAATCCCGATGTCAAGGGAATACCGGGCGGATTTCATGCGCCGGGAGATCGACCAGCTCACGGACATCATCAACGAGAAACGCGCCGAGATCGGCGGCAGGCGGGATTACACCGTCAAGCAGATCGAGCGTGTAAAAAAGCAGATGGAGGCGCGGCTTGCCAAGCTCCTTGACCCGAAAGCGAAGGGCAAGGCGAAGGACGATCTGCTGGAATTTGAACAGCTTGGATTTGACTTTCTGTGCGTCGATGAGGCTCACGCCTACAAAAATGGCTTTGTTACGACGAAAATGACGAATGTGGCAGGCGTGACGACCCGTCCCTCCGGCAGAGCCGAGGACATGAAAATGAAAACGGATTACTTTAACGAGCGGTTAGGGCAAGGGCATTTGCTTCTTTGCACCGGCACGCCCGTCTCGAACAGCATGACAGAATTGTACGTTATGACGCGGTATTTACGTCCTGATCTGCTCCGCGCGGCTGGCATGGAGCGCTTTGACGACTGGGCGGCGACGTTCGGGAATGTGGTCATGAAAAACCAGCAGGCGGCAGACGGTACACTAAAGCTTCGGACGTGCTTCTCGACATTTGCAAATCTGCCGGAACTGATGGCAATGTACAAGGAATTTGCCGATGTGCAGAGCGCGGAAAAGCTGCATTTGCCGCGACCGGAATTGAAAACAGGAAAGCCGCAGATCGTGTCTGTCCCGGCATCGCCGGAGCAGAGAGCGTATGTCAAGGAGCTTGCAGACCGTGCGGCAGCAATTGCCAGCGGTGCGGTCGATCCGCGGACGGATAATCTTTTGAAGATCACCGGCGAAGCGCGGCTCATCGGGCTGGGCAATCAGGCAATCAGGGCGCTATATGAAAAACGAGGGCTGGAAATCCCTTACGATTTTGCGGACAACAAGGACAGCAAGGTGGACAAATGCGTGGAAAATGTCGTGGACATTTACAGAAAAACGGCGGAAACGCGCGGTGTGCAGATCATCTTTTCAGACATTGCGGTCAATGCCGACAACGGAAATTTCAGCGTGTATGATTACATTAAGGACGAGCTGACAGCGCAGGGCATTCCGGCGGAGGAGATCATTTTTGCGCCGAAATCCGA
>CACXGK010000141.1 GCA_902767115.1 uncultured Ruminococcus sp.
ATCAATGTGGAAAGCTTTGCTGTATCTTCTACAAAGATTCGGGAGATGGTAAAAAATTCTCAGGATTGTTCTTGCTATTTGCCGGAAAAGATAGTACAATATATAGGAACGAGAAATTTGTATGCAGGATGTGATGCGGATGTATCAAGTCAAGGATAAGATCGCTTTTCTGGAGCAGCATCTTTCAAAGAAACGTTTTCAGCACTCTTGCAATGTGGCAAGGGCTGCCAAGCAGCTCGCACAGCGCTATGGTGCCGATCAGGAAAAGGCGTACTTTGCAGGGCTTTTGCACGATATCTGCAAGGAGCAGCCGTTTGAGGAGCAGCGTGAGCTGATGCTTGCCGGCGATTTTGCGCCGGACGAGGCAGAGCTGCATTCCAGAAAGCTCTGGCACGGCATTGCCGGCGCCTACTTTATTCAGACAGAATTTGACGTGACAGACCGGGATATTCTCAATGCAGTGCGGTTCCATACCGTCGGCAGAGAGGGAATGTCCCTGCTTGAGGAAATCATTTACATCGCAGATATGATCTCGGATGAACGGGATTATAAGGGTGTGACAAAAATGCGCAAGCTCGCATTTGAAGATCTCCAGGCAGCGATGCTGACTGCCCTGACAGACGCCATTGGCTCTGTGCTCAAAAAGGGCGGCATGATCCCGCAGTATACCATTGCGGCATATAACAGCTATCTGCTCAGCGCACAGATCAAGGATGCGGAACGTGCAGCCCGATGACCGGTATTTCCGGTATCCCACTGAATGTCCCGGAACAGACGGGACGCTATGAAAGGAAGTCCTCATTCGTATGAAACAATCGTCAAACCGTAAGCAGGCACGCAGCACCATTGTCATCAATGTCCTGATCTCGCTCATGAGCGTGATCGTGACCGTGGCTCTGATCATGGGTATGCTGCTGAATGCGCCGATCATCTCCTACCAGGCATATGGCAAGGAGCCGGCGCAGATTTCTGTGACAAAGTATTATAAGAGCCGTCAGCCCGTTATTTATAAGGAGGGCACGATCTCCCGTATGGATGCCTCTGAGGTGGAATATAAGGAGGAGGTCGATCGGGAATTCAATGACCAGCTCGACCTGAACCAGACCATCGAGGGACAGTTCACCATCCTGTTCCTGGGGTTTGACTCCGAGGAGAACGGCAGCGGCAAACTGCATGATGTCAACTACCTGATGCAGTTCAATCTGCATACGGCAAGCCTGAATATCCTACAGATCCCTCGTGATACCTTCACGCCGGATTACACCAGCAATACCACCCACAAGTTCAACAGCATCTACAACTGGGGCGACCCGTCCGAAACGCCCATCCAGCGTGTCGTGACTGCCGTGCAGGAAAACTACGGTGTCCCGGTGGATGCCTACCTGACGACCACCTGTGACAATGTTGCAAAGATCGTTGACCTTATCGGCGGCGTACCGATCAATATGCCGTTTACGATGGTATTTGAAGCAGATAAGATCATTTACGAGGGTGAGCAGACCCTGACGGGTGAACAGTCCGAATGGCTGCTGCGTTTCCGCCATGGCTATGAGTTCGGTGACATCGGACGTGTACAGGGACAGCGTCTGTTCCTGGCGGCAGCGATGAAGAAGCTCATCAGCATGAACAGCATCCAGATCATGAACGTGACCAACAAGGTCTACGATGAGGAGCTGATCGGTACTGACCTGTCACTGGAAGACGTGGCACGTCTGGCAGACCTTGCAGCGACGATCGACATGGATCATGTCAATGTCTTCATGCTCCCCGGCGAGGGCGCAGAGGTGCAGGGCTCGTCGATCTGGTCGGTTCACAAGCAGGCAGCCCTTGACGTGGTCAACGAGCACTTCCGCACCCAGCAGAAGGCGCTGCGTCCTGACCAGAGCACCCTCGTGGAGTGGGTGCAGGAGGGTTCCTACCGCAATACCCAGTTCGACGACAACGATGCAAACCTGCAGGAGGTCGATGAGAACATGGGCAGTGCGATCCCGACGTTGAAGGACAGCTACAAGAACACCTATAATTAACCGAAAAGGAGAGATTCTATGACACCAGAGGAAAAAATCAAAGTCATCGTCCGTGCCCTTGACCAGAAGCGTGCGGAGGATATCCGTGTGCTGAAGGTCACAGATCTGACGATCCTTGGCGATTATTTCGTGATCGCAAACGGTAACAGCACCACCCACACCAAGACCCTTGCCGAGGAAGCGGAATTCCAGCTTTCTCAGCTTGGGGTGGAGCCGCATCACCGTGAGGGCATGAATGGCTCCAACTGGTACATTCTCGATTATACCGATGTGATCGTTCATGTTTTCTATGCAGAGACCCGTGAGTTCTATCGTCTGGAACAGCTCTGGGCAGATGCAGAGGAAGTGGACATCGCACCGTACCTTGTCAAGGAGGGCGGGGAGAATGCCTGAAACCGGCAAAAGGTTCATCATCGGCATCAGTGCCTATCTCATCGCCAAGAGCATCCTGAACCTCGTGCTCGGCGGCTTTGCGATGGGAAATATCGTGATGCTTGCGATACAGGCTGGATTTGCGGCACTGCTCCTGTTCCGTGTGAAGTACGGCAACTGGATCGTTGGGATCCTGACTGTCCTGCTGGCGGCGTACTACCTCCCCGGCAACCTGTCCGGTCTGCCCGGCACATGGCTGTACCTGGCGGAGGCGGCAGTGGATATCGGTGCATCGGTGCTGCTGTTTGTCAGCCCGGATGTGAAGGCTTACTTCCAGGAGAACGCCTCGTGACCATTGTTTTAAGTTCATTCAAGTTCAATGCTATACGAAAGAAGGAAATTTCCAATGAGCAAGTATGATTATGCGAAGATCGAAGCCAAGTGGCAGAAGTACTGGGAGGAGCACAATACCTTCCATGCAGAGAACGACTACACCAAGCCGAAGTTCTATGCACTGGTAGAGTTCCCGTATCCGTCCGGTCAGGGTCTGCACATCGGTCATCCCCGTCCCTACACCGCAATGGACATCGTTGCCAGAAAGCGCCGTCTGGAGGGCTACAATGTCCTGTTCCCGATGGGTTGGGATGCATTTGGTCTGCCGACGGAGAATTTTGCAATCAAGAACAAGATCCATCCGGCGATCGTAACCGAGAAGAACGTGGCGCACTTCAAGGAGCAGCTCAAGTCCATCGGTCTGTCCTTTGACTGGGACAGAGAGGTGAACACCACCGACCCGTCCTACTTCAAGTGGACACAGTGGATCTTCCTCCAGCTCTTCAAGAAGGGTCTGGCATACAAGAAGGAAATGGCTGTCAACTGGTGTACCTCCTGCAAGGTCGTTCTGGCAAACGAGGAGGTTGTCGGCGGCTGCTGCGAGCGCTGCGGCGGCGAGGTCGTTCGCAAGGTCAAGAGCCAGTGGATGCTGAAGATCACCGAGTACGCACAGAAGCTCATTGACGACCTCAAGGAAGTCGATTATCTCGACCGCATCAAGACCACCCAGATCAACTGGATCGGCAGATCCGAGGGTGCTGAGGTCGATTTCGATACCACCACAGGCGACAAGCTCACTGTTTACACCACCCGTCCGGATACCCTCTTTGGTGCGACCTACATGGTCATTGCGCCGGAGCATCCGATGATCGATAAGTGGGCTGACAAGCTCACCAATATGGACGAGATCAAGGCATACCAGGAGAAGGCTGCAAAGAAGTCTGACTTCGACCGCACCGAGATGAACAAGGACAAGACCGGTGTCAAGCTCGAAGGCGTCAAGGCGATCAATCCTGTCAATGGTCAGGAGATCCCGATCTTTATTTCGGACTATGTTCTCATGAGCTACGGTACCGGCGCTATCATGGCAGTTCCGGCACACGACGACCGTGACTGGGAGTTTGCAAAGGTATTCGGCATCCCGATGGTAGAGGTCGTAGCCGGCGGCAATATCGAGGAGGCTGCATTTACAGACTGCGCTACCGGCGTGATGGTCAATTCCGGCTTTCTGACCGGGCTTTCCGTGGAGGATGCCAAGGTCAAGATCAAGGACTGGCTGGAGGAGACCGGCAAGGGTCACAGAAAGGTCAACTTCAAGCTGCGTGACTGGGTATTCTCCCGTCAGAGGTACTGGGGCGAGCCCATTCCGCTGGTCAACTGCGAGAAGTGCGGCTGGGTCGCAATTCCGGAGGATCAGCTTCCGCTGACACTGCCGGAGGTCGAGAGCTATATGCCGACCGACAACGGCGAATCTCCACTGTCCACACTGGAGAGCTTCATCAATACCACCTGCCCGTGCTGCGGCGGCCCCGCAAAGCGTGAAACGGACACCATGCCGCAGTGGGCTGGTTCCTCCTGGTATTTCCTGCGCTACTGCGATCCGCACAACGACAAGGAGCTTGCCTCCAAGGAAGCCCTGAATTACTGGATGCCGGTTGACTGGTACAACGGCGGTATGGAGCATACGACTTTGCATCTGCTGTATTCGAGATTCTGGAACAAGTTCCTGTATGACATCGGCGCAGTTACCACCAAGGAGCCGTACATGAAGCGTACCTCCCACGGCATGATCCTCGGCGAGGACGGTCAGAAGATGTCCAAGTCCCGCGGCAATGTCATCAACCCGGATGATGTGATCCGTCAGTACGGCGCAGATACACTGCGTATGTACGAGATGTTTGTCGGCGACTTCGAGAAGACTGCTCCCTGGAGCACCAACTCCATCAAGGGCTGCAAGCGTTTCCTCGACCGTGTATGGGCACTCCAGGAGATGCTCGTGGACGGCGATGCATATCGTCCGGAGCTGACTGCCAACTTCCATAAGACCATCAAGAAGGTCTCTGAGGATATCGAGGCTCTGAAGTTCAACACGGCGATCGCTGCGATGATGGCACTGGTCAACGACATCTATGTGACCGGCAGCATCAACCGTGCAGAGCTGCGCACACTCTGCATCCTGCTCAACCCGTTCGCACCGCATATGACCGAGGAGATCTATGAGGCAAACGGCTTCGGCGGCGTGCTCAACGAGCAGAAGTGGGCGACCTACGATGAGTCCCTCTGCCAGGATGAGACCGTTGAGATCGTTGTACAGATCTGCGGCAAGGTCAAGACCAAGCTGAACGTTCCGGTCGGCGCTGAGAAGGACGAAGTCCTCGCTCAGGCAGCAGCCGATCCGAAGATCGCATCCCTCATCGAGGGCAAGCAGATGCTCAAACAGATTTATGTACAAAATAAGCTGGTGAATTTTGTAGTAAAATGACAAAAACGGCTTAAATTGAGAATTTCTCTTGACAAATCACCTTACGCATGGTATAATAGTTTTATGCTTTTGGTGATGTTTGTTAATAAGATGTGACCAAAACGATTTCAGTTCATGAAAGATGTGGTTGATAACTACTTTCCATTTGGAAGGTTAGTATAGACTATCCAAAGCGGGGACTGTCCGGGTGTTTTGCGCACTCTGGTAAACCGGGGATAGAACCTCTGTCTTGGTGGCAAAGGGAGGGAATAACAAGTGGCAGAAGTACGTGTTGGCAAGAACGAGTCTCTGGACACCGCTCTGAAGCGTTTCAAGAGATCCTGTGCCAAGGACGGCGTTATCGCTGAGGTTCGTAAGAGAGAACACTACGAAAAGCCTTCGGTAAAGCGTAAGAAGAAGTCCGAGGCTGCTCGTAAGCGCAAGTATTAATAGCGTGAATGCAAGGGTATACTTCGGTATACCCTTGCTTTTTTAGACAAATCACAGGAGGATGAAACTATGCTGCATCCCACCATTGCACTGCGCAGCGTGTGCGATATTACACCGGAATTGCTGGAAGGCATGGGCATCCGGGGACTGATGCTTGACATCGACAATACCCTGACCACCCACGACAACCCCACCCCGGCACCCGGCGTGCAGAAGTGGATCGCTGCCATGAAGGCAAAGGGCGTCCAGCTTCGGCTGGTTTCCAACAACCATCCGCCGAGAGTGGAGCCGTTTGCCAAATCGCTCGGCATCTCTGCGGTCTGCGATGCGAATAAGCCCCTGACAAGCGGTTTTGAACGTGCGATGCGTTCCATGCATCTGCATCGAAATGAAGTCGCTGTGGTCGGCGACCAGCTTTACACGGATATTTTAGGAGCGAATCATTTCGGCTGCCGCAGCATCTATGTGGCGCCGATGGCACCGGAATCGTGGAAAAAACAGACCTTTATCCGCATCAAACGCATTCTCGAAAAGCCCTTTTTACCCAAATCTTTTTATAAGGAGTGACAGATCATGAGCAAGAAGATCCTTATCATGCACGGTCCCAATCTGAATCTGCTCGGCGAACGTGAACCGGGCATTTACGGCGATACCAATTTTGAGGCTGTCAATACCCGCCTTGTGACATTTGCAAAGTCTCTTGGACTCGAAGCGGATGTGTTCCAGTCGAATCACGAGGGCGCCCTCATCGACAAGCTCCACGAGAGCCGCACCGAGTACGCCGGCGTTGTGCTCAATGCCGGCGCTTACACACATTACAGCTACGCCATCGCTGACGCCATCAAGGCGATCAGGATTCCGGTGATCGAGGTGCATATCTCGAATGTGTTCGCACGGGATGCATTCCGTTCCAATTCCGTGATCGCACCGGTTTGCGCAGGCAGTATTTCGGGCTTTGGTGTGCTCAGCTATGAGCTCGGTATTCAGGCATTGGAGGCGATGACGAAATGACACAGCGCATTGAACGTCTTCGCAAGCTGCTCGCCGGCAAAGCGGACTGCGCCCTCATCACTGACGACATCAACCGACGCTATCTCACCGGCATGAAATCCTCCGCAGGCTATGTGTTGGTGTTCCCGGAGGAGACCGTTCTGGTCATCGATTCCCGGTATATCGAGCGTGCCCGTGAGGTCGTCAAGCACGCTACTGTCATTTTGCAGGAGCCTGCGGTGCTGCGGCAGCTTGCAGCGATCCTGAAGTATCACGGCGCCAAGACCTGCGCTCTCGAATCCATGACGCTGACGCTGTCCCGTGCGGAGAGCTTTCAGAAGATCGAAGGCGTGGCATTCCTGACGGACAACACGCTCAGCCAGGCACTTTATGACCTGCGCACCGTGAAAACACCCGATGAGATCGAAAAGATCATCGCTGCCCAGCGCATCGCAGAACAGGCGCTTGCACAGCTTCTGGAAAAACTCAGTGCCGGCATGACCGAACGGGATGTTGCCATTGAGCTGGATTTCGGGATGCGAAAGCTCGGTGCGGAGGACTTGTCCTTTGAGACCATTGCGCTGACTGGTGCGCATACCTCCATGCCGCACGGCGTTCCGGACGAGCGCCGGATTCAGAAGGGCGATTTCGTTCTGATGGATTTCGGTGCTGTGGTGGACGGCTATCACAGCGATATGACACGTACCGTCTGCATCGGTGAGCCGACAGGGGAGATGCGTGAGGTCTACGAGATCGTCCGCAAGGCGCAGGAGGCTGCCCGTTCCGCTGCCAAGTCCGGCATCACCGGCAAGGAGCTTGACGGCGTGGCAAGAAAGATCATCGCTGATGCCGGCTATGGGGAAGCCTTTGGGCATTCCCTTGGACATGGCGTGGGTCTGGAGATCCATGAATTCCCGATCGCAAGCCCTTCCCGTGAGCAGGTGCTCGAACCCGGCAATGTGGTCACGATCGAGCCGGGAATCTATCTGCCGGGGAAATTCGGCGTGCGCATTGAGGATTTCGTCTGCATCGGGGAGGACGGCTGCCAGACATTGACCGGCATCCCGAATGAGCTGATCTGTCTCTGATCGACAGTGCAACTGTTCTTGACAAACGCCTATGTTTGTGGTATACTTTCTAAGAGCCTGATTAGTATCTTCCAGCAGCCGCCTTTTCGGCATCCTTCCGTCCTGATTTCGTATGTCCTCCTTGCAATACAGCAAGTATTGCTGCGTCGGACATCCATTATCAGGACAAAAGCCTGCTCGAAAATCCGACTACCTCCAGA
>CACXGK010000142.1 GCA_902767115.1 uncultured Ruminococcus sp.
TCCAAGCCCGACACTACTCGTCTTCGAGCAACATCCTGCCTCATCCTCGGTCGCAGACGGCGAAATCTCCTAATGCTGCGCTTTTTTTAGGGGTGAATTTCAAAAACAGTCCAGTGGACTGTTTTTGGAAGAGGGGCACTTTTTTGCAAAAAAGTGCCCCTTCTTTCGCCTTGAAACGCTTTTCCTGCCGCCTATAGGCGGCAAAATGTACTTTATCGACAAGCTGAGATCCCCTCCCGTTCAGGGAGGGGAAACCGTTCTAATCATTCTTGAGATGCTCTGCGAGTGCGATGGTGAAGCCCGACGGCGATTCCATCGGCACACCCATGCTCGATGCATCCTCGGTGGGGGCATTGCCCCATTTGGACTTGAAGCCCTTGGAAACGAGGAAGTCATAGCCCTCCTGGAAGTTGTCCACATTCATGCGGATATATGTTCGAGCCTGTGTCACGCCCGGCGTGCCGCTGATGTCGATGCGGAAGTCATCCTTGCCCATGCGGACGAGGGTCGAATGAGACTCGCCGAGATCCTGCTTGGTGTGACGGCGCTCGAAGCCGAGCGCTTCAAAGAGTGCAACGGTCTCCTCTAAGTTTTCTGTGGTGATGAGTGGATTAAAGCCTGTGATCTTCATTGTTTGTAGACCTCCTTATGAAAAATGTCCGTTTATTTGCGGATATGCTGCCCTAATGTGATGGTAAAGCCGGAAGGGGAGATCAGCGATGTTCCGACAGACGAGGCGTCACTGGACAGTTCATGTGTCGTACAGATCATGGGGTTGAAAGTTGTGATTTTCATGATGCGCCTCCTTGTGCTTTGAGAATAATGAATGAAATACTGTCAACAAATACGAACAATACAGCTATTATACACATAGTAAATGATATCATTGTGACAGTCTGGTGATAACAGCGTGAATTATGGAATGATAAGCCGATTTCGCCTTGTGATCCTTCCTGCCATACAAATTTTTAACAGTAAATCCGTCCGCCCTCTTGCAATACGAGGGAATCTGTGCTATAATGAAAGTATTCTGATTGTTTACAATATTCTAAGGAGGATATTTTTTATGCTGACAGATATTGAGATCGCACAGCAGGCGCAGATGCTCCCCATCGGTGAGATCGCAGCGAAGCTTGGCATCGATGATGAGGACCTCGAACCCTACGGCAGATACAAGGCAAAGCTGTCTGAGGCGCTCTACAAGAAGACCGCTGACAATCCCGACGGCAAGCTCATTCTCGTGACTGCCATCAACCCCACCCCTGCCGGTGAGGGCAAGACCACGGTCTCCGTAGGTCTCGGTCAGGCAATGGCGAAGATCGGCAAGAAGGCAGTACTGGCACTGCGTGAGCCTTCTCTGGGTCCGGTATTCGGCATCAAGGGCGGTGCTGCCGGCGGCGGCTATTCGCAGGTCGTTCCGATGGAGGATATCAACCTGCACTTTACCGGCGATATTCACGCCATGACCGCAGCCAACAACCTGCTCTGCGCACTGCTCGACAATCATCTCCAGCAGGGCAATGAGCTGCGCATCGATACACGCCGCATCCTGTTCAAGCGCTGCCTGGATATGAACGACAGAGCGCTCCGCAATGTCCTCGTCGGACTCGGCGGCAAGGTCAACGGCGTGCCCCGTGAGGACGGCTTCCAGATCACCGTTGCATCGGAAGTTATGGCGATCCTGTGCCTTGCTTCTGATCTGGATGATCTGAAAAAGCGCCTTGGCTCCATTCTCGTGGCATACAACCTCGACGGTGAGCCGGTCTATGCCCGTGACCTTCATGCAGAGGGTGCCATGACTGCCCTCCTGAAGGACGCTCTCAAGCCCAATCTCGTGCAGACTTTGGAGCACACCCCCGTGCTCATCCACGGCGGTCCCTTCGCCAATATCGCACACGGCTGCAATTCCGTCCGTGCGACCAAGCTTGCACTCAAGCTCGGCGATTATGTTGTGACCGAGGCAGGCTTCGGTTCTGATCTCGGCGCTGAGAAGTTTTTCGACATCAAGTGCCGCTATGCCGGACTCAAGCCCTCCTGCGTTGTCCTCGTGGCAACTGTCCGTGCTCTCAAGTACAACGGCGGCATCGACAAGTCTGAACTGACCATTCCGGATGTGGCTGCCCTCAAGCGTGGTATCATCAACCTGCGCACCCACATCGAGAATATGTTCAAGTACCATGTGCCGGTGGTCGTTGCGATCAACCGGTTCCATACCGATTCCGACGAGGAGCTCCAGTTCATTGCAGATTACTGCAAGAAGATGGGCGTGGAGACTTCCATGTGCGAGATCTTCGCCAAGGGCGGCGAAGGCGGTACCGACCTTGCACAGAAGGTCGTAGATACCATCTCCATGACGGAGAACACGGATGAGGAATTCGCACCGCTGTATACACTTGATAAGCCCATCTCCAAGAAGGTCGAGACCATCGCCAAGGAGATCTATCGTGCAGACGGCGTGAAGTTCCTGCCGGCGGCTGCCAAGGCACTTGCGGAGATCGAAAATCTCGGCTACGGCGAACTGCCTGTCTGCATCGCCAAGACCCAGTACTCCCTGTCCGACGATCCCAAGGCACTCGGCAAGCCGGAGGGCTTTGTCATCACCGTGCGTGACGTGCGTCTGTCCGCAGGTGCAGGCTTTGTGGTCGTGCTCACAGGCGATATCATGACCATGCCGGGTCTGCCGAAGAAGCCGGCTGCCTTCAACATCGACTGCGATAACGATGGCAACATCAAGGGGCTGTTCTGATGCACGATACCTGGAGCTGGACGACCCGTTCCCCGGAGGAGACCATCGCCCTGGCACAGAAGATCGGGGCGAAGCTCCGTCCCGGCGACTGCATTGCCTATCAGGGCGACCTCGGCGCCGGCAAGACGACCTTTACCCGTGGACTTGCCCTGGGGATGGGGCTGGGCGACTGCGTGACAAGTCCGACCTTTGCGCTGGTGCATGAGTACAGCCGGGAGGGTGTCACGCCGCTGATCCACTTTGATATGTACCGCATTGCCGATGAAAACGAACTGGAAACCACCGGCTTTTACGACTATCCGCAGCAGGAGAGCGTTTTTGCGGTCGAGTGGTCGGAGAATATCGAAGCGGCTTTGCCAAAGGATACGATGTTCCTGACACTGCAAAGAACCGGCGATGAGGAACGCCGGATCACATTGAAGGGAGATGAACGCTTTGCGGATATTGGGACTTGACACCTCCGGAAAGGTCGCATCGGCGGCAATTCTGGACACAGAGCAGAA
>CACXGK010000143.1 GCA_902767115.1 uncultured Ruminococcus sp.
CCACTGATAGAACTCAAGCTGTCTGGTCAGAGAAGTGGTGTAGTCATCTACTGCACCCTGAGCCTTCATGCCGGACTTCAGACCGGAATCAGTGATCAGAGCGTAAGCTGCCAGCGGGTTCTGATAGAACTCATGTGCATGAGAGCAGCCGATCTGCCAGCACCAGTTCTGACCGGAGGAAGCCAGTGCGCCGCCCCAGGAGGTGTACCAGTTCATCAGGTAGTGCTTGGACTTGTCGCCAGCATTACCGTTGGACCAGGTAGTGGTCTCGGAGATCTCCTGATAGTACTTATCGTACATATTGTTACGGAGCTCGTCGCCCATCTCTGCTGCCTTAGCGGTAACAGATGCATCGCCTGCGTTCCACTTATTTGCATCGTATACACCCTGGATTGCACGATCCTCTGCGTCAGGTGCATTGGTGTATGCGTACTGCGCAGTCACGTTTTCATCTCTGTTGAAGATACCCTTCAGACCACGCTGCGGATTACCATACTTCTTCTCCTCAACGCACGGATGCGGAACAGTTTCCCAGCAGGACTCCTGCTCACCACGCTGGAAGGTGTTGATGAAGGTGAAGTTGGTGTCCTCGCCGTAGCCATACCAGTTGTCTACGTCAGCCAGCCAGTGCATCAGGTACAGACCGCCCTGACCCTTACCAGAGTAAACGCTGGTGAAGTAGTTGTAGATCGGGTTGGAAGCAGTCTTCTCAGGCTCAGATGCCCACTCGTCCGGGCACTGCTCAGGCGTGTCATACTCGCCGCAGTACTGCGCACTTACAGAACCAGCAGTCCAGAAGTTATCCTGTACGTCCGGGATCATGGTCTCCATGGTCTTCCATGCAGTACCCAGATCAGAACCGGTGCCGATGCCATGGTTCTTTACGATGTTGTCGTGCATTGCTGCAACCCAAACAAGGTAAGACATAGCCTCAGAAGTGGTCTCATGACCGTAGTCCGGAGCCTCGATGATAACTTCTTCTCTTGCGTGGTAAGGAATGCCCTCCTCGGACAGATAGCCGTTCTCCTTGCCCTTGGTTACGACATCGTCATACAGGGACATGAAACGCTCAGCATACGTGGTATCGCCGAATGCCTCAGCCTTGGTTCTCTTACCAGCCGCAGATGCGGTGATAACGCTTGCTGCAAGTGCATTGGTAGCCATCGCTGCGGACAGGATACCAGCAACTACAGCCTTGCTCTTCTTAAAAAGCATTGTAATTTCCCCTCTCGTTGGAATTTTTTTGCGCAGGTCAGAATCGACCTGCCTTTGGCTTTTTTGCAGGCTTGCCGCCTGCTTGTTCACGCTGAATCGAATTCCCACAGAACCGCCCGCCTCTGCAGTGCCAAAGGTCATAGAGATCCCATGAGTTTTCACAATTTATTATAACCAAATATTAAATTTTTGTCAAGGCTTTAACTCGACGACTCCCGGTTTTTCCGGTTTTTTCGGCACTTTGAATATCATCACGCCATCACTTTTGGATATTTTGACGGTGATATTTCATCAATCAGGCACCTGCTTTTCATGTGCAGAGTACAGTTTCCACCACAATCCTCTCACATTTTCAGGCAATTCACCACAAACTTTCACGGAGTATTCACACGCTTCCGGTACTATGGATATCGTGATCCCCACAGGGGTCTGTTTTCTTGGGCAAATCTGCCGAATTTCATACTTTGTCTGCATTTTGTTCATAACCCGTTCATGCTGATATGGGATAATATAAAATGTATGTGCTCTATGGAGAGGTCGGGCACAGAACATTGCAAAAGAGGAAAGGAGCCTCCTATGGTTGAGATCAAAAATCTGACGAAGCGCTATGGCGGCAATGTTGCACTGCACGGCATCAGCTTCGATATCAAGGATCACGAGATCCTGGGCTTTCTCGGTCCGAACGGCGCCGGAAAATCCACCACTATGAACATCATCGCCGGCTATCTGCCGTCCACCTCCGGAACGGTCACGATCAACGGCTTTGATATCACCGAACAGGCAGCAGATGCCAAGCGCTGCATCGGGTATCTGCCGGAAATACCGCCGGTCTACCCGGATATGCGTGTCGAGGAATACCTCACCTTCTGCGCCGGCATCAAGGGCATCAAGCGTCCCGACGTCAAGCCGCAGGTTGAATCTGCGATGGAACGCCTGCACATCACGGATATGCGCCGCCGCCTGATCCGGAACCTGTCCAAGGGCTACAAGCAGCGTGTCGGCTTTGCGCAGGCGCTGCTCGGCAATCCCAAGATCCTGATCCTCGATGAGCCGACCGTTGGTCTTGACCCGGCGCAGGTGTCCGAGGTGCGTGCGCTCATCAAGGAGCTGGGCAAGGATCACGCTGTGATTTTCAGCTCGCACATTCTGGCGGAGGTCAGTGCAGTATGTGAGCGTGTGGTCATCATCACCAAAGGCGAGATCCGTGCCATCGACACGATCGAGCATCTCGAACGCAGCATGACCGCCAATACCCTCCTGAATCTCACCGTCGAGGGCGAAAAGGACACCGCCCTGCGTATCCTCAAGGACATCCGTGGCATCAAGGAGATCAAGTATCTGAACGCTGCGGACGGCAGAGTTTCCTGCCAGCTCACGCTGGAGGATGAGAGCGTCCGCAATGAGATCATGTCCGCATTGATGGCAAACGGCTGCAATATCGCCGAAATGTCCATGGCAAAGCTCGACCTCGAACAGGTCTTCCTGAAGCTCACAGCGCAGAAGGAAAAGCGCTCCTCTCTCCAGGATCTGCTCGACGAGACACCCGATGTTTCCGGAGAAGCGCCGCAGGACGCTGCCAACGATACAACTGAATAAAGGAGGCGCACCATGTTTGCATTGTATAAAAAGGAACTCCAGGCGTTCTTCTACTCGCCGTTTGCGTATGTGCTCACGGCGCTGTTCATGCTGATCTTCTCGTTCGGGTTCATCACCTCGATCGCCAATATGGACAGCAACACCCTGAAGTTCTCCTTTCCGGAGTTTTTCTACAACAACTTCTTCTACTTCATCTTCATCATTCCGCTGCTGACCATGCGCTCCTTTGCGGATGAACGGCGTGGCGGCACGGAGGTGCTGCTCTATTCGAGCCCGCTGTCCGTGACGCAGATCGTCCTTGCCAAATTCCTGGCGATCGTGACGGTTTTCCTGTTCATGATCGTGCTTTCCCTGTTCTTCCCGATCTACGCTGCCTGCACCGGCAAGGTCATCTGGTCAGCGCTGATCTGTGCGTATGCCGGCTTCTTCCTGTGGGGTCTGGTTTGTATTGCACTGGGAATGCTGCTCTCGTCCCTGACCGGCAATGCCATCATTGCTGCCATCATCGGTGAGATCGTTATGGAGGGTCTGCTGTTCCTCGATCAGGTCGCAGGCTCCAGACTTGTGGATGCGTATCCGCATCTGAATTCGGTCGTTACATGGTTCTCGATGCAGCGCCGCTTTGTTTACTTCTCACAGGGGATGTTCCGTCTGGAGGATCTGGTTTTCTTCCTCAGTGTCACCGCACTGGTGCTTTGCTGGAATGTCCTCTCCATCGAAAAGCGCCGTTACAGCCACGCTTGATGCAGGAGGGAGTTATTACCGATGGAACAGAATAAAACCAAAACCAAAAAAACTGAAAAGCCCCGCAGCTTTGCCGGATTTGCAGTTGTCTTTGCCGCTATCACGCTGGTCATTGCGATCCTGCTCAATCTTCTGGCAAGCCGCCTGAATATCGTCTGGGATATGACACCGACCGGAATGTACAAGCTCACGGACACCTCCCGGAATTACCTGTCCAGTCTCGACAAGGAAGTGAATTTCTACTTCCTGCTCGACATGGATCTGCTCTCGACCGATACCGACAGCATGGCGCTCTACCATGCGCTGGAGGAGTATGCATCCTATGACAAGATCAACTTCGTGGATTTCGACCCGGACGAAGACCCTGCGCAGACTGCCAAGCTCCAGGAGCTGGGCTACTCCCTGACAAGGGGCGACATCGTGATCGAATGCGAGGGACGCAGCAAGCATATTCCGGGTCTGAGTATGTACCAGAGCACGATCGACTCCGATACCAACCTGATCGATTCGATGTACTTTGCCGGCGAGAATCTCATCACCGGTGCGATCGATGCCGTTGTCAGCGGCAGAGAAACTGCCATCTACTTCCTGACTGGTCACGGAGAGAAATCCCTCACAGAGGACTACACCGTGCTCACCAAGAACCTCGGCAACCGCAACTACATTACCAAGACCCTGACCCTTTCGACTGAGGATGCCGTGCCGGAGGATGCGTCCATCGTCATTCTCGCAGCACCGCAGAGCGATATCTCCAAGGACGAGCTGCGCAAGCTCAATGACTACCTCGACCAGGGCGGCAATGTCTGCTTCTGGATGTCCCCGAATGATGCCGAGATTCAGTACACCAACATCGAGAGCATCCTCGAAAGCTTCTCCCTGCGCATGGATTACGACATCGTAGCCGAGACCGATTCCAGCCAGCACATTTCCGGCGATCCCTACACCTTCCGCTGCAATGTGGTCGTTTCCGACGACGAGGACAAGACCGACCTCACCAGCGGCGTGATGGATCTCGTCAATGCCGGCATTGTGCCGTTCATGTCCAATTCCAGAAGCTTCTACCAGTTCCTTTCCACCGAGGACGGCTCTGTGGAGGCAGGCTCCCTGCTCCAGACCGTGCAGAACGGCACCGATGCGATGGGCAATCCCACCTCCTCGGCAGTCGGTGAACCGAAGGGCGGCACAAACCTTTCCAATGACCGCATCTCCGACCAGGTGCTCGACCTTGCGATGTATGCGACCAGCAGCCTGCGCAATGACGCCAAGATCATGGTCATGGGCAATGCCGAATTCATCGACGACACCAATGTGTCCCAGGATTACATGATCGTTCCGGTCAATATGATGCTGTCTGTCATCTCCTGGATGTATGACAGTGATTCGTCCCTCGATATGGGCATTGCCGACAAGGAGCGCACCTATGACTCCATGCTCATCAACTCCGAAACGGCTGCCAACACCACCAACATCGTCTTTGTGGTCGTACCGGTGCTTGTCGGACTGGTCGGCGCTGGCGTATGGCTCAAGCGGAGGTACTCATGAGTTCAAAAAAAATCCGCATTACGCTCATTTCCCTGCTTGTCCTGCTCGGACTTGCAGGCGGCGGCTATGCGCTTGTAGATCACATCAAATCCCAGCAGGAGCAGGCGGAACAGGAAGAAGCCGCCTCCCTCAAGCTCTTTTCCTTCGACCCCAATACCGTGGACAGCGTGGAGGTCACCAACAGTGACGGCTATTTTCGCATCGGCTCCAACGAATCCGGCTGGGAGGTCACAGAGACCGACTTTCCGCATCCATTCACCCTCAACAGCTACTATGTCAATGTCATCAACAGCAGCATGGGGCAGCTCACTGCCAAGAAGAAGATTCAGGCGGACAGTGAATCGCTTTCCTCCTACGGACTGGACGACCCGGTGACAGTTGTCTGCCATGCCGGCGGTGCGGATTACACGCTGCTGGTCGGCACGGGGTCGGTCACGAATGAGTTTTACTACGTGACTGTGCCGGATTCGGACACCGTGTATGCGATCGACTACCAGGTCGGCGAAGCACTCCGGGGCGGCATCGGGTATCTGCGGGAGCCGTACCTGTTCCATTACACGGAGAACCTGATCCGGGGATTCTCGCTCAATCACCTCGGCGAGACCGCCTATGACCTTGCCATGGACGAAGCCGGACAGTGGCAGCTTGCGGCACCGTTGACGGATGTCAACATCGACACCGTGCAGGTCAATTCCATTCTGACCGATCTGGTACGTGTGGAATATGCAAGCTTTGAGACCTACATCGACGACGAAAAGGCACTTGCCGCCTACGGTCTTGACAAGCCGGCATACACCGTGACGGTTTCCACCGAGGATACGCAGACGGTGCTCTACTTCCCGGATTTCGACCCGAATGACGCTGTTCTTTATGTGTACAACCCGGAGGAGCAGTCCGTTGGTACGATCAATATGCGGGATTCGAGCTTCCTGACCGGCAAATGGCAGCAGCTCGTCCGTCCGGCGCTTTTGCAGGTTCCGTTTGAGCAGGCAGAGTCGCTTGATGTGACGGTGGACGGCAAGCATTTCACGCTCTCCATCGATCACGAGAACGGCACCTACAAGCTCGACGACCTCGACATCACCGCCATGAACGACAACATCAAACGGATCTTCGAGAATCTCTACGCCTCTGTTTCGGAGATGAAGTTTGAGGAGATCGTGGAAACTCCGGATGTGGATGTAGACGCACCGACCGGGATGCAGCCGGATTGCAGCTTTGTCTACACGCTTAACGATGGCAGCCAGCGCACGCTGGAGCTTGTCTCTACGACCGAAGAGAACACGTACTGGGCATACATCGACCATCGCTGCATCGGCGAAAAGGTACGCCGCAACGCCCTTTCCGGTACGTCCGGTGTGCTGAATTTCCTGGAGAAAATGACAGACGCCCTCGCTGACGAAGGCATCACCTACGAGCCTTCCGATGCTACGGAACTGGTATCCGAGACAGAGGAAAGTACAGAATCTTCTGAGGACTAATTTTTCGGGCTTACGCCCGATTAGGAGGGGCTACTCGCCCCTCCTTACCTCCCTCGGCAGGACTATGCAGCCCTGCACCCGCAAGTTTAAGTATTTTAGCTTTGCACCATTTGCGAAGCATTTGGTGCATTGCGGTCGTAGTTGATAGGACTTTCTCTTATCGTTATCTTATCAGCGGCGATTCGCCGCCAGGGCGGTGACCGCCCTGCACCCGCAAGTTATTACAACAATGGCTGATGCAACGAACTGCATCAGCCATTGTTCAACATATTCCAATACTGCAATCAGCATCGCAGTTGGGGGGCGAACACAATCGTCTTACTTCCCCAGCACCTTCTTGACAGTTGCCACGATATTCTCAGCGGACAGACCGAATTCCTTGAGGAGGTCAACTGCCGGGCCGGAGTGACCGAACTCGTCATTGACGCCGATCTTGGTGACCGGAACCGGGCACTTTGCAGATACGCAGTCGCATACTGCACTGCCAAGACCGCCGATGATGCTGTGCTCCTCCACGGTCACGATCCGACCTGTCTCCTGTGCTGCCTTGACGATGAGCTCCTCGTCGAGGGGCTTGATGGTGTGGATGTTGAGGACTCTTGCGTCAATGCCCTCTGCTGCGAGCTGCTCTGCGGCTGCGGCAGCCTCACCGACCATCAGACCGGTTGCCACGATCGTGATATCCTTGCCGTCACGCAGTGTGATGCCCTTGCCCAGCTCGAACTTGTAGGTCGCCGGGTCGTTCAGGATCGGCGCTGCCAGTCTGCCAAATCGCATATACACCGGGCCATCATGGTCAAGTGCCGCCTTGACAGCAGCCTTTGCCTCAATGTCATCCGAGGGAACAATGACCGTCATGCCCGGAATGGTACGCATCAGTGCGATATCCTCATTGCACTGGTGGGTCGCACCGTCCTCACCGACGGAAATACCTGCATGGGTCGCACCGATCTTCACATTCAGGTGCGGATAGCCGATGGAATTGCGCACGATCTCGTAGGCTCTGCCTGCTGCGAACATGGCAAATGTGGATGCAAACGGGAGCATTCCGGCTGCTGCCAGACCTGCTGCCACGCCCATCATATTCTCCTCTGCGATACCGCAGTCGAAAAAGCGCTCCGGATAGGCTTTCTTGAAGATACCGGTCTTGGTTGCTGCTGCAAGGTCAGCATCGAGTACCACCAGATTGGGATACTGCTCTGCAAGTTCAGTGAGCGCCTCACCATAGCTCTCTCGTGTCGCCTTCTTCTTGATCTCAGCCATTTCCTTATGCCTCCAATTCTGCTAAAGCTGCCTTCAGCTCGTTCATAGCCTGCTCGTACTGCTCTGCATTCGGCGCACTGCCGTGCCAGCCGACCTGGTTCTCCATGAAGGAAACGCCCTTGCCCTTGACGCTCTTCTGGATGATCGCAACCGGCTTGCCGGTGATGGTCTCCGCCTCATTGAATGCAGCCTCGATCTGGTCAAAGTCATGTGCGTCGTTCACAACGATCACGTGCCAGCCGAATGCACGGAACTTCTCATCGATCGGCTCCGGAGAGCAGACCTCCGTGATCTTGCCGTCGATCTGGAGACCGTTGTTGTCCACAATCGCCGTCAGGTTGTCCAGTCCGTAGTGTGCGGCAAACATCGCTGCCTCCCAGACCTGACCCTCCTCGATCTCGCCGTCGCCGAGGATGGTGTACACATGATACGATGCGGACTTCACTTTTCCGGCAAGCGCCATACCGCAGGCTGCGGAGATACCCTGTCCGAGCGAACCGGAGCTCATGTCCACGCCCGGCGTATGAATGCACGGATGTCCCTGGAGCATTGCACCGATGTGGCGCAGGCTCTCCAGCTCCTTCTTGTCAAAGAAGCCACGCTCTGCAAGGATCGCATACAGGGCAGGTGCCGTGTGACCCTTGGACAGAACGAGTCTGTCACGATCCGGCATATCCGGATGCTTCGGATCAACGTGCATTTTTGCACAGTACAGATACGTCAGCAGGTCAGCAATGGAAAGCGATCCGCCGGGATGTCCGGACTTTGCATGGAAGGTTCCGGTGAGAACGCCCATACGCACCTGACAAGCTGTTTTTTGCAGGCTTTTCTTGATTGTTTCGTCCATGAGAGTACCTCCTAAATATGATGCATAGCTTCACATAAGCTATTGCGAACGATGATTTATGACAGCAGTCTGTCGATCAGTTCCTCCATTGCGCCCTCCTCGCAGGTACGGGACAGAATGAGGTCGGCGCACGCCTTGGCGTTGTCGCAGGCATTCTGTGGGCACACGGCAAAATCGGCGGCACGGAGCATTTCGATGTCGTTATCAAAATCCCCGACCGCCACAAAGGTAAAGCCCTCCATCCCCGGAAGCTTGCGGTACGCATTGAGCGCACTTCCCTTGGAAACGCCCTCCGGGAGCATTTCGTAGAATCTGGCTTCCGACCGGATGAAGCTGACACCGGCAAAGTGCTGCCGGTCGATATAGTCGATAAATGGCGGAATATCCTCCGGGCTCATAGCAAAGAGCACCTTGAGCCAGGTATCCTGCGCCGCCTCCGGGATCGTTCCGTACCGGGGCGTGATGCCGCAGACACGGACGTGTTCCTGCTCATGCGGGGTATTGTTGATGACCCAGGTGGATGCGGGGCAGAGGATCTCGATGCCGGCGTGCGGCTGTTCCGTCAGGACTCTGGCGGTCATATCTGCCGCTTCTTTTGGCAGCGGATGGATATAAACGAGCCTGTCCGCTGCCGGGTCATAGATCCCGGCGCCGTTAAAGACGATCATGGGACTTTTGAGCCCAAGCTCCTGCGGATAGCGTCTGGACGCTTCGACCGTTCTGCCGGTCGCTATGGTAAACACACCGCCTGCCTGTTCAAACCGCCTGACAGCCGCCAGATCTCTGGGCAGAGGCGTCTTGGATTTCGGCAGGAACGTGCCATCGAGGTCAGTGATGATACAGATCTTGTCCGGATTCTCAAACATTGGGTGCATCATTTCTCCATTCTGGTCAGTAGCTTCTGAAAATATGCCGGTGCTTCCCGTTCAAATTCGAGATACGCCCCGGTTCTGGGATGCACAAAGCCGATTTTCCTGGCGTGCAGGCATTGTCCCTGCGTCCCCTTGACGGCTTTGCCGTACACATCGTCGCCATAGATCGGGTGCCCGATATACGCCAAATGCACACGGATCTGGTGGGTGCGTCCGGTCTCCAGCCGCAGCCGCAGATACGCTGTTCCGGCAAACTGCTTCTGCACGGCGAAATGCGTCACGGCATTGCGGGAATTCTTGTCGGTCACGCACATTTTCTTGCGGTCTATCGGGTGTCGTCCGATGGGGGCATCGATGGTGCCTTCGGTTTCCTTGAAATGCCCGACAGCGATCGCCTCATATTCCCGTGTGAAGGAATGCGCCTTGATCTGTTCGGCTAAGCCCTGGTGGGCAAAATCATTTTTCGCCACGATCAGCAGTCCGCTGGTATTCTTGTCGATGCGGTGGACGATACCGGGGCGAATGACGCCGTTGATGCCGGAGAGTGTGCCCTTGCAGTGGAACATCAGGGCATTGACAAGGGTCTCGTCATAATTCCCGGCAGCCGGATGAACGACCATGCCCTTTGGCTTATTGACGACCAGGAGATCCTCGTCCTCGTAGACGATGTCGAGGGGAATGTCCTGCGGAATGATCTCAATTTCCTCCGGCGGCGGCACTTCGACCACGATCTGCTCGTCCGCCTTCGGGCGGTAGTTCTTGGGGATGGTCTTGCCGTTCACGGTCACATGACCGGAAGCGATCAAGCCCTGAACGGCGCAGCGGGTCAGGTCAAGTCCCTGCCCTGCGACCCATTTATCCAGACGCTGTCCGACGGCATCCGCCGGAAAGCACAGCTCATGCCTTGTCATGGTGTTTTTCCGGTTTCTGGCGTTTTTTCGGATCCCGATCCATGAAGAACAGGATATACACCGCCAGCAGGATGGTTCCGACCGTGATAAAGCAGTCGGCAAAATTGAAGATGGCAAAGTTGAAAAGCTGCACATCCAGATAATCCACCACAGCGCCGCCCCGGAAGATGCGGTCGATCATATTGCCGATGGCGCCGCCTAAGATCATGGTCAGGCTCCAGAACAGCAGCGGTTTGCCCTTTGCCTTGTTGACGAGCAGGTAGACACAAACGCCCACGCCGATGGCTGTGATGATCAGCAGCAGCACCGTTTGTCCGGAAAAGCTGGAAAATGCCGAGCCGGTATTCTGGATATAGTGCAGATGCAGAATGTCCAGACTGCCGATCTGAAGAAAGGGACGTTCCTCGAACAGATTGAAATCCCGGATGATCCAGAGCTTGATGAGCTGATCGGCAAGTGCGATCAGTCCGGCGGCAATGAGTGCCAGAATGAGCATAAGCGCCTCCTTCTTTGATACGATAGAATAGCGGCTTCCCGTCCTGTTACAGACGGCAAGCCGCCGTTTTGTTAACCGATTACAGCTGCGCAGCGCTTGCAGAGTGTCGGATGTGCGGCATCCTTGCCGACCTCCTCGGAGATGCACCAGCATCTCTCGCACTTGCCGCCCTGTGCCTTCTCAACGGAAACCGTCACGCCCTCCGCAGCGCCGGACTCGATGCCGACTGCGGACACGATGAAGACATCCTTCAGCTCACCGTAGGACTTCAGGCGGTTTGCGGCATCCTCGTCAGCGGTCAGAACGACCTTGGCTTCGAGGGACTTACCGATGACCTTCTCATTACGCTTTTCCTCAAGCGCCTTATTCACCTGCTCACGAACAGCGTAGATCTCATCCCACTTTGCACGGAATGCATCATCCACGGTGACGCCGGTCTTTTCGTTGAACTGGTTCAGGAAGACGCTCTGTGCGTCGTCAGAAGCCTTATGCGGCAGGTTCTGCCAGATCTCCTCGCCGGTAAAGCTCAGGATCGGGGCAACCATTCTTGTCAGGGAGTCGAGGATGATATACATCGTCGTCTGTGCCGCACGTCTGGTCGGTGCATCCACCTTCTCGCAGTACAGTCTGTCCTTGATGATATCGAGGTAGAAGCTGGAGAGGTCTACGGTGCAGTAGTTGTGGATCGCCTTAAAGACGATGTGGAAATCGTAAGCGTTATAGCCGGCATTGACCTTATCGGTCAGCTCATCCAGGCGCATGAGCGCCCACTTGTCGAGCTCCTCGATCGTATCGAGCGATACCATATCCTTGTCCGGATCAAAAGCAGTCTCGCCGTCGGAGAGGTTGCCGAGGATATATCTTGCGGTATTCCGGATCTTTCTGTACTGGTCAGAAAGCTGGCTCAGGATATCCTTAGAAATGCGGATATCGCTGTGATAATCAGAGGAAGCGACCCAGAGGCGGAGGATATCGGCACCGTACTGCTCGATGATCTCCTCCGGAGCGATGCCGTTGCCGAGGGACTTGTGCATTGCCTTGCCCTCGCCGTCAACGACCCAGCCGTGGGTGCAGACCTGCTTGTAGGGGGCAGTACCCTTGTACACAACGGAGGTCAGCAGAGAGGACTGGAACCAGCCTCTGTACTGGTCGGCGCCTTCGAGGTAGAGGTCAGCCGGCCAGGTGAGCTCGTCGTAATTGTCGAGCACTGCGGTATGGGAAACGCCGGAATCGAACCAAACGTCCATGATATCGTATTCCTTGGTAAATTCGGTGCAGCCGCATTCACACTTGGTATCCGCCGGAATCAGCTCGGTGACGTCCTTTGTCCACCATGCATCGGAGCCTTCCTTGCGGAACACGTCTGCAATGCTCTTGATGGTGGCATCGGTGACGATCGCCTTGTGGCAGTCCTTGCAGTAAACGACCGGGATCGGAACGCCCCAGGTTCTCTGACGGGAGATACACCAGTCAGATCTGTCACGCACCATGCCCTTGATTCTGTCCTCGCCCCACTCCGGGATCCACTGCACGTCCTCAATTGCCTTGATGGCAGCATCCTTGAAGCCGGAAACAGAGCAGAACCACTGTTCTGTTGCACGGTAGATGATCGGGGAATGGCAGCGCCAGCAGTGCGGATACTGATGGACGATCTTCTGCATAGCGAGCATAGCACCTTCCTCAGTCAGGCGCTCTGCGATCTTCTTGTTTGCCTCATTGGTATCGAGACCCTCGAACTCACCAGCCTCAGCGGTCTGGTAGCCCTTGGAATCGACGCAGACGATGATGCCGATATCGTCATAATTCTTGCAGACCTCAAAGTCCTCCACGCCGTAGCCGGGAGCTGTGTGAACGCAGCCGGTACCGCTCTCTAAGGTGACATGGTCGCCCACGATGATGGGAGAGAGTCTGTCATACAGCGGATGCTTCGTCTTCATGCCCTCCAGCTCAGCGCCGGTGAAGATGTGGTCTGTGGTATAGTCGGAAATGCCGGCAGTTTCCATGACGCCCTTGACGAGCTCATCTGCCATGACGTAGTACTCATCGCCGTTCTTGACGAGGGTATAATTGTACTCCGGCCCCAGGCAGATCGCAAGGTTGCCGGGGATCGTCCAGGTGGTGGTTGTCCAGATCACGAAGAAGACCTTGTTCAGATCCAGTCCGAGCTTTGTGAACATCCCCTTATCATCGGTCACACGGAACTTGACGAAGATGGAGTTGCACGGATCGTTCTCATACTCGATCTCCGCCTCTGCGAGGGCGGTATTGCAGTCGGGGCACCAGTAAACGGGCTTGAGACCCTTATACAGATAGCCGTCCTGCATCATCTTGCCAAAGACCTCGATCTGGCGTGCCTCATACTCCGGGCGCAGGGTCAGGTAGGGGTGATCGTAATCGCC
>CACXGK010000144.1 GCA_902767115.1 uncultured Ruminococcus sp.
CATAGCAAAAGCGACCAAGATCTCTCTTAGTCGCTTTGCATAAGATTTCTTTGAAAAGTTTGTCTATCTTTTTGGGGTCAGTTCAAATCGATCATGGGGAGGTTTTAATTGCGGTTGGTCAGGATTTATTGCGGGAGGTCAGAGAGTTCGATGAGTTCTACCACGCATTTGAGGATCGTCAGGGAATCGGTCGTGTCGAGGGTATCATCTGCCACGACGTCCGCATTCAGCTTGCCCTGGTTGGTGAGCTTGCCGCTGCCGAGGAGGTAGCGGTTGAGGGCGATGACGTCGAGGATATCCACACCGCCGTCCTCATTGACATCGCCGTAAGCAGTCGTGCCGGACGGTACAGAGGGAGTGGAAGGCGTTTCCACAGGCTCCTCACCGTCGCCGAGGAGCTTGAGCAGACCCAGACCGGATACATCCGTGTACCCCATACCCGAAAGGTCGTACCAGTTCGAGATGGCAGTACGCTTGCCCTCGCCGTTGCCGTCGTCGTTGATCTGCGCATCAAATCCCACGATCTGTCCGGTATTGAAGCCGCCGAGCGTGGACGGAATGGCAATCTCTGCAATGTAGCCGCCGTCTGTTTTCTTTGTGGCTGAAACGAAACGGTCGGTGGTCAGACCATCTGTGATGGACTTTTCGTTGTCATAGTTGACACGCACCTGCACATCGTCAGCCTGGTAGGAACTGGTCTTGTTGTTGTTCTCATCGAGGAAAATTTCCACGGTATCCTGTTCATACACGTTGGCAGATGCTTTCGAGAGGACGGGATCCTTGACTTCTGCGAGGACGTAGAGATTTTCCTCGTCCCAGAGGAGCTTTGCCGTACCGGTCGCACCGGACGTGCCGAGGGAGAACTTGTCAATCGGCACGGAGAGCGCATTTTCCCATGCGGCGTCGATCTCGCCGTCCACTGTGATCGTGCCCTTGGTCGCATTGGCAATGGCAGGGATCTCGCTGAGGGTCAGCTTGCCGTAGGAATCGGGATCGGGGGTCTCTTTCAGGGAGTTCCAGTTGATCGGTCCTGTGCCAAGGTCAATGCTCATGTCAAAGCCGATGCTGTCGCCGATGGCATACATTCGCTTGACCTCGCTGAGGATCTCGATGGTATTGATGCCCTTCTTGACGTCGAAGGTCTTGGGGGAGCCGAGAAGATTAGTGTAAACCGTCACCTTGCCGTCGCCGACGGCATTGACCTGCAGGGTCAGCTTGCTGTCATTCCATGCCGCCTTGAATGTGCCCATGGCACCTATCGCATTGTAAGCCTGTGCATCGAAGGCGAGCTGGGTATCGTCTGTCACATAGGTCTTGGCGCTCTTGATGGTCTGTACCGGTGCATCTGTATCCACAACGGCGTAGAAGGCATCCTTTGCCTGATAGTCCTTATCAAAGAGCAGCGGGTAGCCGCCAATCCAGCTCGTGGAATCGGTGATACCCCAGAGGATGACTGCAGAGAGGTTCACACCGCTGTCCTTGACACGCTTGTACATCTCGAAGCACTGGCGGTAACGCTCTGCCAAGGCAAGCAGATCCTCATGCGAATTGCTGCGCAGGGCGACATCCAGTTCTGTGACCTGGATTTCGAGCCCCATGTCCGCATAGGAGCGCATTGCGTTCTCGTACTGCTCGATGGAGGGGCTGCTCATGCCGATATGTGACTGCATCCCCATGCCGTCAATGAGCTTGGCATCGATCAGCGGCTGAAGAATTTCGGTCTGGATATAGGTGCGCTTGGCATCGTTGTATTCGTTGTAGTCGTTGTAAAAGAGCTTGCAGCCTTCCGGAGCGTGCTTTCTGGCGTAGGTGAAAGCTTTTTGGATATAGCTCTGGTCGCCGTAAACGGAGACCCAGCCGGAGGAGCCGTCCCCCTGGGAGTATGCACCGGCATTGCGGATGGTGCCGGAATCAGAAGCGGCTTCGTTCACGACATCCCATGCGTAAACATGGAGCTTGGGATACTGGGTGGCGATGGCATCCATCACGTTCTTGATGTAGTTCTCCATGCGCTGATCCATGATCTCCGGGGAGACAAAGGCGCCGGAAGCGTCATAATTCTCCTTGAAGAACCAGTCCGGTGTCTGGGAATGCCAGACGAGAACGTGACCACGCAGGTCAAGACCATTGTCCTCGCAGAATTTGAGCATCTTGGCAGCCTGCTTGAGGGAAACCTGGGGATTGGTCTGGTCGCCGCCGTTTTCGTTCATGTAGGCAAGGGTCGCCGCCTGGTCGAGCACAGCTTCGGGCTTGAGCTCGTTGCCGATGGTGACGGAATTGTGGTGCTTGAGGATAAAGTCCTGCGTTGCCGCCTGGGAGAACTCACTGGATGCGACTGCACAGCCGATCTTGAATTCATCCGCATACACGTCCTTCAGCGATGGGATATCCTTCTGGATCGCCGGATCCGGCAGGCGTTCGGCAGTCACATCATCCAGCCAGAATCCCATGAGATCCTGCTCCGTGACGGATGCATCGGGCTTGTAAGCGGTCTGCACGTATACGTAGAAATTGGATGCGCCTTCGGGGAGGGTGCATTCCGTGCCAACGTAAGTCCACTCGCCCTTGTTGGCAGTTTCAGTGTAGATGGTGTAATAGTTCTCCTTGCCGTCCAGGTCGTACTGGAGGTTGATGGAGAACTTCTGGGTGTCAGTCCATGCTTCGCCGTCGTATTTCACATAGCACCCGAACCGATAGTAGCCACCGGCTTCGAGGACAAGGGTCTTGTTGCAGGTGGCGCCGTTCCAGAGCTGCTCTCTGCCGTCGGTGCGCAGGGAATAGGTGCCGGAGTGAGCGGTCTCGTCCGTGAGCTCCACGGTTGTTTTGGAGCCACGACCTTGCCAGCTCATCTTGGTGCCGTCCTCGAAATCATCCGAGAAGCCGTCCTCGCCGGCAGCTTTTTCGATCTTCTCGCCGCTGACAACGAAATCGTCCATGTAGAAATCCGAAAGCGTGTTCGCCTCGACATACACCACGATATTGGACGCATCGGAGGGAACGGTATAGCTGCCCTTGATGGTCGCCCATTCGCCGGCTGCGGCGTTGACGGAGCTGATGTACTTGTAGTTCTCCTTGCCGTCCTTGTCGGTGTAGAGGCACTGGAGGTTGAACTGCTGGTTCTGCCCGCCGACTTCGTCATCGTAGTACACCGCAACGGACAGGTCATACTGCTGATCGGGGTACATCACGCCGATCATGGAAGCGCCTGCACCGTTCCAATTGACAGTTCTGCCCTTGACAAAGAGCGATTTGGCGCCGGAATTTGCCTGTGCATCCGACAGGGAGATCTCAGTCGAGCCGGACGTACGGGCTTTCCATGTGCCAAAGCTCTCCTCGAACGTGTCATTGACCAGCTCGGTCGCTTCGGCGCTGACGGGCAGGGTCATGGGGGCGCAGCTCAAAAGAAGCGCCGCCGTCGTAGAGACTGCCAGAGCCTTGTGTTTCTTCATTTCATTCATCACCTCATGATAGGTCGTTGTCCGCCGTGCGGACGTTTCATCTTCTGTTGTCACAATTTTACATCAAAATCGTGACAATGCAAATCAAATATCTGCTATCTATATTATACAAATAAATCTACAGATTGTCAATAGCTTCTTGAAATTTCTGCGCTGTATAACATTAAATGCGCCTGAACAGAAAATAAACCATATGTATACCAAGATCCCCGACTAGGTCGCTGCCATATTCACGACGTTTTCGCAAAAGATAGATGCGAGATTTGAATGCATCATTCGCAACGAAAAATAATGCCCCGAAGCATTTCAAAAGTGCTCCGGGGCATATTTGCTGTATGATGATCTGTTTTAGAAAGGACAGCTTTTATTCGATCAGAAGCGGCGGTGCCGTGAGTTCCTGCGACTCGGTAGATTCCTCCGTCAGTTCCGTGAAATCCGGCACTGTCGGGGCATCTGTCAGGGGTTCCTCGGTGGGGTCGGGAGCTTCCGTTGTTTCCGTCATGTCGGTATCGGTCATGATGTCGGAGGTTTCACTCGATTCTTCGGTGCTTTCCTCCGTGACAAAGGTCGGCAGGGGATTGCCCGACCAGCCGCCGGTGCTGAGCACATAGCTGCCACGTCCGACGCTTGCCTCCAAAATGACATCTGTGCCGACTGCCACCAGGCTGCCCTTGGTGATGCTCTGGCTGAGGATCACGTCATTGGCGTACTCGGCGTTGGAAACGTAAACGATGATGGGGTGGAGCTTGGCATCGATGAGAAGCTGCTTGGCATTCGCAGCCGATGCGTGAATCACAGACGGCACCCGAACCGTCTCCACGCCCTTGCTGACGGTCATGTTGATAACTGTGCCCTGAGCGACCTGCTTGCCGGGGGCAATATCCTGGGAAATGATGATGCCGGCAGGGACATCCGGGTTATATACAGTCTCGACCTGCATCGCATAGAGATGCATCTGAGAGAGCTCCTCACGGGCTTTCTCAAATTCGGTACCCACGTAATCTCCGATCGTTTCGGTCTTGCTGACGTCGAGGTCATCTCTGCCGAGGGAAACGATCAGCTTGATCCGGGAATCACGTTGGAGCTGGGTATCGGCTTTCTTGCTCTGGCGAATGACGGTGCCGGGGGCATCGTCAGCGCTGGGCTTTTCTTCGGATTCCACGATGAATCCAAGTTCCTCCAGCTTCGATTTCGCCTGCTCAAAGGGCAGTCCGCATACATCCGGTACATAGTTCGACCAGCCGTCACTGACGGTGAGGGTCACAGTATCGCCGGCTTTCAGGACAGCGCCGGCATCCGGTGACTGCATCAAAACCTGATTTTCCGGGATCACGGGGTTGTCCACACGGGTGGCGAGCAACACGTTCAAGCCGAGCGCTTCGAGCTGCTGCACGGCTTCGTCCTGGCTGAGATACAGCACCTCCGGGAGCTGCACCTCGTTCTTGCCGAGGGAATATGCCACATCATCGAGCGTCTGAGCAGCCGGCTGCACACCGATCTTGCCGGTGCTGAGCTTCCAGAAAAACGGCGGCGTCACCAGACAGCAGACACAGAACACAGCCGTGACCACCGGGCTGCAAACCTTGCCCAGAAGGGACGGGTACTGTGCGTGCAGGTATTCCGGCTTGACACGCTTGGCAGGATGCTTGGCGTGAAGCTGGTTCCAGAGGGTATCGATGGTCATGGACGGGTCATGAATGCCGTTATACAGCGCATTCTGGATAGGTGCCGGAAGTGCGGAAACGGCTTTGTCGTGCCAGCAGGTGTGACCGGTCATCATTTGCAGCAAAAGCAGGCTGACCGCACGGACGTCCTCGGAGGGCGCTTCCGCCGGGAGCTGCTCAAAGTCGAGCCAGCCTTGCAGTTCGAGCTTGTTCTCACGGCTGCGGATGCAGTCCGCTGTGAGCATTCCGTGGAAAATGGAAGCATCGTGCAGACCTGCCAGTGTGTTGAGCAGAGGGCTCAGTTGTTCGGTCGCCTCCTGCGGCGAAAGCAAGCCGACCTGCATCTGTGCAGAAAGGGGCTTGGTTTCGGCAAAGGGTGTCACATACCAGACGGTGCCAAGCGCTTCAAATCCATCCCGGATGGGCGGAATGCCGTCCTCATCGAGGTGGTCAAGGAGCTTACAGAGCCGGCGGAAAGCATATTTTCGGATCGCATCCCAGGCATTTGCGGCGTCCTCATGGTAGGGTACAAAGCTGCCGTCAGGTGCGACACTGCACCAATGCAGCGGAAGTAACCCCAAAAGCAGGCAATGCTCGCCGTCAGAGAGCCGCTGTCCGTGACAGCAGACCTCCGTGCCGCAGATGTACAGCGGCTCTATGATTTCATAGGCATCCCGCAGTACTGTCCCGGCAGCCGGGAGCGCACGGCGAATGGTGGCGGGGAAACGTTCGGGATGTTCGTAATACCAGCTCATACCCTCACCTCCTGATCTGTAAAGACAGCGAATCGAGCGGCAGCTCGTTGATCTGTCTCATACCGCTGTGAACCTTGACAGCCGAATGGAAGGCGGCCTCATGCAGCGGCAGATCGCCGTAGTTTTCCACAAACATGATCTGCTGTGCTTCCTCTGTCAGGAGATACTGGAGCCAGAGCATTCCAACGCTCTGCGCATTTTCCGTGACGCCGTCGCTGATCGAGCAGTACATTTCGTACTGCACCGGAAGTGCGCCGTCAACGGATACCGGTACCATCTGAACTGCACCGGCGTTGATACCGCTGTGCTCGGCGTCAGCCATGCAAGAGCTGCTGGCGAGTACCGGCGCCTGGGCATTCATCAGGAATTCCGTGAACTGCTCCGAAGGCTCCTGCGGCGCAGACTGCGATTCCAGAAAGACCGCTGCACTGGCATCATAGAGCGTATCAGCAGGAATATCTGCAAAATCGATCGAGTTTTTCTGCTTGCCGTAGGCTTCGCTGGTGTACACATTATAATAGAGTGCCGGGATGCTGCACCCAAGCGGCAGGGAATTGCCAAATCCGGACATATCGGCAATATACACGTTCTGCATTGCCGACGTCAGCGGTGTCAGGTCAGCCGCATGATCGAGCACGATGGTGTCCTGTGTGTCCATATAGACCGTCGGCGGCTGCGCACCGTTTGCCACGAGTGCGAGGGCGTCATCGAAAGAACCATCGGCATAGATCTTGATATCCACACCGCAGCCCGGATGCTTGCGCTCGAAGCCGGCTGCGAGCTTTTCGTACATGGCAACGACAGCCTGCTCGTCAGCATTCTCACGCAGCGGCAGCCAGACGGAAACCACTTCCGGCTGGATATCGCCCTTTTTGAGCGCACGGGTCAGCGGTTCGTGCTGTGTAAGCAGATGGCGCACGCCGAGAACAGCACCCGTCAGGCAGGCGATGCAAAGGGCTAACCGCATCAGCCCACGAATGTGTGCATAATGGTAAGGTCTGCGGTTGACAAGCTTGCCGGAAAGGGCAGATTTCAGGGACTTGGCATCCCGGTAGGAACCACGCAGGGCTTTTTCGAGATTTGCTGTATTGGGGGTGTTGTCACGTTCAATGGGAAGAATGGAGCGCAGGAATGCCGTCAGACCACGCAGGTCATACTCGGCGCTGCCTTCCAGGGACAGATGCCCCGTGCCGACACGCAGTGTTCCGTGTCCGACAAAGCGCAGATCCTCCTCACGGATGGTGCCGAAATAAATGCCGTTGCGGTGCAAAGCACTGAAGGTATCACAAAGCATCATGCCAACACTCTGCACATACGTTGCTGTCAGAAGGGGAGCGGCTTCAAACAGGCGTTTGCCCTCTGTTTTGGCACTGACGGTGTAATAGGTCTGGTTTTCGGCGAAGCTTGCCAGGAGTGGCTCCATGTGCGGAATTTCGCCGAGCGAGGATGCGATCTGGCTGAACGATTCCAGACCGTTCTGGAAACGAATGCCCGGCGTGCCGTCGATACCGGAAACAAGGTCATTCCCCTGGCGCTCACACAGCGTCGGGGGACAATACTCCCGTACAGTGACCAATTGCCCGGTCTCGGCATCCATCGCATCATAGAGGAAATACTGCTCCTCCATATCCGCAAGCCCCAGCAACCGCCAGCGACCCTGCAGCATAATGCCGCTGTTCAGCGGCTCTGCAGCAGAAAAGTTGTGCAGTTCAAAGTCCATACCCATTACAACTCCCGTTACAAGAAAGGATATAACATCCCGTAATATTATACATATATATAATTATTATAACACATCGGAAAACGCTTGTCAATATGCATCCGGTAACAATTTCCGGAAAACAAAAATAGCCCCGCTTGTGATCCAAACGGGGCTGTTTTGTCAGGGCTTGAAAAAGCCGAAATGTTCCATAGCCTTATAGATGCCGTCATGCCAGAGGTCGGCGGTGACGTAGTCTGCATAGGGGATGAGCTTGTCGCCGTTGCCCATGGCAATGCCGGTGCCGGCACCCTCAAACATGGGCAGGTCGTTCAGGCTGTCGCCGATGGCGTAGACGTCGTTCTTTTGCAGACCGAAATGCTTCATGACATACTCCATGCCGGTGCGCTTGGAATAGCCAAGCGGCGCCATTTCGCCAAATCCGTACCCACGGTCAATATAGGCGAAATGCTGCTGGATGCCCTTCTTGAAGCCCTCCAGGTCGCTCTTTTCGTCATAGGCGATCACGAACTTGTCAAAGCCGAAATCCGGGTCGTCCGTACTGCGCCAGACATTTTTCTCCTGCATCTTGAACGTGTCCCGGATCTCCCGGATGAACGGCAGCTCACGGGTCTTGGGGTCGAAGAAGAACGCATCCCGGCGCTCAAACAGAGGGGCGCAGTCGGTCTTGCGGATGAGCTGCACCATTTCCTTGCAGACGGAGCTCGGTGTGCGGTGGTAGAAGCACTCCTTGCCGCCGATCTCGATGTAGGTGCCGCAGCCGCAGATATAGCCGTCAAATCCGAGGATACGCACATCGGCGTCCACATTGATGACGGGGCGTCCGGTGTTGACAAAGAGCAGATGCCCGGCTTTCCGGGCAAGCTCCAGCGCCTTGTAGGTGCTCTGCGGTACGAAGTGCGAGGCGGAATCCTCCATCAGCGTACCATCAATGTCGAAAAACAGGATCTTGCGGCTCATTCCATCTCCTTAAAGAGGGAGCAGAGCTCCAGGGCGCCGAGGGCACAGTCATAGCCCTTGTTGCCAGCCTTGGTGCCGGCACGCTCGATCGCCTGTTCGATGGTATCGGTGGTGAGTACGCCGAACATGACCGGGATCTCAGTTTCGAGGGAAACGGATGCGATGCCCTTGGAGACCTCGGCGCAAACGTAATCATAGTGGCTCGTGGAACCACGGATGACAGCACCCACGCAGATCACGGCGTCATACTTGCCGGATTTTGCGAACTTCTTGGCGGCAAGCGGAATCTCAAATGCGCCCGGTACCCATGCGAGGGTGATGTCGTTTTCCTCGACCCCATGACGGCGCAGGCAATCCTCTGCACCGCCGATGAGCTTGGAAACGATGAACTCATTGAATCTTGCGGCAACGATCGCAATGCGCAGACCCTTGCCTTCGTACATACCTTCTAAAGTTTTCATATGCTTTAACTCCTTTTGGATGATATTTGGGCGAAAAATCAGACGTTTTCGAGCATATGCCCCATCTTGTCCTTCTTGGTTTTGAGGTAGAACAGGTCTTCCTTCTTGGGGGCGATCTCGATGGCTTCACGGGACACGATCTCGATGCCGTATTCAGACAGGTCGGAGATCTTGTCGGGGTTGTTGGTCATGATGCGCAGCTTCCGGGCGCCGAGATCCTTGAGGATCTGGGCTCCCTCGCTGTAATCCCGCAGATCAGGCGCAAAGCCGAGCTCTACATTCGCTTCGACTGTATCACGTCCGTGCTCCTGGAGGTCATAGGCACGAATCTTGTTGAGCAGACCGATGCCTCTGCCTTCCTGCCGGAGATAGACCAGCACGCCACGACCCTCGGATGCAATGCGCTTCATGGCTTCCTCCAACTGCTGACCGCAGTCGCAGCGGCAGGAACCGAACACATCACCCGTCAGGCATTCCGAATGCACACGGCACAGCACCGGTTCACCGGATGCCACATCGCCCATTGTCAGCGCAACGTGCTCATGTCCGGTGATGGCATTGCGGTAGCCGAAGATCTCGAATTCGCCGTACTTGGTCGGCAGGTGAGCGGAGCTTGCACGTTCCATGAAGGTGTCGTGCAGGCGGCGGTACTGCTGGAGCTCCTTGATGGTGGTGATGACGAGATTGTGGGCTTTTGCAAACTGCCGCAGCTCCGTGGTGCGCATCATCGTGCCGTCCTCACGCATGATCTCGCAGCAAAGTCCGCAGGGCTCCAGTCCTGCCAGACGCATGAGATCCACGGTCGCTTCGGTGTGACCGTTTCGTTCGAGAACGCCGCCGGGTCTTGCTTCGAGGGGGAACATATGTCCGGGGCGGCGGAATTCCGACGGATTCGAGCTTTCCACGCATTTGCGGGCTGTGTAGCCACGCTCCTCGGCAGAAATACCGGTCGTGGTGTCGATGTGGTCGATGGACTCGGTAAAGGCAGTACAGTGGTTATCCGTGTTGTGGGTGACCATCTGGTGCAGACCGAGCTTTTCGATGTAGGCGTGGTTCATCGGCATACAGATCAGACCCTTGGCGTAGCTTGCCATGAAGTTGACATTCTCCGTGGTGGCGTACTGCGCCGCACAGATCAGGTCGCCCTCGTTTTCACGGTCGGGATCGTCGATCACGAGGATCAGCTTGCCGGCACGCAGGGCTTCGAGTGCCTGGGGGATGGTGTTTGTATTCATTAGGATAGACTCCTTTCAATTATCATGGCAGAGAATCATAGATGCGGTCGAGGCGGTCGTGGAGTTCACCGATGATTTCCACGAACTCCGCCCATACTTCATCGGATCGGGCGTGATTTGCGATCAACTCCGAATCGTCATCAACGAACAGCATCAGGCATTCAAGTGCATTCCGGACGAGCACCTTGACATCAATTACAGGCTTTTTGAAGAAAAGAAAACCCTTTGTCTGTGTCAGCGCCTTGTCCAGAACCCGAACAGCGAGTCTATATTCGTCCGCCATGCCGGATTGCTCCGCCTGATCGGTATAGTCGATGCCGTTCAGGACAGCATCGAGCAGACAGCAGCCAAGCCATGTGCGCACAGAAAGCGATTCCAAAACAGGTTCGTCCTCCATGATGTTTTCATCAAATTCCTGCAAGGTCTGTTCCAACAGAGAAGCGGCATCTTCCGAATGGCACATTTCCAGCAGAAACGGCTTTGCTTCAGCAAATGTGAACGGTGAGACCATAGCATCGCCTTTCCTTACAGAAACCCGTGCTCGGACAGGAATTGCGGCGTGATGCCGCCCTTTGCGGTGGAATGTCCAAGCAGCTTTTCAACATATTTGGCGAGGATGTCGCATTCGAGATTGACGATATCACCTGGCTTTTTGTGCAGCAGCGTGGTTTCTTCGCCGGTGTGCGGAATGACGGAAACGGCAAAGTCCTGCGCTGTGACGCTTGCGACCGTCAGACTGATGCCGTCGATGGCGATGCTGCCTTTTTCTACGATATACCGCAGAATATCAGGGCTTGCCGCAATGCGCACCCAAACGGCATTGTCCTCACGCCGAAGCGAACGCACCTGCCCGGTGCCGTCAATGTGACCGGACACGATATGACCGCCGAAGCGTCCGTTTGCCGCCATGGCACGTTCGAGATTGACGGGTGATCCGGGTGCAAGGCTCCCTAAGTTGGTACGGCGCATGGTTTCCGGCATGACATCCGCCGAAAAGCTGCCGCCGTCAAAGCTGTAAACCGTCAGGCAGGTGCCGTTGACGGCGATGCTGTCACCGATGTGGACGTCAGTGAGCACTTTCTCAGCGCCCACGGTAATGACGCAGGAGGTGCTCCCCATCCGGATATGCCGGACAGCGCCGACCTCCTCAATGATTCCGGTAAACATCCTCTCACTCCTTTACGTCAAATTCCAGTAGCACGTCGTCCCCGTACCGGGTGATCTCCGGGCGGGACAGATGATAGGCTTCCTCCACCTGGTAGACGCCCAGTCCGCCGACGGCTGCTTTCGCCGAAACACCGGCAAAAATCTTCGGTGCAATGTAAACCTGCACGTGCTGCACGATGCCGGAGCGCAAAGCGGCTTCGTGCAGGGCAGCGCCGCCTTCGAGCAGTACGGAATCGATGCCGAGTGAACCCAGCCGCCGCATGAGCGCCCGGAGATTCACCCGTCCGTCAGCCGGAACGATCTCCAGGACGTGGACACCCTTGCTTTCGAGCAGCTCTGCCTTGCGGCGGTCGATGCTGCACGCAGCCACGTAGGTGGGGATTTCCCTTGCGCTTGCCACAAGCTTGCAGTCGATCGGGATCTGGAGGTTCGAGTCGCACACGACCCGAACAGGATTGCTCGGCTCCTCAATGCGGCAGGTGAGGGTCGGGTCATCGGCAAGGACAGTCCCGATGCCGACCATGATCGCTGCACAGCGCTTGCGGGTCTCGTGAACGTGGTGACGTGCTTCCTCACCGGTGATCCATTTGGAAAGCCCCGCACGGGTCGCCGTCTTGCCGTCGGCTGTCATAGCGACCTTCATGATGACATATGGTGTCTTAGTGGTAATATAATGAAAGAAGATGGGGTTGAGCGCATCGCATTCGTCCTTCAGGAATCCTTTTACGACCTCGATGCCGGAGCTTTCGAGCAGCTTGATACCCTTGCCGGCAACCTCCGGATTCGGGTCGTCGGAGCCGACATAGACCTTGGAAATGCCGGCTGCAATGATCGCATCGGTGCAGGGCGGCTGCTTGCCCGTGTGACAGCAGGGTTCGAGCGTGACGTACATCACAGCGCCCCTGGGATCCTGTTTACAGGCTGCAAGGGCATTGCGCTCGGCGTGCAGATCGCCGTAACGTGCGTGCCACCCCTCGGCGATGATCTCGCCGTCACGGGCGATCACGGCACCGACCAGAGGGTTGGGATTGACAAAGCCCGTGCCACGCCCCGCAAGCTCGATGGCACGCTGCATAAGGGCAACATCCGTCATGAAAATACCTCCCGAAAAAATCAAATACCCCGTGCAATCGCATCGGGGCATCATAAAAAAATGCAAAATCATCGTTATGCATTCTTCTCCCATCCGGACTTTCTACCGTCGGTGCCGGAATCTCACCGGCTCGGCGCCAAAGCATTTGGCGCTCACGGACTTATGCAGCAGTTAGACCACACTTACCGTCGGTTATGACTTTCACATACCCCGAAGAATCGTACTGTACCTATTATACTACGCAGTCCGCCATTTGTCAAGGGGATTCTGCGCAAAGCGGCAGAAATACGCCTGTTTTATGGGGATTTGCAAGAAATTCGTCACATTTCACAAATAGTCGATAAGCACGCCTCTAATTTTTTACTCCAAACGGGCGAGAATTCCGTAAAGATTGATTGACATTTAGAAAATGGCGTGTTATAATAGTTTTGTTGGATGTAAATGTGTTTTACATCTGCGTGGCAGTTATCGTATTATCGAATTTTTTGATAATCGGGGCTTGACAAATCGTAAGAGACATGGTATAATATCTGTATTACAACGGCTAATACACTTTAGCAGTCCCGGTGATCCGGGGGGAAGGAATGGATATGGAACAGGCTAAAAAGAAAAAGAAAAAAGGCTGGATCGCTGTCGTGATCGTCGTTGTCCTGCTGGCAGGCATCGGCGGCGGCATCGTGGCGTGCAGCAAGGCGCTGTCGGACTCCATCGCACAGATGGGTGCCGGACTTCTGGAGACTTCTGAGGTTTCTAAGCGGGATATCACCAATGATATCAGCGTTTCCGGTCAGGTCGAGAGTGAGAACATGGTCAAGATCACCTCCACCCTCACCGCCAAGGTCAAGACCCTTCATGTTGAAGTTGGTCAGGAGGTCAAGGAGGGCGATCTGCTCTGTGAATTCGACAGCAGCGATCTCCAGTCCCAGTATGACACGCTCCTCAAGAGTCAGCAGAATGCCCAGGGAATGAGCGACAGCACTCACAGAACCAATGAGCGCAACCTTGCCAATGCCAAGAACGAACGCAGTTCAAGTCTTGCACAGGCACAGCGTGCGATTGATGATGCTAAGAATGCCCGTGAGAACGCTTATCAGAAGGAGCGTGAGCTGGTAGCACAGTTCAATGATCTCCAGGTTAAGAAGGGACAGCTTCTCGAACAGGCACAGGCTGCACAGGATCCGGATACGGCTGAAATGCTGTACACACAGGCACAGGAGGCAGATTCGGCACTTCAGTCCATCAACAGCTCCATCGAGGCGCTGCGTGAGCAGTTTGCATCGCTGGATTCCGCTGTACAGGCGGCTGAGGATGCCTACGCTGCTACAGACCGCAGCTCTGCTGCCATGATCGACAGCTATCAGGATGCGCTGGATAACGAGAAGTTTAACAATGACCAGAGCTCCGTGCAGTCCGAGATCGACAAGCTCAAGGATATGATCGACCAGTGTACCGTGCGTGCGCCGAAGGCTGGTATCATTACTTCCATCAATGTTGCCGAGGGTTCCATCCCGACCACCGATGCGATCATGACCATTGAGAATGCAGATGCGCTCAAGATCACTGTGAATATCGCCGAGGAGGATATCCTCAAGGTACATCCCGGCATGAAGGCGATCGTCAAGACAACGGCGACCGGTGACAAGGAGATCAGCGCTACGGTTTCCCGTGTGGTTAATATTTATAAGTCCGGCACCCCTGCCGCTTCTGCGTATGAATCCGGCACCGCCGGCGGCTATTCCGCAGAGATCGTCATCGACGACAGCAATACCGACCTCCTGATCGGCATGAATGCCAAGGTCCGCATCGTACTCGATGAGAAGAAGGACGTTCTGGCTGTTCCGTATGAATCCATCATCGAGGATGAGGACGGTACATTCCATGTACTCCTTGCAGTCGATCAGGGTGACGGTACGACCCGTGCCAAGGAGGCTAAGGTCGAGAAGGGCATGGAAGGCTCCTTCTACACCGAGATCACGTCAAGTGAGGTCAAGGAAGGCGACAAGGTCGTTATGAGCCCCGGCGATTACAAGGACGGCGATGTACTGCCGATCTTTGATTTCAATGCGGCTGCGAATGCGGCGAACAGCGGAGCGGATGAAGGTGACGCTGATGAGTAATGTTGTTATTTCCATGCGGAACATCATCAAGCGCTACTACATTGGACAGCCCAATGAGCTCCAGATCCTCAACGGCATCGACCTCGATGTGACGGAGGGCGAGTTCCTGGCAATTGTCGGACAGTCCGGTTCCGGCAAGTCCACGCTGATGAATATGATCGGTGCGCTCGACCGCCCGACCGAAGGCACGTATTTCCTCAACGGACAGGATATTTCCACCCTGAATGACGTGGAGCTGTCACGGATCCGGAACAAGGAGATCGGCTTTGTATTTCAAACGTTTAACCTGATTGCACGCACCAATGCGCTGAAAAATGTCGAGATGCCCATGATGTACGCCGGGATGCCCCGTAAGGAGCGCCTGAAGCGTGCGGAGGAGCTGCTTGAGATCGTCGGCATGGCAGACCGTGCCGACCACCAGCCTAATGAGCTGTCCGGCGGTCAGAAGCAGAGAGTGGCGATCGCAAGAGCGATGGCAAACAAGCCGTCCATTCTGCTCGCTGACGAGCCCACCGGTGCGCTCGATTCCAAGACCGGACGCATGATCATGGATCTGTTCCATAAGCTGCATGAGGAGGAGGGAACGACCATCGTTCTCATCACACACAGCCCGGAGCTGGCGGAGGAATGCGACCGCATTGTGACCATCAGCGACGGCAGCATCATCAATGATACGGGGGTGAGACTGAATGCAGTTCATTGAGAATATACGCCTTGCGTTCACGTCACTCCTGGCGAATAAGATGCGTGCGCTGCTGACCATGCTGGGTATCATCATCGGTATCAGTGCCGTAATCATGATCACGACCATCGGTACTTCCATCCAGAAAACGCTGACCAGAACCTTTAATTCCATCGGTAATTTCAATTACTTCCGTGTGGATCTCTGGATCCACGATCCGGAGAGTGACGGCGGCTGGGTGATGGATGAACTGATCGACCGTGATATGGTCGATGAGCTGATCGCCAAGTATCCGGATCAGTTCATGCTGGATCTGAATGATAGTTTCGGTAACGTGACCACGCAGAATTACAAGGGACAGATCATTACGCTGAGTGTAAATGGTTCGATGGATGCCGTTCCGGCGAGCGACCACAAGCGAGGCAGAACCATTCAGTACAAGGATAACAAAAACCTCAAAAATGCCCTCTATGTTTCCGATCTGTTCATCAAGCAGTATTTCCCGGAAGGGACGGATCCCATCGGGCAGACTGTCAATCTGACGTTTGAAAATGGTGTTTCGGCAGATTTCGTCATCGTCGGGTACGACAAGCTTCCCAAGATCTACGAGCAGTCGTTTGAACCGGGTACTGCGGAGATCGACAAGGTGTCACCGTGCGCCATTCCTGTGGATGTCGGCTATCGCATCATGCACAAGGAAATGAGACCGAGCGACTGGGTGAATATCCGCTACAATGCGGAGATGGATGTCGAGATGCAGCGGCAGCAGGTACAGAATTTCTTTGAGGAAAAGTACGCTGAACTGCCGAAATATCGTGTCACCGTTGAGGATCAGCAGAGCTACCTCGGCATGATCAACACGGTCATCAATGTGATTACCATTGCCATTTCCGTCATTGCGGCGATCTCGCTGATCGTTGGCGGTGTCGGCGTTATGAATATCATGCTTGTGTCCATCACGGAGCGTACCAAGGAGATCGGTATCCGAAAGGCTCTCGGTGCGCAGAATTCAGCGATCCGGATGCAGTTCGTCGTGGAGGCGATCATGATCTGCCTGATCGGCGGTATCATTGGCATCATACTGGGTATCCTCGGCGGTATGCTTATCGGCTGGATCGCCAAGACTCTGGTAACACAGTTCTACGCAGAATACGCAGAGCTCATCGCCATCACCATCCAGCCTTCCATTCCGGCAATTCTCATCGCCGTATTCTTCTCCATCCTGACCGGCGTGTTCTTCGGTTACTACCCTGCCAACAAGGCGGCTAAGATGAATCCGATCGATGCGCTGCGCTATGACTGACCATTCCGGTATTTTCCATATGACTGCTGTACGCCTGTCTGGGTGTACAGCAGTTTTTTCCTGCGCTGTAAGTCTTGACAAAGGAAGGGAACGTGTGGTATAATAACAACAATCAACAATTCACTGTTCACAACAGGGGGAAGCATTATGAAAAGTCACAAAGCATTGTCCTTCCTGGCAGCAGCGTGCCTGTGCCTGAGTGCCGCACCGCTTCCGGTCATGGCGGACTTTTCGAGAACCAATTGCAGCTACTATTATGACAAGCTTGATACCGATGCACAGATGCTCTACAATAATCTGTATGCCGCTGCCTTGAAGGTGGATACGTCGGACGCCTATTACGCCTATGCGCCGGAGGCTTACTATACGGGATTGACGGACGAGCAGATGGAGGACATCGTGGTGCTGTTCACCTACGATCATCCGGAATTCTTCTGGCTTGCCAACTACTACCAGTACGGATGGAGCTGGAACGGCAGCTATGTCAGCCTCCAGGTCTATCCGGATTTCCAGGACGGCGCCGAACGCCAGACTGCCCGCACCAGGCTCCAGGAGATCGAGAAAGGCTATGTTGCCGGTGCGATGCAGTATGACACGGACTATGAGCGCTCCAAATATCTGGCAAATCAGCTTCACAGTGATATCGAGTATGAGACCGGTGATCTGGATCAATCCCTGGCGTCGGCGCTTCTGGAGAAGAAAACGGTCTGTGCCGGGTTTACCAAGGCGTACTCGCTCCTTGCCAATGCATCGGGTGTGGATACGATCGCTTTGCACGGTACCGGTCACGGCTGGAATGCGTCTAAGATCGCTGACCGGTGGTATCATGTCGATGTTACGAATAGTCTGTTTTTGTACAGTGACAGCCAGATCGGCGCATTTGACCAGCGTGTCGGCTATTACACCGCCACCTATTCGGACGGCACGCAGAAGCGATACCTGATGCACGACAATGATTTCGCCTACTACAACGACCTGAGCCCGGACATGAGCCGGGAATATGATGGCAGCAGCCAGCCGGTCGCAGCACAGACGCCTGCCGAGACCGAGCCGCCTACTGAGGCATCCACGGAGCTGCCCACGGAGTCCACTCCGACCGAAACGACCACCCTCTACACCACGACCTCCACCACGCCTGCCACAACGGAAACAACGACAACCACCACATTCGTCCTCCCGACCGAGGAACCGACCGCCACCACGCCGGATGAGACCTCGCCTTTGCCAATGGTTTCGTGTGAGACAGAAGGGGAGACCTTCCGCTTTTATGCCGATGATACGACGCCCTTTTCGCTCAGAAAGCTCGTGAGCCGGCTCAGCATTTCCATCGATTACGGCAACGGCTCGACCAGGCGCTTCCAGACAACGAATGCAAGTGTCCTCACGATCGATGATGCCTGGGCGACACCGGCTCTGGTTTACGCACAGAAAGGTTGCTATCACGGCGGCATCCGGGCGTATTATGAGAGCATTCCGGTCGAGGTCGGGGATGTGTACATCATGCAGCGAGGTGACTTTGACGGCAACGGCGTTGTCAATGCCGCAGACGGCGCAGGGGTACTGATCTATGCCGCATCCATCGGTGCCGGCACGGAGCCTGTCCTGCCGGAGGGCATGGACCTTGAAACCGCCATCTTTGCCGGCAAAATGAACGACCTCGACAGCAACAGAAATCCCACTGCAGCCGATGCTGCTCTCATCCTGATCTATGCCGCACAGGTCGGCGCAGGCGAGATCGGATAATCCTGAAAGCATACAATAATCCCCATCCTAAGTTGCAGGATGGGGATTCATGTTTATGGATAGACACGCCGCAGGAGCCGTTCTTCAAATTCATCGACCGGCAGCGCCTTGTCGAAGTAAAAGCCCTGGGCAAGCTCGCAGTTGTTGGCTTTCAGGAGATTGAGCTGTGCTTCGGTCTCCACGCCCTCGGTGATGACCTCCAGACCCAGATCACGTGCCATAGCGACAACGTACTTGAACATGACGGAACGCCGTTCGGCATCGGGAGAGCCCTCCTCCGGGAGGAAGCTGCGGTCAACCTTCAGGACGTTCCACGGGATCTCCTTGATGAGATTCAGCGAGGAATAGCCCATTCCGAAATCGTCCACGGATGTGAAGATGCCTGCCTGCTGCAAGCCGTTTACAACACGCTTGAGGTCGGTGAAGGCAACGTCCGTTGTGGTCTCGGTCAGCTCGATCTCTATGTATTGATGCGGCACCTGATGCCGGTCGATGATCTGCACGATATGATTGAACAGATCCAGATCCATCATGTGACGGCGTGAGAGATTGACAGAGATGCGCACGACCGGATACCCGTAATCCAGCCACCGCCGGATATCCCGGCAGACACGGTCAAGCACGTAGAAGTCCAGCTCACAGATCTCCATGCCGGATTCGAGGATGGGGATGAAGTCACCGGGCGGCACGAGCTTGCCGTTGTGGAACCAGCGGCAAAGCGCCTCGGCACCGTGGATCTCACGGCTTGTCACCGTGACCTTCGGCTGGTAGTAGACCTTGAACTCATGCTGCGCCAGTGCGTCCGGGAAAATCCGCTGGAGCCGGCTGGCACGTTCCTTATTGGCGACCATCTTCTCGTTATAAAAAATGATGTCGGTCGTATGGCTATGCCGGGAAGCCTGTGCTGCCGGCATGACGCAGTCCATCAGATCAGACGGGATGTGGTACTGGAAATCCTCCGGAATGATGAAAATACCCGCTGTTGCAGAAACCATGATGCGGTCGCCACGGTTGGCGTCATACACGATCGCTGTTCCGGACAGGTAGTTCACGACCTGATCGACATATTTCTTTTCGGCAAGCATAATGAAATTGTCGCCGCCGACACGGCAGATCAGCCCGGAGGTACCAATGATCTCCAGCAATCCCTCATAGAAATTGCGCATGACGAAATTGCCGGAGGCACGTCCGATCTGGCTGTTGACCAGAGCAAAGTGCTTGAGATTGAACTGGGCTGCGAACAGGGCAGGAAACCGTCCCTGCCGATGGATCTCTCCGAGCGCACGGTAGAAGAAACGCATATTCCGGTAATCGTCCTCATCGTAAAACGTGAAGCGGTCTGCAACCGTCAGCAATCGGTCACGCCCATTGAAAACAAACAGTGTGTCGATCAGAAGCTGGATATGTGTCAGCTCCTCAGTATTCCAGGGTGTACACGCTGTTGTCTGATAGACGGAATAGACTGCGATCGTGTCATTCTGGACGGCGTGCCGGGATTCATACGGCTTTCGCAGCTGATCGCTGCCGCTGTCGTAGAATGTGACAGTATGTCCGTTATTGAGCGCTTCGTGGCGCAGATCCTTATATATGGTTCCTTCCAGTCTGGCAATACGCAGATATTTACAGATCTCATCGGCTGATTGTCCGAGAAAAGGAACTGTTGTATCATCCATTGCGGTCAGGTTAGCAACGAATCTTGTGAAGATTTCTTGAAACGATGTCTCCATTTTGACCTCCGTTCCGTTGTGATTCTGTCAATTTTGGGGTGAAGAATAACAAAGAATTTATATAATTATACCACATCTGTTCGGAATTTGCAATAGGTTTATGAAAAAACGTACAAATTTTATAAAAACAAAGCGATTCTCCTGTGATACTTGCCAACAAACCAGACCGGAGGCAAAAAAGCCCCCGGTCTGAATACGCATTATGCCAGGAATCCGGCATCCTGGAGCGATGTGAGCATCGCATTGAAACCATCGATGATCTGTGCGGTCTGGGCATCCGTCGGCAGCGGCGG
>CACXGK010000145.1 GCA_902767115.1 uncultured Ruminococcus sp.
CATTCTCAACGGCGGCGCACATGCAGACAGCGCTGTTGATACACAGGAATTCATGATCATGCCGGTCGGCGCACCGTCCTTCAAGGAGGCGCTCCGCTGGTGTGCAGAGGTCTTCCACAAGCTCCGTGCACTGATCAAGGAGATGGGCGACGTCACCGCTGTCGGCGATGAGGGCGGCTTTGCTCCGAATCAGCTCAAGAGCGATGAGGAGGCAATCGAGAAGATTCTGGAGGCAATCAAGGCAGCAGGCTTTGAGCCGGGCAAGGACTTCATGATCGCAATGGACGCTGCTTCCTCTGAGTGGAAGTCCGAAAAGGGCAAGGGCTTCTACAAGCAGCCGAAGTCCGGCAAGGAGTTCACCTCTGATGAGCTGATCGCTCACTGGGAGGCACTCGTTGACAAGTACCCGATCATCTCCATCGAGGATGGTCTGGACGAGGAGGACTGGGAAGGCTGGCAGAAGATGACCGCACAGATCGGTCACAAGGTTCAGCTCGTCGGCGACGACCTGTTCGTAACCAACACCGAGCGTCTGTCCAAGGGCATCCAGCTCGGCGCCGGCAACTCCATCCTCATCAAGCTCAACCAGATCGGCTCTGTTTCCGAGACTCTCGAAGCCATCAAGATGGCGCACAAGGCAGGCTACACCGCAATTTCCTCCCACAGATCCGGTGAGACCGCTGACACCACCATCGCTGACCTCGCAGTTGCACTGAACACCTGCCAGATCAAGACAGGTGCTCCGTCCCGTTCCGAGCGTGTTGCGAAGTACAACCAGCTCCTCAGAATCGAGGAAGAACTGGGCGCTTCCGCTTGCTATCCGGGCATGGGCGCATTCAACGTCAAGAAGTAAGAACCATATTCCTTCAAAACACCTCACATCACAAGAAGCCTGGCATGACGCCGGGCTTTCTGTTTTGTAGAATGAGGGATTATGGAAACCTTTTGTGAATGTTCGTGATTTATACTTGAAATGTATCAGATTTTGTGGTATAATATAAAAGAATTGCATAACCAACTGACTTTTCATCTGACAGAAAGGATCCGATTATGAAGATACTATTGATTGGCGGTACCGGTACGATCAGTATGGCGATCACCAGACAGCTCTCTGCCGAGGGGCATGAGGTGTTCCTCCTCAATCGTGGCAGCAGAAATGCCCAGTTACCGGAGAATGTGACCGTGCTGCAATGTGATATCAACGACGAGGCGGCAGTTGAAGCCTGTATTGACGGCATGACCTTTGATGCCGTTGGGGAATTCATCGGCTTTGTGCCGGCGCAGGTGGAACGGGATGTCCGGCTGTTTCGGGGGAAGACCCGGCAGTATCTCTATATCAGCTCTGCATCGGCATACCAGAAGCCGCTTGCAGAGTCGTACATTACGGAGAGCACACCGCTTGCCAATCCGTACTGGCAGTATTCCCGTGACAAGATCGCCTGTGAGGATTACCTGATGCAGCAGTACCGGGAAAACGGCTTCCCCGTGACGATCGTCCGCCCCAGCCACACATATGACGAGCGCAGCGTACCGCTTGGTGTTCACGGCAATGGCGGAAGCTGGCAGGTGATCTCCCGCATTGCCGCCGGCAAGCCTGTCATCATTCACGGTGACGGCACGTCCCTCTGGACGATCACCCACAACAGCGACTTTGCCAAGGGGTATTGCGGACTGGTCGGGAATCTTCACGCCATCGGACAGGCGTATCACATCACATCGGATGAAAGCCTGACCTGGAATCAGATCTATCAGATCATTGCCGATACGCTTGGAAAAGAGCTTCACGCCGTTCATATCCCGTCGGAATTCCTGGCGGCAGTCAGTGACTATGACCTGACCGGCAGCCTGATCGGCGACAAGGCAAATTCCGTGATCTTCGACAACAGCAAGATCAAACGTGCAGTACCGGGCTTTACAGCCACCGTGCGTGCTGACCAGGGCATTCCCAATACCATCCGCCACGTTCTGGCTCACCCCGAACTCCAGAAGGAGGATGCGGAATTTGACTGGTGGTGCGACCGGGTCATTGCCCGGTATCAGGCGCTACAGGAACAATTATCACATGAATAGACCGTATTTTCATCCCAGAAAGGATGTCGTATCATGAAACCAAGAAAACGGATCGCCCTGTTTGTAGGACAGGCTGAGGAAGCGTATCAGAGCCGTTTCATCACCGGCGTGCTGAAGACCGGATTCGCTTCTGAGTATGATGTCTGTATCTTTTCGATGTATCGGAAATACCAGGATACACCAGAGCATGAGAGGGGAGAATCAAACATCTTCTCTCTGATGAACCCTGCGAAGTTTGATGGTATCCTTCTGCTCAAGGACAGCATCCAGACAGAAGGCGCTGCTGAAAAATTAGAGAACCACCTGAAAGAGGTCTTTGACAAGCCAATCGTGGTCGTGGAGAAAGAAAGTACTCTGTTTCCAAGCATCTGCACGGACTGCTATTCGGCGGAATACGAACTGATCTCGCACCTGATCGAGGTGCATCAGTGCCGGGATATCGCTTTTGTCTCCGGCAAGAAATGGCATAAGCATTCCAGGGAGCGCTTGCAGGCATACCGGGATGCCATGCGTGACCACGGGCTGGAGATACCGGAAAACCACGTCCTGCAGGGCGATTTCTGGTATCAAAGCGGTGAGCTCTGTGCGGAGCAGATCCTCTCGCAGATGCCGAAGCTCCCGGATGCCGTTGCCTGCGCCAATGACCAGATGGCGATCGGGCTGTGCAAGGCATTTGCTGCCCACGGTATCCGCATTCCGGAGGACATTGCCGTTGTTGGCTATGATTCGACATTTGAGGGGCAGACGAGTCCTCGCTCCCTGACCTCTGCAAGGATTCCGGCGGAGGAATTCGGTGCGTATTCATTCCGCTATCTGCTCTCGGAAATCAAGGGGGAGGAGCCGGATACGTTCCGGCTCAAACCGAGCCTGCTCTGCGGCGAGAGCTGCGGCTGTTCCGGCGAGGAAATGCCGAAATACATCACAAAACGTGCGGAATGGGGCACGGATATTTCCGAGGAGCGCTATCACTCTGTCTTTAATATGATGGACGAGACACTCCTGGTCCAGTCCTCCTTCCAGGAATTCCTGAACACGGTGTATTCGTATGCGTACCAGCTTCAGGGGGTGGAGGAATTTCACCTCTGCATCGGCAGCGATTGGCGGTATATCGGACAAAACGTCCATCTGCCGAACAACGGCTATCCCGAACAGATGCTCCATGTCATCCGGTATAACAAGAACCTCAAGAACAATCTTGCAAACCCGGAACAGCTCTTTCCCTCCAAGGAAATGCTGCCGGAGCTCTACGAGGAGCGTGAGACACCCAGGGCGTATTTCTTCACACCGGTCTATTTCGAGGAGCAATGCTTTGGCTATTCCGTCATCAGCTATGGCGATGTGCCACGCAGCTATGATGAGGTCTACCGGCAGTGGATCGGTTCGGTCTGCCGGGGATGCGAAATGCTGCGCCGCAACCTGATGCTCAAACAGATGCAGGAGCATCTCGAACGCATCCGGAATAACAAGTTCGCCGCCTCCGAGCATTCCTATGAAGCGCTGAATGCCGAGGAAAAGGCGGAATACCAGCTCGTTTCCCGGATCCTCGATGAGAACCTGCTCGATTACCATTTCCAGCCGATCGTGCGGACGGACACGGGCGAGATCTTTGCCTATGAAGCGCTCATGCGTTCCCGGACGGAGCAGCGCATCTCGCCGCTGACCATCATCCGGTATGCGGCGATGCAGGGGCGTTTGTCTGATGTGGAGCGTGCGACATTCCTGAATGTCCTGCGGATTTACGACGAACAGAAGGACAGCTTCGGCAATGCCAGGGTGTTCATCAACAGCATCCCCGGCGTGCGCATCAGCGACAATGACCTTTCGACACTCAACGGCTATCTGTCCGAAAATGCGCAGCAGATCGTTGTGGAGCTGACCGAGGAAGCCGAGCTCAAGGATGACGACCTCAACCGTCTGAAAAAGTATTTCCAGAAAATGCACATCGACATCGCCGTTGATGATTACGGCACCGGCTATTCCAATGTCACGAATCTCCTGCGGTATATGCCGAATTTCGTCAAGATCGACCGTTCCTTGCTCAGCAACATCCAGAACCAGATGCAAAAGCAGCATTTTGTGCGTGAGATCATTGATTTCTGCCACGACAACGGCATCATGGCGCTTGCGGAGGGCGTGGAGACCACGGAGGAGCTCCAGACCGTCATTCACCTCGGCGCCGATCTGATCCAGGGCTATTACACAGCCCGTCCGGCTGGCACTGTTGTGAGACAGATCGATGAGATCAAACGCAATGAGATCCGGCAGTTCTACCAGGAGCGCATTGACGGACGTGCGAAAAAAATCTATATCGCCGGCAAAACCAGCCGCATCTCCCTCCCGAAGCTCGTCAAGGACGGCTGCACCGATCTTGTGGTGGGACGGAATGAGATGGTGTACAAGGACGTTTCCATCATCGGCACGCCGCAGATGAAGACTGACATCCACCTGCGTGTGGAAAGCGGCTACAGCGGCAGGATCACGCTGGAGGATGTGTACTTCTCCAATATCAAGAACCGCCCGTGTATCGAGCTCGGCGAGCATACGAACGTCACGCTCGTGATCGCCGGAACGAATACCCTGCAGGATGCCGGTATCCAGGTGCCGGAATCTGCACGCCTTGTCATTGAGGGCGATGGTGCGCTCAATATCGACCTGAATGCCGTGGAATCCTACGGCATCGGCAATACGCACGACGCACGGCACGGCGAGCTGGTATTCGAGCAGGATGGTCCTATCAATATCAATGGCAGGGGCAAGAAGGGCGTTTGCATCGGTTCGGGACACGGAGGCATCATCCATATCAACCGTGGCGAATACAATTTCAAGATCAAGACCGAGACCTGCGTGGGCATCGGCGCACTGACGGGGGCGGTGTTCCTGGAAATGGTCAACTGCCACATTGAGTCGGATTTCTCTGCGACCAACGGTCTGCTGATCGGTTCGCTTGATAATAACGCCGATGTTTCTATCAGAAGCAGCGCCATCAACCATTACGGCTCCGGCAAATACCTGTCCTGCATCGGCACGCTGCACGGCAAATACGCTGCGGTACGTCTGAAGGAAGCCGGTGTGGACATCAACCAGCGTGCGGATTACTGCACGTCGCTCGGTGCGCTGTACGGCGCATCGGATATCAAGGTCGATTATCTGACGCTCAAACTGACCAATTCCGGTCAGGAAGCCATCGCATTCGGCGGCTACGACGAGAATACCACCGTCCATATCGGCGATTCGGATACGCACGTCGATATCAGTTGTTCGATCGGCAGAGACACCTTTGCACCGCCGGAGCGCTTTGAGATCATCAACGGCAGACAGCTTTTCAAGATCAACGGCATCGTCATTGAACGACCGTCTGTCAGACAGTTCTAAGGAGGATACAGACATGAAGTATGTGGACATTGTAAACGGTCCCCAGCACGTTTCCGCCATCATCCAGGGCTGCATGAGAATGCCGGCACTGGACAAGGAGGGTGCTGCCAGGGTCATCCGGACGGCGTTTGACTGCGGCGTGAATTTCTTTGACCACGCCACCTGCTATGGTGCCGGGGAAGCGGAGGTTCGGTTCAGCGAGGCGTTTGGGCTGACGGGACTGCGCAGAGAGGATGTGCTCCTCCAGAGCAAGTGCGGCATCTACCCCGACCGTCAGGAGTTCGACTGGACAAAGGATGCGATCCTGACGAGCGTGGATGAGATCTTGCAGCGCTTGCAGACAGACTATCTGGACACGCTGCTGCTGCACCGCCCGGACATTCTGTTCGACCCGGAGGAGGTCGCAGAGGCATTCGATGCACTCGAACAGGCAGGGAAGGTGCGTTGGTTCGGCGTCAGCAACCTCATGCCGATGCAGCTTGAGCTTTTGAAAAAGTACGTTAAGCAGCCGCTTGTCATCAATCAGGTGCAGCTCTCTCTGGAGCAGTCCCAGCTCATTGACCAGGCGCTGTACATGAACAACAAGACCACGGAGCTGTCCCTGAACCGGGACGGCAGCGTGCTGGATTACTGCCGGCTGCATGACATCACCATTCAGGCGTGGTCGCCGCTGCAGATCGGAATGTTCGGCGGAACGTTCATCGACAATCCGGACTATCCGGAGCTGAACAAGGCACTCGGCGAGATCGCAGAGCGTGAGGGCGTGACAAAGGCGGCTGTTGCGGTTGCATGGATCCTGCGTCACCCGGCAAAGATGCAGGCGATCGCCGGCACCATGAATCCTGTGCATATCCAGGAGCTGTGTGCCGCAGCCGATGTGAACCTGACGCATCACGACTGGTATGCGCTGTATCTGGCATCGGGAAAATTCCTGCCGTAATGGATATGAACTTTATTAAGAGCAGACTTTCGGTCGGAGGTCTGCTCTTATTTTTTGTGGAAATGCTCCATGCGGACAGTTAGTCGAAACTAATCACTTGTGGATTTCTGTGTATTATGTCTGAAATTGGAAGCGGAAGGTTGCTGAATTGTGCAAATGGTCACGAATGTTGGTTAGCTTGCGAAAACCGTATTGACAAAATCAATTAAATGTGATAAAATGCTAATTGTGGCAAAAAACCACTTGTTATTTTATTTGCAGTTAGCTTTTGCTTATCAGAAACGATCGCTGTTTTTTCTGAGTTTCAGCATGGTTCCTCTATGTGCATCGTATTCTTCCTTCTGATAAGCGGCTGCTAATTTGCCGAAAAGAAAGAAGGAATCCCATGAGATTTCGACCTGTAAAATGTGGTGACACGCATAGCTTGGTTCGTTCTCCGATCGCATTGCTTGGCGCACTGGTCATGATGCTGACACTGATGCTTTCCATGCCGATGCTGTCCGCCCGTGCGGAGGAAGTGTTCTTCTACCCGTCCTGGGAGGAGTACAAGGCAGCCGGCGAACCGGCAGCTTCCTGGAATGATGCGGCAAGCGCCATCGACAAATGTCTGGAGGCGTCCTACACGCTCTATGTCCAGGGCGACAAGGAAACGGCGTATACGGCGTGCCTGAACACCTATAACTTTTATTATGAGACCTCCGGCTTTGAGCGGAATGTCAACGGCTATTCCGGCTCCGAGGTCAGCAAGGCAGAGCTGCAATTCAAGACAGCACGTAAGGCTGTCAAGAAGGATCTCGGCGAGGAGACGATCGCCGCAGAATTCAACAAGCTCAGCGAGATCCTGCACATCCAGGCAAATCACCTTGATGGGCTGGGAGATTCCGGTGAGAGCCAGCTCAACCTGACGGGTGAGGTAAGCGCCCCTGCCGAAACAGACGCCGCAGCCGAAACGGAAGCTGCTGCGGAGCAGGCTGCAACAGAAGCCGCAGCAGAGATCCCGGCAACGACGCAGAAAACCAATGGCTGGGTGACATTCCTGGCTTGCTTTGGTATTATCCTGCGTGAGGGTCTGGAAGCCATACTTGTTGTGGGTGCGATCATTGCGTACCTCGTCAAGTCCAAGAACAACGACAAACTCAAATACGTCTACGGCGGCAGCATCCTGGCAATTGCAGCAAGCTTTGTCTGCGCATGGCTGCTCAGCCTCCTGAAGCTTGCCAACACTGCCAACCAGGAGATCATCGAAGGCATCACAGCTCTGACGGCTGTTCTCGTGCTGTTCTATGTTTCCAACTGGATGGTATCCAAGGCGGAGTCCGATGCATGGAACAAGTACATCGGCGACCAGGTCAAGGCTTCTGCCGAGACCGGCAGTGTGTTCACACTGGCGTTCACTGCATTCCTTGCGGTATTCCGTGAGGGCGCAGAGGTCATCCTGTTCTACCAGCCGCTGCTTGCCAATGCGGACGGCACCAAATGGGTATGGAGCGGCTTCTTCGTTGGCTGCATCGTACTGGTATTTGTGTTCCTTGCGATCCGCTTCCTGAGCGTAAAGATTCCGCTGCGTCCCTTCTTCCTGGGCACCAGCATTCTGATGTTCGTGATGTCCATTTCCTTCCTGGGCTCCGGTATCAAGGAACTCATCGAGGGCGATGTGATCGATATGACTTCTCCGGAGTGGCTCCAGGCGATCATTCCGTTCAATGACGTGCTTGACGTTCTGGGCGTATATCCCTGCTTTGAGACACTCGTTCCGCAGCTCATTCTCCTGCTCATCACTTTGATGATCTTCCTGATGCAGGGTTGGAAGGAGAAGCGCCACACCGAAGCCGGCATCCTTGCCATCGTGCTGGGCGGACTTGGCATCCACAAGTTCTACCTTGGCAAGTACGGAAAGGGTCTGCTGTATGTCGCATTCTGCTGGACATTCATCCCGGCACTTCTGAGCATTGCAGAGGGTATCCACTACCTGACGCAGACACAGGAGCAGTTTGAAGCTGAACTCGCTCCAAAGCCGAAAAAGGCAAAAGCAAAGCCTGCAAAGGCGTAAACCCAAGGTATTCCATCTGCCACGATGCAGATCGTATACACGATAATGAATATGGAGGTATTCAATATGAAGAAGAAAATGATCGGTATTGCGTTGATCGCAGCAATGGCTCTGTCCGTAACCGCTTGCGGCAATACCAACAACGAAAGCTCCACCACCGCTGAGGCTCCGGAGACCACTGCTGCTGATACCACGGCTGCTGCTGATTCCGAGACTGAGGCTGAAAAGACCGAGGCTGAGGTCAAGACCGACGCTCTCGCACCTGGCGATGATGACGCTGCCGGCTTTACCGAGTATCCGATCTTTGAGGATGAGGAAGTTGGCTTCCTGAACGTATCTGCTGTATATTTCCAGCCGGTTCCGATGTCCGGCGGCAACGAGAACACCGAGGACTTCAACATCCACCTCGAAGCTGACGTTTCCGCACTGGAGAACAACCTGGGCTTCGGCGTAGGCGACTGGGTTCCGTACATGACTGTTGATTACAAGATAATCGCATCCTCCGGCGACACTGCTGCAGAGGGCTCCTTCATGGTCATGAGCGCATCTGACGGCCCGCACTATGGCGCAAACGTAAAGCTTCCGGATGCTGACACCTACAGCATTGAGTTCACCTTCCACAGCCCGGAGGAGAACGGCTACCTGCTGCACACCGATGCTGAGACTGGCCCTGGCGGTTCCTTCGAGGAGTACTTCAAGGACGGCAACCTCAAGGTTACCTATGAGGGCTGGGACTACGTTCCGCAGGAATGGTAAGCTTCGATACGTAAAGTATTGCTCCTTATTAAGATATGGCAAATGCGCTGCGAAGGCAGCGCATTTGCACAGCTCAGAGTTAGGAAAAACTAACACAGGAGGTTATTCTTTTGCTGAAATATTTTGTCATGACCTGTGAAGCGCTGTTGACGGCAGCGATCCTGACAGGTGCCTGCATGGGGTATGCCAGTGCCCATTACCGGAAGACCGGTAAGCCGATCGTGCTGATCGGTGCGCTGCTTGGCGTCCTTGGCGCCGGCGTGATGGCGTTCCTGAAGAATGCGACCAAGCTGATCGACACGTCGCTGTGGAATATGCGCAATTTCATAGCCGCTGCCATCATTCTGGTGCTGTTCTTTGTGGCAAGCGCTCTGCGCCGCCCCCTGAAAACGGCAGGCGAATACATCCCACCATGTCTGCTCGCACTTCTCCCGGCGCTTGTGATCTTCTATGCGCTGCCGGACGTGCTGGCATATCCGTATGTCATTCTGCTCACGGAAAAATCCGTATTATCCACCAATTTCCTCCTCAAGACCATTGGCATCATCCTTGGCATCTGTATGTGCCTGCTGGTGGTCGTGGCGGTGTACCATGGTATGCGCCGTATGAGAAATCCGTTCGGGTTTGTGTTCCTCACGCTCCTGCTGCTTGCCAATACCGCACGTCAGGTCACGGCTGTGCTGCGCATCATGCTCACCAAGCGCATGATCGCCTCCAACCACACCCTGTTTGCCATTGCAAAATTCTCCTCGAACCATGAGAACTGGTTCACCTTTGCAGCGATCCTCATTGCGCTTGTGATCCCGGTGATTCTGCTCATCCAGAACGCCAAGATCACAGAGACCTACCACAACCCTGCCGAACACCGCAAGCTCCGCAAGAAGCAGCGCATGGCAAGGACCTGGTCGGGTGTCATTATGGCGTGCATGGTGTTCTCTATCCTGAATCTCACAGGTATCAAGGCGTATGCCAACCGTGAGATCGAGCTGTCTCCAGTTGAGGATTCGCTCATCGAGGACGGCAATGTGGTCGTAACCTTCGAGCAGGTCGAGGACGGACATCTGCACCGTTTCGCCTACACGTCGGATGACGGCGTGAAGATTCGCTTCATCGTCATCAAGAAGCCGAATTCCTCCGCATACGGCATCGGTCTGGATGCGTGTGATATCTGCGGTGAGACCGGCTATTACGAGAAGGACGGACAGGTGGTCTGCAACCTTTGCGATGTTGTCATGAATATCAACACCATCGGCTTCAAGGGCGGCTGCAACCCCATCGTCATCCCGTATAACATTTCCAACGGCAAGATCTACGTCCCGATCGACGGACTGCTCGAATACGAAAAAGAATTCAAATAAGCAAGGAGGATCGACGTGTTTATACGAATGCTCCGGGGCACACTGCTTCGGCAATGGAAAAAAATGCTGATGATCGCCTTCACCATCGCACTGGGCGCATCACTGGCGTCTGCCATGCTCAGCGTCATGCTGGACGTAGGGGATAAGGTCAACCAAGAGCTGAAAACCTACGGTGCGAACATCACTGTCGTCCCCAAGGCAAGCTCCGTGCTCACCGACCTCTATGACGTTGAGGACGAAAACGGCACAGGCGCTTACCTCCGGGAGGATGAACTCGGCAAGATCAAAACGATTTTCTGGGCGTTTAATATTGTGGATTATTCGCCCTTTGTATCCACACAGGTAACGCTTCCGGACGGCTCCGAAGCCAAGATCACCGGAAGCTGGTTCAACCACCACATGGAGCTCCCGACCGGTGAAACGCTCGACGCCGGCATCGGCAGTATGCGTTCCTGGTGGGAGATCACAGACGGCACCTGGCTCGATGAGCAGAATGCCGCACAGGAAAACAGCGCTATGATCGGCACTACGCTTGCAGAGCGCCTTGGCGTCAAGGCAGGGGATACCCTTCGCCTCGAAGGCAGCGCATCGGCGCTTGACCTGCACATTGTCGGCGTGTATGATGCCGGTGGCGATGAGGACGAACAGCTCTTTGCACCGCTCAACACCGTGCAGACGCTTGCTGATCTCGACGGCAAGATCGACAGCATCGAAGTTTCCGCACTGACCACGCCGGATAACGAGCTTGCCGAGCGTGCCGCAAAGGATCCGTCCTCGCTGACTGTTGCGCAGTATGAGATCTGGTACTGCACCGCCTATGCAAGCTCCATCTGCTATCAGATCCAGGAGGTCATCACCGATTCGGTGGCGGCACCCGTGCGTCAGGTGGCGGATTCCGAGGGTGCCATCCTCGAAAAGACACAGCTTTTGATGATCCTCATTACCATCCTGAGCCTGATCGGTGCAGCGCTGGGTATCTGTAACCTCGTGACGGCAAGCGTTATGGAGCGTTCCGGTGAGATCGGTCTGATGAAGGCGATCGGCGCACAGAACGGCTCTGTTTCGGGACTTGTTCTGACGGAGATCTTCATCACAGCGATTTTTGGCGGTGTGATCGGATTTCTGGCAGGCTTTGGATTTGCGCAGATCATCGGACATACCGTATTCGGCTCGGCTGTCACGCTCAAGCCGATGGTCATTCCGATCACAGCAGTGCTGGTGGTTCTGGTCACGCTCGCAGGCAGTATCCCGGCGATCCGGATGCTCTTGCGTCTGCGTCCGGCAGAAGTTCTGCACGGCGGGCATTAAGGGGGAGCGTTTATGAAAAAAAGTCAGATGTATATGCGAATGATCTTTGCATCCCTGATGCGCAGACGTTCCCGGATGCTGGTGGCGCTGCTTTCCATCGCCATCGGTGCTACGATCTTGTCGGGACTTGTGACCGTCTACTACGATGTCCCCCGGCAGATGGGCGCACAGTTCCGAAATTACGGTGCCAACCTCATTCTGACCGGCACAGACGGCGGCTTTTCTCTGGAGGATACGGAGAAAGCGCTGAAGGTGTTTGCCAAGGATGAACTGGTCGGCGCAGCGCCGTTCCGGTATGAAAATATCCGCATCCACGAACACCCGGTCGTTGCCGCCGGCACCGATATGGAAGGTGCCAAGGCGACAAGTCCGTTCTGGCGTGTGGAAGGTGACTGGTGCAGCACGGACGGTCAGATCATGGTCGGTAAGAATGTGGCGGAGTCCTTCCGCCTGAAGGCAGGCGAGATGCTGACCCTGAGCTTTACGCCGGAGAATGCGCCGAAGGATACCCCGGATGAGACCATTGACCTTGAGATCACGGGTATTCTCGACACCGGCGGCTCGGAGGAGGACTATGTCTACCTCTCCCTGCATGACCTGGAGACACTTACAGGCGCCGGTGATCTGGACGTTTGTGAGGTGAGCGTTTCGGCACAGTCCGACCAGCTCAAGGTGTACGCCGATCAGATCGGCGTGACCGTCCCTGCCATCAGTGCGCACCTTGTCAAGCGTGTAACGGCATCTGAAACGACAGTGCTTTCCAAATTGCAGGCGCTTGTGCTGTTGGTTACGGTCGTTGTGCTGGCGCTGACCATGATCTGCGTGGCGACCACGATGACAGCCGTTGTGACGGAACGCCGCAAGGAGATCGGTCTGCGAAAGGCGATCGGTGCTTCCGACAAGAGCATCATCGGCGAATTCCTGGGCGAAAGCATGATGCTCGGCGGCATCGGCGGCATTCTGGGCGCCGCACTGGGCTTTGTGTTTGCACAGCAGGTGAGTGTCCATGTATTTGGCAGTTCCATCCGGTTCCAATGGCTGCTGGTGCCTGTGACGATCTTGGTTTCCATTGTGGTTACGGGGCTTTCGAGCCTGCTGCCGATCCGCAGTGCGACCGAAGTTGACCCGGCACTGGTGCTCAAGGGCGAATAGCGTGGAGGAGTGTTACTATGAGTTTATTAGAGTTAAAGCATATTTATAAAATTTACGGCGAACTGCACGCTCTCGATGACGTGAGCCTGAAGGTCGAAAAGGGCGAATGGGTCTCCATCATGGGACCGTCCGGTTCCGGTAAGAGTACCATGATGAACATCATCGGCTGCATGGACAAGCCCAGCAAGGGCGAAGTCCTGCTGGACGGCGTGGACATCGCAAAGGAAAGCGCCAAGAACCTGACGGCCATCCGCCGTGACAAGATCGGTCTGATCTTCCAGCAGTTCCACCTGGTCAACTACCTGACGGCGGTGGAGAATGTCATGCTGGCGCAGTACTATCACAGCCTGCCGGACGAAAAGGAAGCGCTGGAAGCCCTTGACCGTGTGGGGCTTGCCGACCGTGCCAACCACCTGCCGAGCCAGCTTTCGGGCGGTGAGCAGCAGAGAGTGTGCGTGGCAAGAGCGCTTATCAATTACCCGGAGATCATCCTTGCTGATGAGCCGACCGGTAACCTTGACGAAGCCAACGAGGAGATCGTCGTTGACCTGTTCCACAAGCTCCATGACGAAGGCACGACTTTGATCGTCGTTACCCACGACCCGGAGGTGGCAGAGGTCGCACAGCGCACGCTCGTTTTGCGTAACGGCAGGCTGCACAAGGAGATCGTCAACCAGAATTTCACAGGCAAGATCCATTTCGAGGATATGGAGAGCTTCCGGAAGGAGGAGAAGGGCAATGCGTAAATATGCTATCATTCCTGCGCTTTTTGCACTGGCACTGTGCCTGACAGCCTGCGGCGAGAAGTCCTATGCAGACGGTTCCTACCAGGGACGCAGTGCGGACTACATCAACGAGGAGGAAGGCGAGGAAGCCGGCAACGGCTACGGCGTTGTGAACCTGACCATTTCCGGCGGACAGATCACCGCCTGCGAGTACAAGACCTACGAGCTGGACGGTACCCTGAAGGACGAGGAATACGGCAAGGAGAACGGCGAGATCAAGAACAAGGATTTCTACAACAAGGCACAGAAAGCCCGTTCCGCCTGCGATAACTACGCCCAGCAGCTCGTTGCCAAGCAGAAGGTCAAGGACGTGGACGCCATCAGCGGCGCTACCGTCAATTATAACGAGTTTCAGGAGGCTGTGGATGACGCACTGAAACAGGCAGAGCAAAAATGAAACCGTTGAAAGCAGTCACGCATATTGTGACAGATGTGGTATTGCTCACAGCCATGCTCGGACTGCCCGTGCTGCTGACCGGCACCAAGCCGGACGCCGTTTCGAGCGCCTCTGTGATCATAGAGGCGCCATCCGGGCAATTCCTTGTTCTTCTCAACACCGATACGCTGGAGGAGGATGCCTTCTGGGAGGCGTATTTTTCCGGGGAGGACGTGGATTTTTGCTTTGAGGATATCCATTGTATGACAGCGCAGAGCGATGCGGCAGCCCTCACGATGGCGCAGTCCTTTCAGTCAAGACTTGCCGAACACCAGATGGATGTCCGGCAGGAAGACCTGACGCTCCTGATGTCCAAGGCGGATCACGGGAAATTCCAGGTCATCATTTTGTCGGAGGAGCTTGCAACGTACTGCAAGGCAGAAACAGCGATGTGTGACGGCGTAAAGGCGCTGCACATCGGACAGGAGGAAACAGCATGAGAAAAGCCAATGCGATCATCAGTGCGGGCATTGTCGTCCTGCTGCTGGTCCATATGATTGCCGGAGCGCTGCAAATGGCAGGACTGCTTGGCGGCGGAGCGATCTTCCTGACAGTGATCGCATGGGTGATGCTTGCCCTGATCGTGCTGCACGTGCTCATCGGTATCAAGCTGACGATCGATTCCCTGCGCCTGGTCAAAAGATCAGGCGCCTCCTACGGCAAGGAAAATCGCCTGTTCTGGGCAAGACGCATCAGCGGATTTGCAATGATGGCATTTATTGCGTGTCATCTGCTCATTTTCATGGGCTCGTCCGAGAACGGGGCATTCCGGTTGCACCTCTTTGCCGGGGCGGAGCTGACAACGCAGATCCTCATGGTCGTGAGTCTGCTTACCCACGTGGGATTGAATATGACGCCGATGCTGATCGGACTTGGCATCCGCAGCTTTAAGACATTTCTGCCGGATGTGCTGGCGGTGCTGTCTGTGCTGCTGCTGGCAGCAGGCATTGGCTTTGTGATCTATTTTATCCGCTGGAATGCATTTTGAGGAGGGAGCTTATGCAGATCGTGAACATTGTCGGTGCAGGGCTTGCGGGTCTGTCCGCCGCCATTACGCTGGCAAAAACAGGCATCAAGAGCCGTCTGATCTCGCTCCAGCCCTCAGAGCGTGCGCAGTCCGTACTTGCGGAAGGCGGCATCAATGCGGCACTCGACACGATGGGAGAGCACGACACCCCGGAAAACCATTTTGCGGATACGCTGCGTGGCGGCGTTTACCTTGCTGATCCCAATGCAGTGGAAAACCTGACCTACCATGCGCCGGAAGTCCTGCGCTGGCTGGAAAAACTCGGTGTGCCGTTCAACCGCACGCCGGAGGACATCGCCCTGCGCAATTTCGGCGGACAGAAGCTCAAACGCACCGCCTATGCCAAGAGCTCCACGGGCAAGATCATCATGCACGCCCTGATCGACGAAGCCCGGAAATGCGAACGCTCCGGACTGATCGACCGGATGCCGCATCATGAATTTCTGCGGCTCCTGACGCATGAGGATACCTGTATCGGTGTCCGTGTCCGGGATCGCTATTCCGGCAAGCTCTACGACCTGCATGGGACTGTCCTGCTCTGCTCCGGCGGCATGAACGGCATTTTTCCCGGCATGACGACCGGAACCACGCAAAACAGCGGCGATGTGACTGCCACGGTCTTTGCGCAGGGTGTCTGTCTCGGCAACCTCGAAATGCTCCAGTATCACCCGACAACGATCGGCATTGCCGGAAAGCGTTGTCTTGTGACGGAGGCAGCAAGAGGGGAGGGCGGCAGGCTTTACATCGAGCGTAGCGGTGAGAAGTACTTCTTCATGGAGGACAAATACCCGGAGCTCGGCAATCTGATGCCCCGTGACGTCGTTGCCCGGACGATGTATTTCATCCGCCGGGAGCCCGACACAGGCGATCAGGTTTATCTCGATATGACGGGATTGCCGGAAAATGCCTGGAAGAACAAGCTCTCCGATCTGCGGCAGGAGCTCATGCACTACCTGGCAATCGACCCCAAGAAAGCCCCGATCCCCGTGCAGGAGGGCATCCACTATTTCATGGGCGGCATGGACACGGATGAGGAGCACCGCACCAGTTTGCAGCATCTCTACGCCGCTGGCGAATGCACCTGCCAGTATCACGGTGCCAACCGCCTTGGCGGAAATTCGATGCTGGGCGCTCTTTACGGCGGCAGACGTGCGGCGGAAACGATCCTGTTCGACAAGCCGCTGGACGCTTGCCAGGTGCAGATCGTGGAGGGCGAGGAACCCCTTGCAGAACCGGCATCTCCGGCATGGATTGCGCAGGTGAGTCAGATATTGCTCGGCGGCTTAGGTATTGTCCGGAATGAAGCGCAGCTTACGGCGGCACTCGATGCGCTCTATGCGCTCCGTCCGCAGAATCCCCGTGAGGAAAACCGGCTGCACCTTGCAGAGGCGATGCTCCGCAGTGCGCTGGAACGCCGGGAGAGCCGTGGTGCGCATTACCGTGAGGACTACCCGGAAAAACAGGAGGCATTTCGCAAAATGACCCTTGCGGAGTATAACGGTTCCGTCCGGATCAGCTTCCGTGCATTGCCGGAAAGGAGGCACCATGCAGATCACAATTGAAGTGCTTCGCCGTGAAAATGCCGAATCTGCGCCCCATTGGGAGCGCTTTTCGTGTGAAGCGGACAGCAGCGCCACCGTCATGACCGCCCTCATCGACCGCAATGCGCAGCTTGCCGCAGAGGGAAAGCCGGTCATTGCCTACGAGTGCTCCTGCCTGCAAAAGAAATGCGGCGCCTGCGCCATGGTCGTCAACGGCAGACCATGCCTTGCGTGTGATGCCAAGCTCCTGGATGTTCAGAAAAAAGGCGTCATCCTGGTCGAACCTCTGCGGAAATTTCCGGTCATTGCTGATCTCATCGTGGACAGGCACATTCTGTACGAAAACCTGAAGGCCCTGCACATCTGGCTGGAATCCGAATGCATCGCCGACGGCAAACAAGCCGAGCTTGCCTATGAAGCATCCCGGTGCCTGCAATGCGGCTGCTGTCTGGAGGTCTGCCCGAATTTCTGTCCGGGGGATACGTTCTTTGGGATGGCGGCATTTGTCCCGACAGCAAGGCTTCTGTCCGAGCTGCCGCCTTCGGAGCTTGGGCAGCTTCGCCGGGTGTACCGGAAGCACATTTATGAGGGCTGCGGCAAGTCGCTTTCGTGCCGGAATATCTGCCCGGCAGGACTGGACATCGACAAGCTCCTGGTCAATTCCCATGCGGTGGCAATATGGAAGCGCAAATAATCCGTCTGCTTGCCGTCCTGACCGCCGTCTGCCTGCTGCTGACCGGCTGCACGGCAAAGCCCCGGTATCACTACGATGTGCGGCAGGATCTGGGCATTTATTTCACGAATGCCGATGCCGTGATTGAAGCCATCCGGAACGGACTTCGCCGCCGTGACCGGCAGATCACCATTTCCTATTCCTCCCATCAGGATAATCTGGATGAGCTCGGCACCATCGTCCGGGAGCTCATGGAATGCGCTCTTGACGAGACAGATTCGCCGGAGGAGGGGGATTACATCCGCTACCAGTACGGCGGCTACACCATGCATTCGGCATATCACACCGACAGCGGCACCTATTACTATGAGGTCACCATTCTGCCACAGTATTACACAACGGCGGCAGAGGAGGAACGTGTCACGCAGCGTGTGGAGGAGATCCTGTCGGCGCTTGGAAACGGCGCCGGGATGACCGAGCTGGAAAGGGTGCAGGCGGTCACGGAATACCTGCGGGAGCACGTCCGGTATGACGAAGTCCACGCTGGCAACGAGAATCACCACCGCAAGACCACAGCCTACGCCGCCCTCATCCAGGGGCAGGCGGTGTGTCAGGGGTATGCAGCGGCGGTGTACCGTTTGCTGCGGGAAATGGGCGTTCCAGTGCGGATCGTGACCGGTATGGCAGGAGAGGAGCAGACACTCCACGCCTGGAATCTGGTCTGCGTGGACGGGCTGTATTACAACCTTGACCTGACCTGGGATGACCGGAACGGCGATTATGCTTGCTTTATGAAATCCGATGCTGACTTCCCGTCGCACACCCGTGATGCCGCCTTTGCAACGGCTGCATTTTACGAGGCGTACCCGATGGCGCAGGAAAGCATTTCTGACTTGAAAGGAGAAACCCATGAAGAAACCGACGATCACTGATATTTGCCTGCTGCTGCTCAGTGCAGCGCTTTGCCTGGGGAGCAAGCTGTTGTTTCACGCCTGCGGTCCCAAGGAGGACGGAAGCTGGATGTCGTGCCACTGGGCAGAGCAGACAGTATTCCTGATGTCCATCGGACTGACGGTGGTTAGCGTCTTGCGTCTGTTCCTGAGCCGTCCGGCAAAGGCAGGTGCGGCACTCGCCATGAGTGTGATGTCTGTTGCGACAGCGCTCATCCCCGGCATTGCGATCCGGCTTTGCATGATGGACACGATGCGCTGCCATGCCGTGATGCGTCCGGCAGTCCTCATCCTCTGCGGACTGATCGCCGTGGCAGGTGTGGTGGATGCCATTTTGAGCCGAAAAGAGGCTAACGCATGAACATCGCCTATCGGAATGTCCGGCGCAGACCGGTACGCACGGCAGTTCTGCTCGTGCTGACAGCATTGCTTTCGCTCGCCGTGTGCGGCGGAACGCTCCTTGTGTCGGGACTGCAAAAGGGTCTCGGCTCCCTTGAAGCCCGTCTTGGTGCGGATATCATGGTCGTCCCCTATGAGGCGAGAACCAAGTCCAATCTCGAAAGCATCGTCCTGCAAGGCAATCCCGGTTACTTCTACATGGACAACAGCCGGTATGAAAAGATCCGGGGACTGGACGGCATCGGGCAGATCTCAGCGCAGTTTTATCTTGCATCCGCAAGCTCCGGCTGCTGCTCGATCCCGGTGCAGATCATCGGCTTTGACCCGGAAACGGATTTTACCGTGCTGCCGTGGCTCAAACGCAGCTACGACGGCAACTTACAGGCAGGCGACATCGTCGTCGGCAATGACCTGAATGCCTTTCCGGGCGACACCCTGACCTTCTACGGCATCGACTGCCATGTGGCAGCCAAGCTCGACAAGACCGGCACTTATTACGATTCCGCTGTCTTTACGAACATCGACACCATCCAGCAGCTCATCGGGTCGTCACTCGATAAGGGCATGAATGATTTTGCCGGCACGGATCCGCAGAAGGTGGTATCCACGGTGCTTATCAACGTTGCCGAGGGCTATTCGCCGGAGGAGGTCATGAACGACATCAACATTCACGTCAAAAAGGTCAAGGCGGTTCAAACCAAGGAAATGATCTCCGGCATTTCCCGCAGCCTGCAAGGCACCTCTGACGTGATCGGTGTGCTGATCGCTGCGGTGTGGGTGCTGGGGCTTGTGATCCTGCTGTTGGCATTCACGATGAGCGTCAACGAGCGCAAGCGTGAATTTGCTGTGCTCCGTGTGATCGGCGCATCGCAGGGGAAGCTCGCTTCGATCGTGATGCAGGAGGCACTGCTGACCGGACTGTGCGGCTCGGTGCTCGGCACGGGACTTGCACTTGTTGGTATGCTCGGTTTCCGCACGGCGGTGAGTGAGCAGATCGGACTGCCGTTTCTGCTGCCGGGTGCCGGACAGACGGCGCTGCTGGCAGTCATGTCCATTCTGGCAGTCCTGCTTGCCGGCATCCTTGCCGCAGCCGTCTGCGCATACCGCATCAGCCGTGTGGATACGGCACTGATCCTGAGGGGGGATAACGGATGAACCTGACAGCCAAGGCACTGATGAAGGAATTTCCACGCAAATCCGGCTCTGCGAACTGCTTTACGGTATTGCAGCCGCTGGATCTGACGATAGACGCCGGCAAGCTCACCGTCCTGATGGGACGTTCCGGTTCCGGAAAGAGCACGCTGCTCAACATTCTGGGAGGCTTGCTGCGTCCCACTGACGGCAAGGTGCTTGCCGGTGAAGCTGATCTGTACGAGATGCCGGACAAGGCGCTGTCCGCCTTCCGCAACCGGCACATCGGCATCATTCCGCAGGGGCAGACGGCGCTATACAGCCTGACAGTCGAGGAGAACATCCTCCTGCCTGTGACCCTCACCGGCAAGGCAGATGATGCCGCAAAGCAGCGTGTCCAGACCCTTGCCAAAGCGCTGGAGATCACGGCGCTGCTCGGCTGCTATCCGGCAGAGCTGTCCGGCGGTGAGCTGCGGCGTATGGCGATTGCAAGAGCTTTGCTTCCGCAGCCGGAGATCCTGCTTGCCGACGAGCCGACCTCTGATCTGGACGAGGAGACCACACAGCTTGTGCTGCGCATCCTGAAGGAAGCCGCTGCGCAGGGAAGCGCCGTGCTGATGGTGACGCATGATCCGTGTGCAAAGGAATTTGCCGATATCCTGCTTTCCATGCGAAACGGCGTGATAGCAGCAGACGCAGAATAGGAGAGGTGTCATGAAAAGCGAAACCGCCGCCAAATATCTCAAGGCGATTTTACAATTGAAGGAGCAGAACGGAGAAGTGCGCTCTGCGATGCTGGCAACAGAAATGAACGTCAAGCGACCGACAGTCTGTGTGGCATTGCAGCAGCTCCAGAATGACGGATATATCCAGTTTGAGGCAGACCATGAGATCTGCCTGACGGAAAGCGGTGAGGAGATCGCCCGGAAGGTGATGGAACGCTATCGGTATTTCTGCGAGCTGTTCCTGCATCTTGGCATCACGCCGCAAATCGCAGAGAAGGATGCCTGCATCCTGGAATTTGCGCTCTCGGATGAGACATTCTCGGCATTTCAGGAGAAGATCCATGCGTCTGCGGATGATGCTGCATAAACCAAAAAAACAGCCCTGCCATCTCTCGGATGGTCGGGCTGTTTGGTTATGTGATCAGGCGGTTTCGACCCTGAAGGAAGCTCATGTCGTTCAGCTTGAAAAAACATCAGTCCCAACACCTGCCGCAGCCGTTGTCAGTCCTGTGTCTGGACGGATGCCATGACCAGCTTTTCGGCTTCCTCCTGCGGCAAGGGACGTCCCCAGATGAATCCCTGAATATAGTCGCAGCCGATGCTGTTGAGCGTCGCAAGCTGATCCTCCGTTTCCACACCCTCGGAAATGACATCAAATCCCATGATGTGTCCGATGGAAATGATCGCAGCAACGTATTGCTTGGAGGAATCGCTGGTGTTCATTTTATCGATGAAGGACTTGTCGATCTTCAGCAGATTGGCAGGGAAGTTGTTGAGGTAGCTCAGAGAGGAGTACCCGGTGCCGAAGTCATCGATGGCGACCATGATGCCCATGCTGCGGATCTCGTTGATGCACTGCAATGCCTTTTCTGCGGAGTCGATCATGATGGACTCCGTGATCTCAATCTCAAGCTGCTGCGGCGGAATGCCGGTATTTCTGAGCAGACTGCGGATCTCATCGAGAAAGTCGTTCTTCATCAGGTGACGAACGGAAATGTTGATGCTCAGGGAAATATCAGCGCCGGAGCGTCTGAGCAGATCACCGAAGAAGGCGCCGGATTTCTGAAATACCGCAGCATCCACCTTGTCGATGAGTCCGACCTTTTCGGCGACCGGAATAAACTCACCGGGGCTGATGATCTTGCCGTTCTCGTCACGCATCCGAGCAAGCGCCTCGAACCCACGCAGCTTATGCGACATATCAAACTGCGGCTGGAGCTGGAAGAACACAGTATCGTGCTCCAGTGCCTCACGGATCTTGTTTTCGATCTCGATGGTGCGTTCCATTTTGAGCAGCTCTGTGGAGAAACGCATCACATGGTTGCTGCTGTGCGCACGCTTGATCTCGGTCATAGCGGCATCCGCATAGGTGAACAGGGAATCGACATCCTTGGTATCCGTCGGAAACTCCGCATAGCCAAAGCTTGCCGTGATGTAGAAATCGCAGTCGTCGATGGTCAGGCGGTTGCCGAGGACGGCTTCGTAATGCTGGATGGTATTGAGAATATCGGTTTCAGAGTCGTAGCCTCGGATGATGAGGACAAATTCATCGCCGCTGACACGGGTGATGAAATCGAGCGTCCCGGACAGTCCGGTATCTGCAATGGTTTTCCAGCGGGAAGCGATCTGCCGGAGCACCTCATTGCCGGTATTGAAGCCCATCGTGTCGTTGATGCTCTTGAAGCCGTTGAGGTCGATGGAAACGAGTACAAACCGGGTATTGCGCTTGATCAGGTCACCCACGAGCTCTGTACAGGCAAACCGGTTCGGAAGCTCTGTGAGCCTGTCCGTCACCGCCTGATCCCGCAGGCGGTTCTGGTAATTGGTGAGGCTGCGGTTGTTGAAATAGATGATGGTAACGGCAATGATCGCCAGGATATTGCCGAATACGCCGGGCAGGCTGTTGTAGTTATGGTTCATGACGATCCCCCGGAGGATCACTGGGATCTGGAACAGGAGAAGCACAAGGGACGTGATATAGCCCGGCTTTCCGCAGTACACCGTCAGAAAAATGACGCAGATATTGCCCAGCGAGGAAAAAACGCCGGCGAAGGAATAGGCAGAGAAGGACAGCCCTGCAAGGTTGATCGTCTGGTTGGAGTTTGCAGAGGTACTGGTAATGAAATTCGCTGCAATATAGAGCAGGAGCAACAAGACATACACGACCTTTGGCGTTCTGGATCGAGAGGTCAGAGTGTCAAGGGTATTCTTGATCGTATTACCTTTTGGATCAGCTTTTGTTTTGTTCATATGGAACACTCCTTTGATAAGTCGACTTCCCCCAATGATATAACCAATTATACATAGTTTCATTATACATCGTTTTGCGGCGAAAAGCAATAGATAAAATGTGAAATCGGTGACAAAATGCGATTTTGGTTCAGTTCATCAGAAGGGCAAAACACCTCTTTACAATTTGCCAAAGCTGTGGTGTACTATTAAGAGTGTCTGATATTAGGAAAGGAACGATGCTATCATGGAACAAGCCAAACACAACTGGGGGACAGTATCCCAGTACCGTTCACAATTGTTCGGAATATCGATCATTTTTATCATGATCTTCCATTATTTTGAACACGCCATCGAGGATTCGCCCATGCGGATCGTGCAGCTTGCAGGCAAGGGATACAACCTTTTGATCGGCAGTACCGGCGTTGAGATCTTCCTGTTTCTGTCCGGAATGGGGTTGTATTTTTCGATGACAAGGACGCCGGATATCCAAAAATTCTACCAAAAACGTTTTCAAAGAATTTTGATTCCCTACCTGATCTGGGGCGGCATTTTCTGGCTCTGGAAGGATATCCTGCTCCGTCACGAATCGGTCGGGACATTCCTGCTGGACTATTCCACATTGTCCTTGTGGACATCGGGCAACAAGAATCTGTGGTATGTTTCTTTTATTCTGGTAATGTACCTGCTGTTTCCGCTGCTGTTCATGGGGCTGAAGGGGACTTGCCGGTACAGGGGCTTGGTCGCCTGGGGCGGAACGATCCTGCTGTTTGCCGGGACGATCGCTTTGAAGTTTGCAGCGCCGGAGCTGTACGACCATATTGAGATCGCTCTGTACCGCATTCCGATTTTTCTGATCGGTGCGTATTACGGCAAAGCAATCGCCGAAAAGCGTGCATTCAAAGCGATCGATCTGCTTCTCCCGGCTCTTGGTATCGCATTGAAGGGCTTTTCAAAGGTCCAGACGGCACTGATCGGCACGGAATTGATCTCCAACCGTCTGGTGAATTGCTTCTATGTATTTTTTGTGATGGGGCTGCTGCTGCTGATCTTACCGCTTCTGTCAGGAACGTTTGTGGAAAAGGCGCTGCTGTTCTGCGGCAAGCTCTCCTTTGAACTGTACATCACGCACGTTACGCTGCGGACGCTGATGAACAATTATGGCTTGCAAACGTATCATATTCTGTACTATGCAGGGTGTATCCTCATAGCTTTCCTGCTGAGTATACTGCTGAGCAAATTGTCCGACTGGATCCTTGCAAAGGGCAACCCCAAAACTGCATAACAAAACAGCCAGGCATTCACGCCTGGCTGTTTTGTATTGCAAGTAAAATCAGTTCTTGATACTGTGCATCGGTGCCGGGATTCTGCCGCCACGGGAGATGAACTTCGCCGGGGACTTGCGGTTGATCGGCATGACGGGACCCGAACCGAGGAGACCGCCGAATTCGAGCATTTCGCCCTGCTTCAGACCGATCGCCGGGATCAGGCGGACTGCGGTGGTCTTGTTGTTGACCATACCGATGGCTGCCTCGTCCGCAATGATCGCAGAAATGGTCTCCGGTGTGATATCGCCCGGAACCACGATCATATCCAGACCAACAGAGCAAACGGCAGTCATTGCTTCGAGCTTTTCGAGGGTGAGGGTGCCTGCCTTGGCGGCATCGATCATCCCCTGATCCTCGGACACCGGGATGAATGCGCCGGACAGACCACCGACATTCGAGGATGCCATAACGCCGCCCTTCTTGACAGCGTCGTTCAGGAGTGCCAGACAAGCGGTGGTGCCGTGTGTACCGCACTGCTCCAGACCCATGCCTTCGAGAATGTGTGCGACCGAGTCACCGACAGCCGGTGTCGGGGCGAGGGACAGGTCTACGATACCGAACGGCACATTCAGCATCTTGGAAGCTCTTGCGCCGACAAGCTGACCCATACGGGTGATCTTGAATGCAGTCTTCTTGATGACGTCAGCCAGCTCGTCGATGGTGGCATCCGGATACTTTGCAACGGCTGCACGGACAACGCCGGGACCGGATACACCAACGTGGATCTCGCAGTCCGGCTCGCCGACGCCGTGAAATGCACCTGCCATGAAGGGGTTATCCTCTACGGCATTGCAGAAAACGACCAGCTTTGCCGGTCCGATGCACTGACGGTTAGCCGTGATCTTGGCGGATTCGAGTACGACCTCGCCCATGATCTTTGCGGCGTCCATGTTGATGCCGCTTCTGGTGGAGCCGATATTGACGGAGGAGCACACGTTCTGTGTCACAGACAGTGCCTCCGGGATGGACTTGATGAGTGCCAGGTCACCGGCAGAGAAGCCCTTGTGGACCAGTGCGGAGTAACCGCCGAGGAAGTTGACACGGCAGGTATCAGCGGCTCTCTGGAGTGCCAGTGCGAACTTGACGGGATTCTCGTTCGGGCAGGCAGCAGCCAGCATAGCGATCGGGGTGACGGAAATACGCTTGTTTACGATCGGGATGCCGTACTCCTTCTCGATCTGCTCACCGACCTCGACCAGGTGTGCAGCCTTGGATGTGATCTTGTTGTAGACCTTCTCACAGGCTTTGTCGATATCGGGATCGATGCAGTCGAGCAGGGAAATACCCATGGTAATGGTACGGATGTCCAGACATTCCTCCTGGATCATCCGGATGGTTTCCAGAATATCAAAAGAATTCAGCATTGGTTATGTTTCACCTCAAAATATTTCACAATTGTATACGGATCAGATCTTGTGCATGGAATTGAAGATATCCTCATGCATACAGTGGATCGCCAGACCCTCTGCGGTGCCGAGCGCAGCCATATCGTCAGAGAGTGCGGAGAAGTCTGATGTGATGCCGGAGATATCCACCATCATGATCATGGCAAACATATCCTGAAGGACACTCTGGGTCACTTCGATGACGTTGACATTGTGTGTGGCGCAGATGCCGCTGACTTTATGCAGGATACCCACGGTATCCTTACCGATGACTGTAATAACTGCTCTCATAGCTAATTCCTCCTGTGTTTTTGCGGAAAATCCGCATACTGTTTCTATTATAGCATACTTTCCGGAAAAAAGAAAGAGGTTTTCGGAAATTTTTTCACGAGCCGCAAAGCCTTGGGTGTTATACCGAAAAAAGTATGGTTTCGTGTTGACTTTTCGTATGCATCATGCTATAATAAATATATATGCGTCGTTCTGAGGGAGGGAGTGTTCACGATGAAAAAGATCCGCAGATGGTTGGCAGCGCTGTCCGGCGCCTTGCTGCTGACGGCAGTCACAGGCGGCATGACGGCAGCAGGTGCAGCCGCAAATGATGAGCAGTCACGGCGTGATGCTGTGGAGATCTTCTGCTCGATGTGCAATGATGCCCGTGTGGCAGAGGGCTTGCAGGAGATGTACATCGCACCGCCGCTGGTGTCCTATGCGCAGACCCGTGCGGAGGATCTGACAACGTTGTTCGGACACTACCGCCCGGATGGTTCCATATGCTTTTCAGTCATGAAGAATGACGGGTTCTTCTACAACAACTGCGCTGAAAACATCGCTGCCGGCGGTTTCGGGGCGGAGGAGACATTCTACCAGTGGATGAACTCGCAGGGACACCATGACAACATCATGACGGAATCCATGACGCACATCGGCACGGGTTTCGTTTACGATGCGGATGCCAAGCCTGACCCGGACGGGATCCCGTATGCATTCTACTGGTCGATGTTCCTCATCGGCTCCTACGATGCCAATGACACACCCGTGACCTACGAAGGGCAGTACATCCCCGACCGTGAACCCGGCGATGCCAACGGCACCAAGCGGATCGATGCCGCAGATGCCGCACGCATCCTGGAGTATTCCGCAGCCAGAAGCGCAGGTGGAAACCCAAGAGTGACCAAGCAGTTCATGGCGGCAGCGGATGTCAACGGGGACGGCAGCATCAATGCGGTGGACGCTCACATCGTCCTGTCCTTCAGTGCGGCACAGGGCGCCGATCCCAATGCGGCAATTGCCGATTTTATCTGGAAGTAAATTATATATAAAGGAGTACATAGATCATGGATATCATGCAGTCATCTCTCGCAAAGCACAAGGAATGGAAGGGCAAGATCGAGGTCGTTTCCCGGACCCCCATCAACGACCGTGACAGCCTGTCTCATGCGTATACGCCTGGTGTGGCACAGCCGTGCCTGGAGATCGAGAAGGATCCGTCACTCTCCTATGAGCTGACCCGCCGCCACAATCTGGTGGCAGTCATCACGGACGGCACCGCAGTCCTCGGACTGGGTGACATCGGACCGCTGGCTGCAATGCCCGTTATGGAGGGCAAGTGCGCACTGTTCAAGGAATTTGCGGATGTGGATGCATTCCCGCTGTGCATCAATTCCAAGGATACTGATGAGATCGTCAACACCATTGCGAACATCGGTCTGAGCTTCGGCGGCATCAATCTGGAGGATATCGCAGCACCCCGCTGCTTCGAGATCGAGGCAAAGCTCAAGGAGCGTCTGGATATTCCAGTGTTCCATGACGACCAGCATGGTACTGCCATCGTTGTGGCAGCTGCACTCGTCAACGCCTGCAAGTGCGCCGGCAAGGATATCTCCAAGCTGGAGATCGTCATCAACGGTGCAGGCTCCGCCGGTATTGCAATCGCAAAGCACCTTCTGAACCTGGGCGTCGGCAATATCTGCATGGTCGATCTGTGCGGCATTCTCGCACGGGATGAGCATTATGACAATCCGGCACACGCAGAGATGGCACAAAAGACCAACCGTGACTGCAAGCACGGCGTACTCGCAGACGCTGTCAAGGGCGCAGATGTGTTCATCGGCGTTTCCAAGCCGGGTCTGTTGACACAGGATATGATCCGTACCATGAACGACAAGCCCCTCGTATTCGCCATGGCAAATCCGACTCCGGAGATCATGCCTGACCTTGCCAAGGAAGCAGGCGCTTACATCGTTGG
>CACXGK010000146.1 GCA_902767115.1 uncultured Ruminococcus sp.
ACATCCCGGAATGTGCCTGACAAGACTCGAACTTGCGCTCTGAGGAGTCGGAGTCCTCTGTTTTATCCAACTAAACTACAGGCACATCACTGGCGTCCTTTTCAGACACCTTATTTATTATACCAGAAATTCCCCGTCTTTGCAATAGTTAATTTTCAAATATTTTATGAACAAATCATGACCATTCTATAAATCGTCCCAACAGCCATACCCACCCCTTGAACGGCTCCCCTGCTGCCGCAAAGCTGACCAGATACAGCCTGTCATCCGGCTCCGGCAGCGGAATGCGCAGCGTATCAGTCAAAAGCGAGACCTCCGCTGTGTCCCCGTCCAGCCGGACACTGGCAGCCCGAATGGACTGCTCGTGCGTCCGGTTATACCCCACGTACCCGACACGAACTGCCGCCAATGCTGCGCCGCTGAGCACCATATGGACGGCAAGTCCCATGCAGACTGTGCGAAAGCGTCTTTTCATGTCATTCCTCCAGATCAATGAGCGTTCTGGCGAGCGAGCTGCCGATGAGATCGCCGGCATTGACGACCTGTTCGAGGGTGTTGCCGTGTGTCCCGACCTCGATCAGAAGGCTGCCCGTTGTCAAGTCCTGGTTGTACTTGCGGTAGTCGAACAGGATGGGGCGTGTCAGTCCCGGATAATCGCCCTCCATCTGCTGCTGCAAGCGGCACGCAAACCGGAAGTTCTGCATATAGTTCGGCATCCCCATCGTCCCGTCGTCACAGCCCGAAATAATCATCACCTGCGCCGTTTTTTTGCCGTTGATGGTGACAGTCGGCTGCTTGATAACGCCGTCGCCGCCGATGGCATCCCGGTGGATGTCGAGCACGACCTTAATGGACGGGTGCGCTTCGAGCATCGCCTTGACGGTCTTGCGGCTGCGCTCGTAGGAGCCGGTGTAGGACGGGTAGTCGTGGATGGTCGTGTCATGAATGACGCCGATGCCTGCCGCTTCGAGCTGCGCTGCAATGGCATCCCCGACCCGGCAGATATTCAGCGCCGGGTCTGTCGTGCGGTAATTGAACGACGCATCATAGGCATCCCGTTCGTATGGCTCAAAGCACTCCGTCGTGTGGGTATGCATGATGAGCACCTGCGGCACGGACGCCCCGGCGATGGTAAATGCCGGAGGCTTCAGGCTCTCATCGTAGAGCTCTGCATTGGCGTGCGAGGTCTCATTGCGCACTTGTCCGCAGGTAAATAGATCAAAATACTGCGTGCCGGAATACCTGCCGTAATACATCTTCTCCACCTTGCCGCCCGACAGGTCCCATGTCAGAGGATAGGGCTTGGGACCCGGATCGGCGCTTGCCGCAATTGCCGCCTCCGGCATGGTGAGCTCGCCGGTCTCCGGAAGCGTTTCAGCGGCGTATTCCTCCCCGAAGCCGCTGGATAAATACAGCTCCGGCGCCTGCGTGAGGGATGCCGGACGGATACCGGTATTGGCTGCCTGTGTCAGTACCGGGAGATAATGCGTGATGAGTCCGCCAGCCGCCATCAGGAGCATTGCGGACAGCACATTTGCTGTTTTTCCTGCCATGCTTGCACCTCCTTGTTCCCTACTACTATATGCAGGCACGTCCGGCATTATGCAAGCTTTTCCGGACAGGCAAGAAAGCCCCCTTCTGCGCATAGAATCAAGGCAAGAAGGAGGGCTTGGTATGTATCAATGCATTACCCCGAAGAAGGGGATTTTTTTCATGGTGCTTGCCGCCGTTGCGGCGGCACTCATCATCGTCCTGACCACAGTCGGAAAGGCGCTTGCTGCCCCGGAGAAAGTCCCGGAGGGCATCTTCCTGCCGGTCATCATGTATCACAGCATCCGGGAGCCTGCCAGTGACTATCAGCTCTCACCGGCGGCACTCGAATCCGACCTGCAATACCTGAAAAGCCACGGCTACGAGAGTGTTTCCGTTGCGCAGCTCCTCGCCTACACGCAGGGCACCGGCACGCTTCCGGAAAAGCCTGTGCTGCTCACATTTGATGATGGGTTTTACAACAATTACTCGGACGCCCTGCCGCTGCTGGATGCTTACAATATGCAGGCGGTGGTGTCGATCGTCGGGCGTTACACCGATGAGCTGGCGCCTGCCGACCCGGAAAACGCCCTGCATTCCTACCTCACATGGGACAATGTGCGTTCGCTCCTTGCCTCGAACCGCATCGAGCTCGGCAGCCACACCTACGACCTACACAGCAACGAGGAACGTGCCGGATGCTCGATCCTGCTGGGGGAGGACCCGGCGCAGTACCGTGCGATGCTGCAAAATGACCTGATAAAGCTCCAGACACAGGCAAAAAACGAAACCGGAACCTCTCCCGTTGTTTTCGCCTATCCATACGGCTTTATCTGTCGGGAAAGTATTCCGGTTCTGAAAGATATGGGATTCGTCTGCACCCTCACCTGTCGGGAGGAGCCGAATTATATCACGCAGGATCCCGACTGCCTGTACGGGCTCGGACGCTATCACCGAAGTCCGCAGTACAGCACAGAAGCCTTCTTCGCAAAGGCGCTTGCGGCTCAGACGCCGTAGAATTCGTATTTCTGCGGATCATAGGTCGGCGGCACATCTTCACTCAGCGGAATGATCCGGTCAGGACATTCGATGTACGCCTTCATGATGGAACGGCTCATATTCGTGATATCCGGGCGAAGAATCGCATTTTCGGGCTTTAGGAGCAGCACCTCGTTGTTCTCATAGCCGTCAGAATGCGGCTCACCGCTGACGTACTGCATCTTGACAACCAAAATCCACTGTCCGCCCTTGCATCTGGCGGCAAAGAGCCCCTCTGCCCTGGCAGTCACGCCAGTCTCCTCAAACAGCTCACGCTCAGCGGCTTTGGAGGGCAGCTCGTCCTCCTTCAGGTAGCCGCCGGGGATGAGGATCCGCCCCTTGGCAACGCCGTAGGTATGCCGGACAAAGAGCATCCGCCCCTCGATCGGCACCAGGCAGGACACAGCAAACGGTCTCATGCTTTCCCTTCCATGTTAGCAAGCTCAGTGATTTCAAACGGCGTTTTCTGGTAAACGCAGTAGTTGAGCCAGTTCGAGTACATCAGGTTGGCATGGCAGCGCCAGGAAAAGATCGGCTCACAGTTCGGGTTGTCGCCTGGGAAGTAGCCCCACGGCACGTCGATCGGTAAGCCCTTGGCAAGGTCACGCTCGTACTCCTGCTTGAGGGTGTCACGCTCATACTCGCTGTGACCGGTCACATAGAACTCTCTGCCATTCCGGGAAGCGACCATATACACACCGGCAAGCGGCGAATAGGACAGAATCTCCAGCTCCTTGCAGCGTTCTATATCCTCACGCAGCACCTCGGAATGCCGTGAATGCGGCACAGGGAAAACATCGTCAAATCCACGCAGTATCGGGTTATTACTCTCCGCCTTATGCGGAAAAACGCCAAACAGCTTCTTCTCCAGCGGACGCTTTTCGATGCCATAGTGGTAATACAGTCCGGCAAGTGCCGCCCAACAGATATACATTGTGGAATACACATGGGTGCGTGTCCATGTCATGATCTCGCACAGCTCGTCCCAGTAATCGACTTCGGAAAAATCGAGGCGTTCGAGCGGCGCACCAGTCAGGATCATGCCGTCATAAAAGTGGTCTCTGACCTCATCAAAAGACTTGTAGAAGGTCTCCAGATGGCTTGCGGACGTGTTTTTGGAGATGTGCTCCACCTGCAAAAGCTCCACATCGACCTGCAGCGGCGTATTGGAGAGCAAACGCATGAGCTGGGTCTCGGTCTCGATCTTCTTGGGCATGAGGTTCAGGATGAGCACCCGAAGCGGACGAATGTCCTGATGCTCTGCTCTTGCCTTGCGCATGACAAAGATATTTTCCTTTTCGAGTGTTTCATAAGCGGGCAGATTTTCGGGAATTCTGATCGGCATAGTATGCTCCTCCTTTTACAAGATTTTTGTGCCATAAAACGGCAGAAAGAGCGGAGTGCAGCTCCGCTCTCATGCTCATACGTAATGGTTTCAGGAATTCGCTGCTTCAGAGAGCTGCGAGGTCAGATCGCTCATCGACAGACCAGATACCAGTGCAACTACGAATGTTACGACTGCAATGATGATCGCCATGATGATCTGAGCAAGTGCGAAATTCTTGACGTTCTTATTCTTTGCCACGATCGCCAGGATGATGCAGATGATAAATCCGATACCCGGCAGGCCGAACAAGATCTCATAACCAATATACCCCAGGGGCGATATCGGTTTGTATTCCTCATTATCCACTATATATCCCTCCTTTATCCTTGATTCTATCAAACAGGATGAACCTGCTTTTCAGCATCGCCATGCTTGCCGTCCAGACCGAACTTCGCATCTCTGCGCTTCTCAAAGAACTTGACAGCGACCTGACCAAACTGCGCATAGGACAGTACATCCTCCTCGGATTCTGCCCATTCTGCGCACTCCTTGCGGAGCTTTTCGAGCTCCGGCTCCAGCAGGTCAGCAGGACGGCAGTCGATCGGCTCAGCATCGCCGATGATCTTCTTGCGGAATTCCGGATCGATCGGCACCGGAGTCTGACCGTATTCGCCACGAACGATACCCTTGAACTCCTTGGTAACAGTCTTGTAGCGCTCACCCATGAGCACATTGTACACTGCCTGTGTACCAACGATCTGGGAGGACGGTGTTACCAGCGGCGGATAGCCAGCATCCTTGCGGACACGGGGAACCTCTGCGAGCACGTCGTTGAGGAGATCCTCCTTGCCTGCGCCCTTGAGCTGGGACAGGAGGTTCGAGAGCATACCGCCCGGTACCTGATAGATCAGTGCGCCGGCATCGGCAGCGAGCATCTTCTGGTCGATCAGACCGTTCTCGATGTACTTCTTACGCAGACCCATGAAGTAATCACGGATCTCGTTGAGGAGCACGAGGTCTAGCCCGGTATCGTACTCAGTGCCCTGGAATGCAGCGACCATGGACTCAGTCGGTGCATGGGAAGTACCCAGAGCGAGCGGAGACATTGCGGTATCAATGATATCCGCACCAGCCTCAACGCCCTTGATCAGGCACATGGATGCCAGACCGGAGGTGTAGTGGGTGTGCAGGTCGATCGGCAGGTCAACAGCGGACTTGATCGCCTTGACGAGCTGTGCAGATCTGTAGGGAGTCAGGAGGGCAGCCATATCCTTGATGCAGATGGAGTCAGCGCCTGCCTCTGCGATCTTCTTGGCATACTCTACGTAGTACTCATCCGTGAACACCTCACCGGTGGTGAAGGACATTGCGACCTGAACCTCCGGCTTCTTGCCGTCACGGGTTGCCTTCTTAGCGGAATTGATAGCAGTCTGGAGATTGCGGATGTCGTTGAGCGCATCGAAGATACGGATCACATCAATACCGTTTTCCACGGACTTCTGCACGAATTCCTCCAGCACATCATCTGCATAGTGACGATAGCCCAGCATATTCTGACCACGGAACAGCATCTGGAGTCTGGTGTCAGGCATCTCACGGCGCAGGGTGCGCAGTCTCTCCCACGGATCCTCGTTCAGGAAGCGCAGGCAGGTATCGAATGTAGCACCGCCCCAGCACTCGATGGAGTTGAAGCCGACTTCATTGAGCTTGCCGAGGATCGGGCGCATATCGTCGAGGGTCATACGGGTTGCGAGCAGAGACTGGTGTGCATCACGCAGGACGGTCTCGGTGACTCTTACTTTTTTAGCCATGTATATCGAAATCCTTTCGTTTGAATTGAAAAGGGCTGCACAGACTGCCCCTGAGGGCGTCTATGCTGCAAAAGCCAGACTACGTCTTAGCCTACAGTTGCGAGGGTGTCGCCGCTCTGTACGGAATCGCCCTTCTTCACGAGGATGCTGGTCACAGTACCATCGCAGGGAGCAACGATATCGTTCTCCATCTTCATAGCCTCAAGCACCATGATCACGTCGCCCTTGGAAACGCTCTGACCATTGGAAGCCTTGACATCGAGGATGGTACCCGGCATCGGAGCGGTTACCTTCTCACCTGCTGCTGCCGCCGGAGCCGGAGCTGCTGCGGGAGCGGGTGCTGCTGCCGGAGCCGGAGCTGCTGCCGGTGCTGCTGCAACGGGAGCTGCGCCTGCGCCGATCTCCTCAACTGCAACATCATAAGCCTTACCATTTACAGTCACATTAAATCTTTTCATATTGATAAACCACCTATCTGTATTATTCAAATCTGGATCCGTCCGTCATTGTGATCAGAACGGGAAGTTATTGTGCTTCTTCGGGAGATTGGTCACACGCTTGCCCTCCATCATGGACAGTGCGGAAGCGATGACAGCTCTCATATCAGCCGGTGCGATCACGTCGTCGATCACGCCGAGGTTTGCAGCCTTCTCAGCAGATGCAAGGGTCGTGCTGTATTCCTTGGCAAGCTCCTTGCGCTTTGCGGTCAGGTCGTCACAGCCCTTGAGCTTGTCGTGCCACAGGAACTCAACTGCTGCCTCCGGCATCAGCGGTGCGATGCAGGCATTCTCGGTCGCATAAGCAAAATCTGCATTGCAGCCCTTGCCAGCGAGTGCTACGAACACAGCACCAACGGCATTACCGGTCACAACGGAAATCTTAGCGGTCGTAGCCTCTGCATAGCTGCCGGCGAGTCTGGTCAGTGCCTTGACGGAGCCAGCCAGTTCTGTCTCTGCATTGCCGTCGAAGCCAAGGGTATCCACGAGGGTGATGACCGGGATGGAGAACGCATCTGCTACACGAACGAAACGGGAGAGCTTAGCGCAGTCTGCTTCGGTGAGCTTGGCATCAGTCTTATTGGTCGCTGCAATGGCAACAGTGCTGCCATTGACGGTTGCAAGTGCGGTATAAGCGGCACCTGCGTAGTCAGCGTACAGCTCGATGACACTGCCGCCGTCTGCGATGCTGTCCACACAGGAAGCCAGGTCAGAGCCTGCTGCTGCTGTGGGAGCCTCATATTCCATGCAGGGAGCCATCGCCATATTGTTGACCGGCAGGAGATTGATGAGCGCACGAACCTGCTCTGCGGCAGCCTGCTCATCCTCTGCTACGATTGCTGCAACGCCGTTCTTGGCAGCAGCCTCTGCGGAACCTGCACCCTTCTCAAAGCTCGGTGTCAGGAACAGCTCTGCGTCCTTGGTCATGACCACGAAATCTGCGGCTGCGGCTGCCATCGCTGCGCTGCCGGCGCACACACCAGCTACCAGTGCGATCTGCGGAACAACACCGGAAACCTGCGCAACACGCTTCATAATGAGGCTGTACGCATTCAGGGAACGAGCCGTACCGTCCATAAAAGCGCCATTGGAATCATAGATGCCGACAACCGGAGCACCGGTCTTGGCTGCAAGGGTATAGACCTTGGAGATCTTCTCTGCCTGCGCAGCGCCAACTGCGCCGTTTGCCTCACTCTGATCCTGCGCAAACGCATAGACCGGGTTGCCATTGACAAAGCCATAGCCTGTCACAACGCCTGCCGGGTTCTCACCTTCGGCAACATAGGTGCCGAATTCACGGTATTCACCCCCGTCAAAGAGCAGTGCTAAGCGTGCTCTTGCAGGGCTGGCTGCATTCTTCTCCATCTGCATATTATCGATCCTTCCTACTATTAAACTGGGGCAGCTTGTCCTCCCCGAACAGACAGACGGGTGGCTTTGCTGCATACATAATTATAATACAATTTTTTTGTATTTTTTTCAAGGGTTTGTATGGTTTTCTCCGCAACTTTTGCAGGAATCCATAATTGAAGCAATATTCTCCAGCACATTTTCGTCATTTTTTACAAATCTCAGAAGTGCCAATCGTTTCTGCATTTCCGGTTTGTTTACCCGGAACACAGCACGCTCGATGCCCTTGAGCTCTGCCTTGAACAGAACAGAGCGCACGAGTCCGTCGCACTGGTTCAGGTCGCTGCCGTCGTCCACGTCCCAGATGGTGACCTCCTCCGGCGCATAGGTATACACGATATAGCCCTTGACGCCGTCATCTGCAACCGCTTCGGAAATATGCAGCTCCGCATAGGGCGGAAGCGGCAGAGATGCTGTCAATTCGCCATATTTCGACAAATTCTTTTGTTCAAGGATCCTGAGCATCTCACTCACTCCTTTCCGATGGCATTACGGATGGCACGCAGTTCCTCCGGTGTGAGCTCACGCCATGCACCGGGCTTGAGCATACCGAGCTTCAAAGGTCCGATGGATGTACGGCGCAGTCTTGCGACCTCCAGCCCCACAGCCTCGCACATCCGGCGGATCTGGCGGTTTCTGCCCTCCTTGATTGTCATCTGGAGCACCACTCTGCCGGGCTCATTGGTCTGCACGACAACAGTCGCCGGGAGCGTCTTTTTGCCATCGAGCACGATTCCGTCCGCAAGAGCAACGAGCTGTTCCTCCGTGATGGAGGGGCGCACGGTCACACGATAGGTCTTGGACACATGGCGTGACGGGTGCATGATGCCGTTTGCGAAATTGCCGTCATTCGTCAGGAGGAGCAGTCCCTCGGAATTGCGGTCGAGTCTGCCGATCGGGTACACACGCTCCTCCACCCCGTCGAGCAGATCCATCACGCAGCGGCGGTCAAGCTCATCCGACACGGTAGTCACATAGCCACGGGGCTTGTGCAGCATGATATAGCGCAGATTCTTCTTGCGTGGAATGGCGATGCGTTCGCCGTCCACGGTGATGAGATCCTTAGAGGATGCCTTGTCGCCAAGCTTGACGGTTCTGCCGTTGCGCTTGACTCTGCCCTGTTCAATGAGCGCTTCCGCCTTACGCCGTGAGCAGTAGCCTGCATCCGCAAGGAGCTTTTGAATTCTGATTCCTGCCATAATTTCTCCTTATCTGTTTCATGGTAGGGCTCTCTGGAGCCATTCCCGGAATCCCTGTCTGCGTGTCCGTGCCGGGACAGCCTGGTTTGCACACAGCGGGATCTCGCCTATGATACGCCCATCCCGGTAATACACCAGCATTCCGAGCGTTTCCCCTGCCTGCACGGGCGCACAGACCAAAGGCGCACGCTGTACCTTTGCTGACACATCCGGCGTCTGTCCGCAGCGCCAGCCGATCGTCAGGGGATATGCCGCACGCAGTCCGACCTGTTCTGCCGAACCGCCTGCGACCGGCATCGTGAGTCCCTCCGGCACAGCGAGCGTCCGAGCCTCGACCTGTGCAAAGGCGGCATCATACAGCCGGATATGATCGTTCCAGTCATCGGGGGCATGGAGCGTCACGCAGATCAGCGTCACCCCGTCACGCTCGCAAGCCGACACGAGACAGCGTCCTGCATCATCCGTAAAGCCGGTCTTGACGCCGATCACGCCCTCGTACATTCCGAGGAGTTTATTGGAATTATACAGTGTCCGGTCATACGGGGGATTCCCGAAGCTGACCTTTGCCGCCTTCTGACAGCAAATCGCACGAAAATCCGCATTCCGCAGCGCCTCCCGTGTGAGCAGCGCCATATCGTAAGCCGATGCGCCGTGCCCTTCCCCGTCCAGTCCGGAAGGGGTCACAAAGCAGGTGTGCGTCATGCCGATCTGTGCGGCACGGTCATTCATCTGCTTCACAAAGGTAGGGATGCTCCCGGCAACTGCAACTGCGGCGGCATTTGCCGCATCGTTCCCGGACGGGAGCAGCATTCCGCAGCAAAGCGCCCGTTTGGTCACAAGGTCGCCTTCCACAAGCCCCATCGAGGAGCCCTCCACATGGATGGCATCGCTGTCCACGGGAAAGACCTCGTCCAGACCGCCGCTTTCGAGGGTCAGGAGCGTGGTCATGATCTTGGTGGTGCTTGCCATCGGGCGTTTCTCGTAGGCGTTCTTCTCAAAGAGAACGTCAAACGTCCCGGCTTCCATCACAACTGCCGCCTGTGCCGACACCTCCGGCGCCGCAAAGACCTCTGCCGTCATGTGGAATGCCCAAAATGCCAGAATGCCGAGCAGAATACCGATACACTGTTTCATAGTCCCGTCCTCCCATAGCCTATTTGTTAGTTAGTCTATGGTATGCGGACGGGCAGGGGGATTATGCTTCTTCCTGTGCCGGTTCTTCAGGCTTGTCCTTGTCCTTCTTGAGGAGCCCTGCGATCTTGTCGATGAGACCGGGCAGCATATCGAGCATGACATTGCCCTTGTCAGCGTTCATGGTGAGCTGTACCAGCTCGACCTCGCCGTTCTTGACCACCAGGAAGCCGACAGGCTTGACGCTCATGCCGCCGCCTGCACCGCCTGCGAAGTACTCCTTCTGCGTTCTGGTCGGCAGATCCGAACCGCCGGATGCAAAGCCGACAGAGATCTTGGACACCGGAATGATGGTCACGCCGTCCCCACAGGAGATCGGGTCACCGATGATGGTGTTGGAATCCACGAGGCTGCGGATCTTTTCCATGCTCACGCCCATGAATTGGTTGATTGTACGCTCACTCATACTATACTCCTTCTGCGGCAGCGCCGCTGTGTATTATCTTATAAAACATCGCTGACAAGCGTTTTCTTTGCCCGTCTGCCGTCCATGAAGAACTTCCAGGCAAGCCAGATGGCAGCGCCGAGCAGCGGTCCGATCTTCACTTTGACCTTGCAGGCGGCATTCCACTGGGACTGATCCGCAATGAAATCACAGCCAATGCGCACGTCCTTGCGTTTGACGTGGATGATGTGTGCCGCCGAACTGATGAGTGTCTGCACGCCTGCCTGCACGATGCCGTACTGCTTGGCGGTATCGGCGGCATCCTGACCGCCGATCACGATATCCGTGCGGATATCGCACCAGGTAATGGACATCAGAAGCTTCTGGAACGGTCCCGGCAATGCCGCAAGTGCGCTGCCGGCAAGATCAGCTTTCTCAGCGATATCCTGCAAAACAGACCAGAGCTTGTCCATCAGGAACCGTTTGCGCAGCTCTTTTTCCTTTTCTTCTTTTTCCTTCTCTTTTTTCTCCTTCGGCTTTGCAGGCTTCTTGCTGGGCAGGATGCGGATGCCGAGGTACTTGACGCACCACGTAAACTCCCTGTCCCACCAGCTCACCTGCGCCGTCACACTGGTCAGACACACAAATACGATCAACGCCGTCAGCACCAGCAGAACGATCAGGAATACCTTCATATCCCGTCCTCCTGTGCTGTTTCGGGCGCCGGTTCTGCGGCTTCAGTCGTTGGCTCCGCTTCGGCAGGAGCATCCTCTGCCCCCGGCACCAGATCCTCTGCAAAGGGTTCGAGCTCACCGGAGAATTCCTCCTCCTCCTTCTTGCGTGGCTCCGGGAGCTCCATCAGAGAGCTGAGCCCGAACGCACGCAAAAACAGCGGTGTCGTCTGATAGCCGATGGGATGCCCCGGCACGTCAATGCGTCCTGCCTCCTCCAGCAACCCCTTATCCACAAGCGAATTGATGACCGAGGAGCTGTCGATGCCACGCACACGCTCCACAAAGCCCTTACTTGCCGGCTGGTTGTAGGCGATGATGGTCAGCGCCTCCATTGCCGCATTGGAAAGCGGCTGCATCCGCTTTTTCTCCATTGCAGTACGGATGAGGGGGGCATATTCCTCCCGTGTGCCGAGCTGCCAGGACTTGCCGAGCTTCAGGACACGGATCGCACTTCCGGTCTGCTCATAGCGGACGGAGAGCTGTTCAAGCAGCTTTTCCACATCCCGGTCAAGCACGTTGAGAGTCTGGGCAATGCGGCTGGTCTCTACTGGTTCTCCTGCCGCAAACAGGATGGCTTCTGCCGCCGATACCAGGCGTTCCTCGTCCATCATTCCCTCTCCTTTCTGTCACACATCGAAAGCTGTGTATTATCCTCATTGAGCCGGATCCGTCCGAAACGGGTCAGCTCCAGCACCGCCAGGAACGTTGCCACCCTTGCCGACCAGTCGTACAATCCGTCATACAGGGACGCCATGGCGATCGTCCTGCCGCCGTAGAGCTCACGCAGGACATGGACGATCTTGGAGGTCACAGAAACGACCTGCTCGGTCGTGACGGTATCCGTGATCTTCTCCGTCAGACGCTGTCCCTCCATCCTTGCCTTGCCGATCTGTGCAAAGACCTCCGCAAGCTTTTCCTTCGGGTGGGTCAGCTCATAAGTGGTCTTGACCTTGGGCATTTTCATGGGGGCACGGACGAAAATATCATCCGCCTTGAACTGCTCCCGGAGCTTCCGGGCGGCTTCCTGACAGAGCGCATACTCGATCAGAGTGCCCTGGAGCTCCTGCTTGGCACGCTCGGCTTCCTCCGGCTTTGGGAGGAGTGAAACGGTCTTGATCCAGACCAGACGTGCCGCCATTTCCAGGAATTCGCCGGCAAGCTCCAAGTCCTGCCGTTTGGCTTCTTCTATATATAAAAGATACTGCTCCAGAAGCTTGGTGATCTCGATGTCATTGATATTGAGCTTATGCTTGGAGATGAGGTGGAGCAGCAGGTCGAGGGGACCTGTGAAGACATCGAGCTTGAATTCGAGCGCCGGCATATCACATCACCACCGGCAGGAAGGATGCGAGCCATACCAGTCCCCGGACTGTCAACAGTTCGAGGATCGAGAGCGGAATGCTCAGAACGCCCGTAATCAGCAGGAAAAACATCACGCCGTAAAACACTCTGCTGTACCGCATGAACCACACCGCAGCCTTTGGCGGCAGAAAGTAGATCAGCACCCGTGAGCCGTCAAGCGGCGGGATCGGGAGCAGATTAAAGAAGCACAGCAGGAGGTTGACATCCACGAACTGGTAGAGCATCCAGTACAGATACCCCTGCGAGGAGCCGTCCGTTGCACAGTACCACCACTGCGTGTCCACGACCTCAAAGCCGCCGGTCATCCGCAGCGCTGCGATCCCGGCAATGGCAGCCAGGAAATTCATCAGAGGTCCGGCAATGGCGACAAACATCATATCGAGGTTCTTATGTTTGAAATTGGCAGGGTTGACCGGGACAGGCTTTGCCCAGCCGAAGCCGAACGCCATCAGAAAGATCGCACCAAAAGGGTCGAGATGCGACAGCGGATCGATCGTCATGCGACCCTCACGCTTTGCGGTGTCATCCCCAAGCTTGTGAGCAATGAAGGCGTGTGCGAATTCGTGCAGCGGATTGATGAGGAAAATCACCATCAGCCGCACCAGCCACATCAGCATCAGATCTGTATTCAGCCACGCAGGCATGGCGCACACCCCTTTCTCACAAAACATTCCCTTTTATTATACTACAAAACGCCTTGCATTGCAAGCGATTTTTGAAATTTGTAGGACAGGGCGCTGCAAATCCCCCGGAATACGGTGTTTTTTTGTCTGCTCAAAAATTTTTTTGAGAAAATTTGAAAAAAGACTTGCTTTTTCTCCGGACATCTGCTATAATATATGACATAGGTGTTTTCACACAAGTTGAAGGAGGTGTTTTTCATGGCAAAATGTGAAGTATGCGGCAAGGGTGTAACCTTCGGTAACAAGGTGTCCCACTCCCACAGAGCATCCAGCAGAACCTGGAAGCCGAACGTTCAGCGTGTTAAGGCAATCGTAAAGGGTTCTCCGTGCCATATCTATGTATGCTCCAGATGCCTGCGTTCCGGTAAGGTGGAGCGTGCGTGATCGGGAAACGACGCAATAGAAAAATGTTCAGGAGTTCTGGTGTATTCCAGTCCTCCTGATTTTTCTTTTTTCCCAAGACGGCGTGGGTTTGCAGCATTTTTGCGCAAAGTGATAAAAATTGTATTGACTTTGCAGCGCTTTTGTGGTATAATGTCTATAACAGTGTTTGAGATTCAGGCAAACCGCCTGATACTGTGAGAAATTTTAATGAGGTGAGTATTTTGCCAGAGATCAAGAAGTCCCAGGCGCCCATTACCAATCCGGAACTGGTACAGGCAATGGATGCCATGAAGCAGGAGCGTACCACACTGACAGAGGTTCGTTTCGTAAATTCTATGAAAAATGCCCGTTTCCTCGTACCGGCAAATGTCAGCCAGGTACAGAACGCCGTTGCAAACCCGGATGGCACTGTTGAGCTGAAGGATCAGCCGCAGATCCAGTTCATCCTGTTCAACAATAGCGATGGACAGCGCTATTTCCCGCTGTTCACCGATATCTCTCAGCTTGAGAAGTGGGGCGACGCCGCAAATCACCAGCGTGCAGCCCTGAACTTCCGTGATGTATGCCATTTCATGCAGAATCCGCCCCAGGGCGCAGAGATTGCTGGTGTTGTCATCAATGCTTATGAGCAGAACGTTCTCGTTCCAGCGGAGAGCCTTCAGAAGATGCTCAATACCGAGGCGCTTGCTCCCGGTACCAAGATCCAGATCGGTACCCTCAAGGAGGAGCCGACCGAGCTGCTCGATGCCCTCAAGCCGTTCCTGGCATCCCAGGATGACGTGCAGAAGGCTTACCTGCGCATCATGAAGCGTGACGACAAGCCCAATCCGAACTTCCTGCTCGTGCTCGATGTAGACGTTCAGGCACTCGGTGACAGCGGTGTCAAGCAGATCTTTGACGGCGTTGCAGAGACCGCAAAGCCGCATCTCCGTGGCGTTGAGCTGGCGATCGTTCCGGCTTCCACCAACTTCGGTGCTGCTGCCCTCAAGGACGCTGTGCCGTTCTACGAGAAGTAATTCCCGGACAAGTCATCAAACCCCATCCCCTTTCTATAAAGGAGATGGGGTTTTCTTGTGGTTTGCTCATGCCTTCGCCCTGTGCCGGAACACCAGCGATGCCCCCAGCCCGAATGCCAGCGCCGCCGTGATGCCGGCAGATGCCGCTGTCATGCCGCCGCTGAGAATTCCCAGCAAACCGTCCTCCATGACGGCTTTTTTCGCACCCTGCGCCAGCAAATGCCCGAATCCCGTCAAGGGCACTGTCGCACCGGCGCCGGCGAATTCCACCAGCGGCTCATAAATGCCGATCGCCGATAGGAGCACCCCCGTCACCACAAAGCCCGTCAGGATCCGTGCCGGTGTGAGCTTGGTCTTGTCGATCAAAACCTGTCCGACAGCGCAGATGGCGCCGCCAACCACAAATGCTTTCAAAAGTGCTGCGATCATGCGTTTCCTCCCTTTCCGTTCGCTTCGCCCGTGATCTCCACCAGATGGCAAATGCCCGGAATGCTCTCGCCCTGCTGTGAGGACATTGCCGAAAGCAGCGCACCCGTTGCGCAGAACAGCACACGCCGCATCTCCCCTGCTGCGAGTTTTGGCAGAAAATAGCCGCAAAGCAGGCTTGCCGAGCAGCCACACCCGGAACCCCCGGCATGGGTATCCTGCGTGTCGGGGTCAAAGATCTTTGCGCCGCAGTCGAAATGCACATCCGCAATGTCGATGCCCTGCCCGCTCAGCAGCTCCATGAGCAAGGGCGAACCGATCTGCCCCAGGTCGCCCGTGATGATGGCGTCGTACTGCCCCGGCGCCGTCCCCGTGTCATGCAGGTACCGGGAGATTGTGTCCGCAGCAGCAGGCGCCATTGCAGCGCCCATGTTGGTCGTATCGGTCACGCCGAGGTCGCAGATGCGTCCGATGCAGCCGCCGACGAGATAGGGCGCCGCAGCGTGCCGTCCGAGAATGGCAGCGCCGGACGCTGTACACGTCCACTGTGCCGTTGGCGTCCGCTGACCGCCGTAGGAAAGCGGAAAGCGAAACTGCCTTTCCGCCGTGGAAAAGTGGGAGCTGGTGACTGCCGCCGCACGCCGCACATAGCCGCCGTCCACGAGCATCCCGGCAGCCAGCAGGCTCTCCGCCATCGTCGAGCAAGCACCATACACCCCCAGAAACGGCACATCCGTCCCCCGTGCCGCAAAGGTAGAGCCGGTGCATTGGTTGATGAGGTCGCCGGCGACGATGCAGTCGAGCTCCTCGATCTTGAGCAGACCCTTGGCGGCGGCAAGGCGGAGTGTCTCGGCTTGCAGGCGGCTCTCGGCACGCTCCCAGTTCTTTTCGCCGAGCGCAGGGTCGGGCTCGATACGGTCGAAGAATCGCCCGAAATTCCCCTCGCCCTCCTTCTGACCGCCGATCGCCGCAAAGCTGTGCAGCGTCGGCTGATTCCGGAATCGGATGCTGTTCATATGGTCATCTCCTTGTTTGGTTTGGGAGTAGTATGTACAAAATCCATAAAATTATGCTTTATCATCCCCGATTGATAGTAAAAGGCAAAGAAGTCAAATATACAGACTTTTTTGCCTTTCGATTATCCTTTTTTAGCCCTGTCAATTTCGCTGCCAACTCTGTTTAACCCCAAAAGTCCAATAACACCGCCAATCGACAGTGTTGCTTCCACTTTTCTTCCCATACTGATACCTTCTTCATTACTTGAGGACGCCGTTTGCCGGGAAATCGAGAAATTTCAGCAAAAGCACTCCCCCAGTCAGTGATAGCTCACCAATCATATTCACACAACTGACGTATTATATCCTAATGTGATGAAATATCCCATATCTTTCAGCTCTCTTTCACATGGTTATCACAATTATGATGTACTATATACTTGTCAGCAGATCATCCCCAACCCTGCTGATATCCCCTATATAATCCCTATATCATGGCAAAAATGTCCGCTTTTTGAGCGGACATTTTTGTTTTTTCAGACGTTCTGGACGTCCAAACTGGCTATTTGTGGCATTTATAGTGCCATAAAATAGACAAAATTTTACCATGTTTCAAGATAATACCAACGGTATAATCGTACTAAAATATCAGTAAGTTACATATATTTTTTCAACATTCCTATTGACTTTACATGAAAAATAATGTATAATGATAGCATACACATGACTCGTGCTTATACAACACGTTCTGACATCTTAAGGAGGTTTTTCAAATGAAAGAAAAGAAGCTCACACCTGTTAAGTTCATCCATCTCATCCTCATGGCGATCTTTGCATAGGGTGCCTGGTAGCCGGTGTTGTACTGCTGGCTGCATTATCAAGCGACACCTTCACGGGATCGGGTCTCCCCACTTCGTCCTTGATATTTTTCGGGTTATTTTTCCTTGCAAATGGAATTGCGCTCTGCTGCGGCATTCTGTATCTCATCAAGGGGTATAGCAAGCAAGCCGCTGCCCTTTACAAATACTTCATGAGGGACACAATTATTTATGCATCAATCACGATTCAAGGAGGAATCCACTATGAATGACAAGAAAAAACTGACACCCCTGATGATCTCACATCTCATCATCATGATCATTTTCACCATTCTGAGCATCACCAGCGTGACCATGATGGTCGTATGGTTCTTCACCGGAAAAGCCGGTGACTACGTGTACTACAGCGTTCCCTATTTCGTTGGCAATGTCCTGAATGTGTTTGCCTATGGATGTGCGATCACTTATCTCTGCAAGAGATATGCCAAGAGTGCTGCTGGATTCTATAAAGTCTTCCTGCTGTTTCTGGTCGGATATAACGTAAGCTCGCTGCTCACTGTGATCCTGCTCATGGTCAACCGTGATCGCATGAGCACACCCCCGGATGTTTCCACGTTCCAGATCGTTCTGCGCATGGCGTTCATCAGCGCCAAGATCCTGCTGCTCCTGATCCTGACATTTGTTAAGGATATGGGCAAGAAGAACACATGGATCGTTTATGTCGTATTGGTCGTTGTGGATATTGTGACCGGACTGATCCCCTTTACCGGATCTGATGTTGCCTTTTTCCGCTTTGTCTCTGCGACATCCCGCCTTGTCATGGACGGTACCATCGGTCTTTCCATCAAGGGCAAGTATGACGATAAGGATGCCCGTGGGACAACATAAATCCATCACGCACGAACATTTCATACAGACATCTTAAAGGAGGAATCTACTATGACCGACAAGAAGAAAATGACACCCGTAATGATCTGCCACCTCATCCTGATGGTGATCTTTGCACTTGGCAGCCTTGCGATCGGTGTTTTACTGCTGATCGCAGCTTCGAGCGGCGAGATCAAAGGATACCAAACATCCGCTTCACTTATCGTTTCCATTGCGCTGTGCTTTCTGTTAAATGTGCCAGCACTTTGCTGCGGCATTCTGTATCTCGTCAAGGGATATGCCAAAAGCGCTGCTGCATTCTACAAAGGCTTTTTGCTGATTTCGGCAGTTGCTGTCCTGGCGAATGGCTATGTGTTCAGCATCACGCCGGCGCTCACAGACAACGCAGAAAAAGCAGACCCGCAAACCACCCTGATCCTGCGCATCATTGTCATTTCCCTTCTGGTGGCGAAATTTCTGATTCTGATGATCCTGACCTTCGCAAAGGATCTTGGCAAGCGCAATACCTGGATCCTGTTCGGCATCCTGCTCGCAGTTGACCTTGTATTTGCTATTTTCATCCAGACAACGGGCAGCTTTATAGTAATCCGGATCACCAACGTACTCTCCCGTCTCCTCATGACCGGCACCATCGGTCTCGCCATCAAGGGCAAGTATGACGACAAGGACGCCCGTGGGACAACGTAACATCCGGCGCACATTCCCTCAAAGCTGCTCGATCACGCAGTTTTGAGGGATTTTGTTTTCCCGGCAGCCATCACAGCGCTGTCACACAGATTTTACCTGACAAATACTTGACAATCGCCGACAAATGCGGTATAATAATAATGGAGATTTTTGGGGCTTGGGCTCCGAGCTTCACCAATGTAAACCGCTGAGGGTCTCTGCTCTCTGCGGAATTTTAAGGAGGTTTTACCTATGGCATTAGAAGGCGCACTGACAACCAACCAGAAGGTTCTGGATTGGGTTCAGGAATGCATTGACCTGTGCAAGCCTGACAAGGTAGTATGGATCGACGGTTCCAAGGAGCAGCTCGATGAGCTGATCAAGGAGGTTACTTCCCTTCCGGACGGCGACCCGAATAAGATGTGGCATCTCAACGAGGAGAAGCTCCCGGGCTGCCTGTATCACAGAACCGCTGTGAACGACGTAGCTCGTGTAGAGGACAGAACTTTCATCTGCACCAAGACCAAGGAAGATGCAGGTCCGACCAATAACTGGATGGATCCGCAGGAGATGAAGGCAAAGCTCCGCCCGATGTATGACGGCTCTATGAAGGGTCAGACCATGTACGTAATTCCGTACAGCATGGGCCCGGTTACTTCCCCGATCTCCAAGGTCGGTGTTGAGCTGACTGACTCCATCTATGTTGTTCTCAACATGAACATCATGACCCGTATGGGTAAGGCTGCTTTCGACAAGCTCGGTGATTCCAACGATTTCGTTCGTGGTCTGCACTCCAAGGCAGACGTTGATCCGGAGAAGCGTTACATCGTTCAGTTCCCGGAGGACAACACGATCTGGTCCATCAATTCCGCATACGGCGGCAACGTTATCCTGTCCAAGAAGTGCTTCGCTCTGCGTATTGCTTCCTTCCAGGGTAAGAACGAGGGCTGGATGGCTGAGCATATGCTCATCCTCGGCGTTCAGAAGCCGAATGGCGAGACCAAGTACATCACCGCTGCATTCCCGTCTGCTTGCGGTAAGACCAACCTCGCAATGCTGATCCCGCCGGAGGGCTATGTCAAGAAAGGTTACAAGGTATTCACCGTTGGTGACGATATCGCTTGGCTCAAGCCTGGCAAGGACGGCAGACTGTATGCGATCAACCCGGAGAACGGCTTCTTCGGTGTTGCACCGGGTACGAATGAGAAGTCCAACTACAACGCACTGGCTGCTACCAAGAAGAATGCAATCTTCACGAACGTAGCACTTGACAACTCCGACAACACCGTTTGGTGGGAGAAGCTGACCAAGGAAGCTCCGGAGGACGCTACCGAGTGGACCGGCATCAAGTGCAACGGTAAGGAGTGGACGTCTCAGATCGACGAGAAGACCGGCAAGAAGAAGACTCTGGCTCATCCGAACTCCAGATTCACCGCACCGGCTGAGAACTGCCCGTGCCTGTCTCCGGAATTCAACAACCCCGATGGTGTGCCGATTTCTGCAATGATTTTCGGCGGCCGTCGTGCTTCCACCACTCCGCTGGTATACCAGTCCTTTGACTGGACGCACGGTACCTACATGGGTTCCGCTGTATCTTCTGAGACCACTGCTGCTGCTACCGGTGCTGTTGGCGTTCTGCGTCACGACCCGATGGCTATGAAGCCGTTCATCGGCTACAATGTCGGCGATTACTGGGCACACTGGCTCGAAATGGGCGAGATGCTCGGTGACAAGGCTCCGAAG
>CACXGK010000147.1 GCA_902767115.1 uncultured Ruminococcus sp.
CAGAAAAGCCAACGATCATCACTGCCCAGAAAACCGGCAGCATAATGAGTGTGAGCCATCCCTTCCATGCGGAGACAGCGATCACGATCAGCGTCCAGATGCACATGAAGATCAGCAGCATCCGATCCGGCTGAAACTTCACCGACAGGATGGTGCCATCCGCATCCGGAACGCATTCCAGATGTACCGCCGGACGAAAGAAATTCCGATCGATGTGCGAAAGCTCCCAGCCCTGCGCATCCTCCTTGCCCCGGAACTTGGTTCCGAGCGCCAGCTTCATCGTCTCAGCACATTCCTCAGCCGTTTGCTCCGTCAGGAGCTCAGCGGTTGCGTGAAGCGTCAAAAACAGCTTCATAGATATCACCTTCCCTCGTGTATCCGTCTTTTTCAAAGGCAGCACCGCCCAAAGCTCCGAATACCAAAAAATCCCGGAGCTTCAAGGCAAAACGCCAAAAGCTCCGGGACGATCTTTCCAAAATCGTGGTTCCACCCGAATTCATGTACATCCTCAAAAAATGCACACCTCATGTTCGACACGGATAACGGCGGTCAGCCGCTGCGCATTACCGCAGGCTCGGAGGGTGGTACGGTTCCATGCAAAACTCACTCTGCTGCCATTCTCAGCCCATGATGGCAGCTCTCTGCAAAGAGCACGGGGGAACATCATTCCCTGCGATGGAGCGCTTCCTCGTCAACGCTTTCCTATAGTGTAGCACACTTTTTCCGGTTTGTCAAGGGGTATTTTTGACGAAATCAATCTTCACTTTCCTCGCTGCCATCAAGGATCGACTCCCACTGTGACATCAGCGTTTCGGGTCCGGGGTCACCCAGGTCGTGGATGTCCTCAAATTCAGCACCGATATGGATCCAGTCATCCGAGAGGGTCACATCATGGTAGCCGTTGTTCTGCACGCCGAACTCATCTGCGCTGTCCCAGATAGGATTATACGGCATCTCGCCGCCCTCGTCCTCGATGTTATTGAACGTGTAGCGTGTCACATGGAGGGTATCGAGCTTGTCATAGACGAAGATCGTATAGCCGTCGCCGCCGCCCATGGTGGAGAAATAGCTTGCGAATTTCCCAACGATCGGTTGATAGCAGACATTCTGTTCATCCGCTGCGTTGCTCTTGTACGCATCCTCCAGCAAAAGCTCCGCTTCCCCGTCCGCAAAGGTGTACAGCTCCATGTACATATCATCCAGAATGACCAGCTCCGGCACCTTGTCGGGATCCAGCCGGATCAGGGCGTAGTACGCAGCGACGTGCTCCGACTTGTGGTCACGCATCCGGATGATGCGGGCATAGGCATCCGCCCACGCTTCGGTAGACGGCTTTTCGGTCTCTGTCTCGGTCTCAGCGTCGTCGTCAGCGGTGGTGGAGGTCGTTGTGGTCGTGGAGACATTCGTCGTGGTGGTGATGGCAGTGGTCTCGCTGCCGTTTTCGGTATCGGATACAGGCTCGGTCGCTGCATCTGCCTGCGTTTCGTCCATAGAGGACAGCGTATCCGTCAATGCCGGATCAGCCGGCGGCACGTTCACCTTGGCGCACGCAGTCAGCATCCCTGCCAGCAGGAGTGCCGGCACAAGTTTCCATCGATTCATCTGGTATCATCCCTTCTTATGTCTTTCGCCCGTGGGGGCGTTTCTCTCTAATATCTGCTCTTTTTCTGTTTGGTTTCTGTAACCTTCGGCTCTGTGGCAGTTTCCGTGGTCTCGGCACGTTCGGAATGCAGCACATCCGACCATTTCTTATGCTTCGGTTCGTAGGTCGCCCAGAGCGATTCGTTGTAATACAGCTCTGTGCGCTCCATTTCCTCATTCCACGTCAATGCGACCTGGTACCGCAGCGGTACATATTTCGGATGCACCGGCACCTTGAAGCGCTTTGCCGCCACACCGGGGATCATCACATCGTCCACGCAGAGGTTGGCATTGATCGGTGTTGTGATCTGGGTCAGGACGACCTTGGTCTCCGTACCGGGCAATGTGGTGGGAATGACCTCCGGGAACTGGTAATTGGTCACGCAGTACACCGCCACCAGGAACCAGACCGTCACGATCAGTGAAAACGCCGCAAAGGTCTTGCGATACGACGCAAACAAGCCCGTTGTCAGGGCGATCAGGCAGCCGGCACCAAGCGTCATCGGCAGGCAGAACTGCGGCAGCTCATACCCGATGCAGACCCCCCCGGCAAGCTCCAGCAGCAGCACCAAAGCCGCTGCCGCCGCAAATCCGGCAGCCACCTCCAGGCATCCTCTGGCAAAGAGCGAAGTCTCTCTTGCTTCCTCCTCGGCGTCCAGGGCATTCTCCTGTTCTTTGATCTCCTCCTGCTCCTCCTCGGTGAGAAAGTCCGTATCTTCGATATCGGCGTCTTGTTCTGTCTGTTCTGCAATGTCGAAATCGATATTGGGTGTATTCATGCTCTGCCCTCCCAGGTCATACTCTACATTCAAGGATACCACGAATTCCCGGAATTGTCAAGGGATAGAATGTGAACATCACAGAAACCCAGGTTCCCCACCCCCAACCCCCTCCCCAGGGAGGGGGCTTTTATGCAGGGGGCTGCGCCCGCATTTTTGTATGACGTTATGTTGTTGGAATTGCACCCCAGCCTTCTCGCCAGGGAGGGGCTGTATCAGATGGGAAAGAATTTCCCCTTGCAATCTGTGTGCAAATCTGGTATAATATATAGGTGCCGGGATCGCCGGCACCAAATGACTCGTCTTTACACGTCTTTAACCGAAAGGAAGGTCGTATATGAAAGGAAAACTGGCAGGTCGTATCGTGACCTCTTGTCTGGCGCTTTGCTGTCTGTTCGGCGGCAATGCCCTGTGCGCCTGCGCCTACACCGCAGATGACGTGGCTGCCAAAGCCCGTGCGTCCGGCTGGCCGGAATATCTGATCCAGGCAGGCTACAACGAATGGTCGTCCGGTGAGTATTCCCAGACAGATCTCGATCAGGCATATAACAGTGTTGAACAGTATACCGAGAAATCCGGTAAGATGATCGCCAACTCCCTCGGTGTCCGCTACACAGAGCCCGATCCGGCTGCGGCAACGGAGAGCACCCAGAGCACTTCCGGCAGCGCTGCCCCCTCCACCGTGACCGTCACCAAGACTGACGGCACCACCGAGGAGCGCATTGATAAATCCGAATTCATCCAGATGCCGCTGGAGGAAAAGCAGGCATACGTGGCTTCCCTCGATGAAGCATCCCAGGCTGCCTTCATGGAGAGCCTCACACCGGAGGAAAAGCGCAGCATCATCAAGCAGCTTCCCGACGAGGACAAGCTGTCTCTCGTGCAGGATTACGTGGATACCGCCAAGGATATGGGCATGAACGTTGCAGTGGATTCGATCTCCGGAAACGACATTTCCATGACCATCCGTGACAGCAGCGGCACCGTGATCGGCAAGACCAATGTCGGCACCGTCATTGACGAGACCGGCATCTCCCATACAGCGCCCCTGCTTGGCTCGTTTGCAGCCGTTCTGCTGGCACTCACCGGCATCGGCATCCTCAACCGCAAGAGCAGCAAGGTCTGAAAGCGTTCTGTTCCAGAAAGGAGAAACCATTGGCAGAGAAACAACAAAAATCCGCTGCCGGCAAAGCGAATGTCCCGTTTTACCTGCTGACAGCCGGATGCGTGATCGTGCTGTGTGCGGCATTGCTGTTTGCGGCGGCGATCGTGCCCTATGAAAAGGTCAGGACATACCTGAACATCGCCTTCATGGACACCATGAAGATCACGCCCTCCACGGGACTGGATGGGCTTGTCATCAAGGAAAACGACCAGATCTCGACCGAGAAGCCGACAGAAAATGCCGGAGTTTCCGGAGAGGGCGAGATCCTGCGTCCGAAATTCGGTGAGCAGTACGCCGTACTCCAGTGTGAGAGTGCCGCCATCAATGTGCCGGTATACTGGGGTTCGAGCGCAGAGCTGCTTGACCGTGGTGCTTGCCAGTCCACGTCCTCCGTGGTGCTCGGTGACACCGGCAACGTGGTCATCGATGCGCACGTCAACACCTTCTTTGCGAATCTCAACCAGATCAAGGAAGGCGACGAGATCGTGCTGTTCACGGAATACGGTGTGTTTACGTACACCGCATCGGAGCTTGTGACGTTTGAGAGCACCAACAAGAAATACGTCCTCCCGACCGATGAGGACAGACTGACGCTGTACACCTGTCAGGCACAGGTGCTTGGCACCTCGGCCACACGCATCGGCGTGCTGTGTGAGCTGAAGGAAAAGCAGTTCTATCAGACATCCGGAGAGGGGGCAGCAGAATGAAGAAAGTACGGCTCTACATCCCGAATGTGCTCCTGACCATCCTGCTCGTATTTCTCATCATGGGCAGCGAAGCCACGATCCTGGCAAACCGCATCGGTCTGCACGAGAACACGTTCTACTACCTGATCGAGCAGCGCAAGCTTGACGAAAAGGGGTATGAAAGTCTCACGAGCTATTTCACGACCCGTTCCAACAGCACCGGCATTCCGGAGAATGTGTTCCTGGATGCCTTCTCGGAGAATGATCTGCGCACAGCCATCAGCTCCAACGCAGCGCAGGCGCTTGCCTACCTCAAGGGCAACCGTGACACCTATGAGCAGGAGATCGATTTCACAGGACTGGAAACGTCCGTGAATGCCTTCTTCTCGGACTATGCCGAGGAAAACGGTGTTGAAAAGGACGAAGTCTACGAGGAAAAGGTGCGTTCCGTCCTCGACGAAGCGGAAGCACAGATCTGCATTGCAGCCGACCCGTTCAAGTTCTCGACCTTGCAGGAAAACGGCTGGCTCTCCAAAGTACGTCAGGCAGTTTCCTACCTGACGACAGCGATGATGATCTGTCTGGGCGCCGGCGTGCTGACGCTCGTTCTCCTGATCCTGTGCAATCTGCGTCAGGTCGAGCATCTGTGCTACTGGATCGGGCTTGCCGGCTTCACGGCAGGACTGCTGACGTGCGCACCGTGCATCTATCTGACCGCATCCGATTTCTTCTCCGGATTCGCCATCAAGGATCCGCAGGTATTTGCAGCGATCGTGGGCTTTTTGAAGCTCCTGACCAGCCGCTGCCTGACCATTGCGATCATCACTTTGATCGTTGGTGCGATCGGCATGGCAGGCTTTGCATTCCTGCGTGCCGTCCAGCGTGAGGATGAGGAGGAAGCGTGAGGGGGAATCCACTCCCAGCCAATGCTACAGCTCAGTTTTTTTGTCGGCTTGCGCCGACTTAGGAGGGGCTTCTCGCCCCTCCTAAACCTCCCTCGGCAGGACTATGCAGCCCTGCACCCGCAG
>CACXGK010000148.1 GCA_902767115.1 uncultured Ruminococcus sp.
TGAGACCGGCGAAACGATCATCCGGCATTGCAGCGTGTCGCATTCTTCCATCCACATGGAGCATCCGCAGGAGGAAACGACCGAGGAAGTGCAGATCATCACAGCACCGACTGCCACGCCACCGGATTTGATTGAATATGATGAGAGCGGAAATCCCATCGAGCCGCAGGATGCGACGGAACCAAAAGCACCGGAGCCGAGTAAGACCGGAGAGTTTGCGGTCGGTGCGCTGACGGGCTTAGGCGGACAGGTCGAGGACTGCTATGTGACGGATTTCGGCATCAATGCCTATCTGGAGGATTACATCCTCTATGCCGGCGGGCTTTCCGGCAAGCCTGCTAGCGTGCGAAACAGTGCGGTGTATTACTTTTCCGCCAAGGGGAATATTTTCTACGGCGGTGGTATCTGCGGAAGTGCCGGAGGTGCGCGGTTTTATAATGCTGCCGGACGTGAACTGCCCCAGTGCTATGGCGGCAGCATTCAGGGCTGTACGGCGCGACGCATCACGCTCCGGTCGGAGTATGCGGGCGGCGGCATTGCCGGAGAAGCGTCCACGGGTGCAGACGGTGCGATAATCGCCAACTGCTGCACGATTGAACTGAATCTGAATGTCGGGGAGTACGAGGACGACGACCGCACGAAGGTCAAAAGTGCCGGGATCGCTGGTGGTATCATCGGCATGGACGGTAATGAGAAGAATGCGCATTTCATTACCGGCTGCGTGTCGCCGGTGGAATATCCGGTATTTGGGCAGGCACGGATTTCAAACTATGACGATACCGTGCGGCTGGCTCCGGAGTATGCATTTTATCAGGAGAATATTTTGAGCGTTATCAATCGAAATACGGTGCTGCCGGATGCGCCGGGGGAGATCTTCACGGGAGCCTTCAAGTTCGGTGATGCCGCACTGTATGGCGATGAAAACGGTGCGCTGCCCTATCCGGAGAGCATTGAGGATTTGATTAGGATGACAAACGAGGAGGTAAGTTCAGATGAATGATAAGGAGAAACACTATACGCTGAAAAATGTGCGCACAGAGCTGAAAAAGGTCAAAGCAGCGCAGGAATCGAAGCAGGCAAAGGTGCAGGAATTGAAAGCAGCCATTAAAGCGGACGGCAAGCGCATCCGTGAACTGGAGGGCATTTACGAGAGCCTTTGCCAGGATAGCTTACAGCGTCAGATCGCAACGGCGTGGTTCAAGGAGCAGCGGCTTTCGCCGGAGCAGATCGGTAAGATCTTACAGCTGAGCGCCAAGATTCATGACCAGGTGGATACGATGGATGTGGATACGGTTGCACAGCTTGTGCAGGAATTTGGCGATGCTCCGGTGAAAAAGGATGACAGCGGAAAAACATAAAAGCACATTCCCCGTGGTGGGGAATGTGCCAAGGTAGATATGATCAATCATCAAAGTATTCAGGGTGTTCTGAAATTTCGGTCACTTCTTCGAGTGAAATGTCAACGATGTCGGCAATTTGTTCAAAAGAGAACTTTCCACATTCAATAAGGCGATGTGCTACCCGATAGCAGTATTGCCGTACTCTTTCTTCAATATAATCACTCATAATGATTCGCTTATGCTGAAATAGGTTCGAGCTGCGCCTGGATGTCCTTGATCTGTTCTGTGGTGAGACCAGTTAACTCTGAAATCTCCTCGATGGTATCTTTCCCCCTTTGGAGCAACCTCACTGCAAATCTAACCCTTTCATCGGTAATCCTATCTTCCATAGCCTTGCACATATACTCCACTCCTTCCGGTGTTTCTTTGAAATATCTGGTACGGTCTGCTAACGGCGGCAGTAACATATCTTCTGCCTTGCTGCACCTGAAATCATGAATCAGCTTGGCGAGATCAGAGGTGTCGTCCTTATCATCATAAGCGCCGTTAATGTAGAGGATATGCTGTCCATCGTTAAACGGCTCACCTGTTGCAAGGTTCATACGCTCGATCGGATACACCGCTTTTCCCTTGCCAAAGAAGTCATTTTCGGTAATAAAGATCACATAGGTGTTGGGCAGCTCATGAAACTGCTTTTTTGCCTTGAGATTATCGACATCCATCGCGCTTGAATGGTAACGTGCTCTGTGTGGGGTAGCACCTTTGTCCTGTCTCTGTACTTCAAAATCATACTGCTGCCCCTCGCTGTCTACACCAAATACGTCAAGACAGATGGAGCGCTCACCGAATAGGTGCTGCAAATCGTACTGTGTTTCTTCTTTGGTAAGCTTCAGATCCGGCTTATCAATGATGATACGAAGCACATACTGGGCGAGTTCAAGATTGTTCCTGAAAAGCTCACGCATAAAATCATCGTCCAGAGGACGGTAATTGGCAAGCATTTCAAGGTTCTTCTGACGTTCATCATCCGGTGTGATCTGCGGCTTTAAAGAATCCAATGGGATGCACCTCCTGTCATGGCTGATGCTTTTCATTTATATTATACCATAACTATAGGGAAAAATCAATAGAAACTTTGAAAGGAGTATGATAACATGGATCAAGAACATAACAATCCCACCTTTGGAAAATGCCCGCACTGCGGCGGAGATGTGCTGTGCGGCAGATACGGCTTTTATTGCGCAGAGAAATGCGGGATGCGCATCGGCAAAGTCTACGGCAAATCTCTGACCGCAGTTCAGCTCGGCAGGCTATTGTCCGGCAAAGAGACTGTCTTTCAGCAAAAAGGGAAAAAGATAACCGTACTGCCGGAGATCGAGGAAAGCAGCTATCAGGGGATGTGTTTTTTTCAGTGGAAGGTCAAACATTTCCCGAAATCTCACTAATCATCCTGAAAGGAGGTCTGCACAGTGAGCAGATTCAGACTATCCAACCAAATCTTCCACCTCGGTCTTGACGCGCAAGACCTGACCGTCTACGCCTACCTGTGCAGCCTACCTACAGATCATTACACTTTGGATGGTACAGCGACTGTCAAGGTCAGGCAGACCACCATTGCACAGCGCTGCGGTATCCGTTCGGTCAAGACGGTCGCCAGAGTGATCGAACGTTTGCAAGTGCTGTCTCTGGTCGAACCGCTGGGGCGTGCGCTGAAATCGAATCACCGTCGCGGTACCTACCGCTATGCCGTGCATCAACTCGACCTGACCGGCGGCTACTTCCTTGTAGAACGTCGGGTGTTCGGAATGCTGACACCACGCCAGATGCTCATATACCTTTATATATGCAAGAGCTACAGTACAGCGCTGCACATCTGCTGGAACAGCTATCAGGATATGGCAGCACAGACCGGCATGAAGCGCGAGCTGGTGATCCGAACCGTGAACGAGCTTGTGGCAATGCACCTCATCGTCCGAATCCGGAAACGTGCTAAGGAGAATAACCGGATGTTTGTGGATAATCATTATCAGGTGGTTTTCTTCGTTAGAGGAAACATCAGAAAGGGCAAAAAAACGGCGCGGCTGCTCTGGAACAGCAACCGCACCATGTATTGGACAAAATGTCCATATCACCGATTTCATCATACCACATTATTGCAAAAAAGTCAAGGGCTCACGCGAAATTTCATTCCCATGAGGGGTAGTCCCTCAAATGCCAGTGTATGTTCAGTACCCACAGGACTTACATACTGAAAGAAAAAAATTTAGATTTACGCTGTGTAATAATATATATACAAGGCGGCTCGAAATAATTTTTTTAGTGCTTAATGCTATGAAATACCGGATGCCATGCACTCGTATACGCATTTGTGACGTAAAACTGGCTTTTTTCTTTCAAACAAGTATCTTTGTGAAATTTTTCTGATTTCACGAAAAAACGCTTGACTTTCTGGCTTTAAAGTGGTAATATAATAAAGGAGGAACATGATGAACCAAAACAGAACACCCATCGGACAGCTCACAGCGGCAGGTGCGGCAGCGCTCCACGAGCTGGGGCAGAGTCCGGAACAGTATGCGGCATTCCTGCAAATGCAGGGGGGCGTCTTCAAGCACAGCACCCATGTGGCACTGGCATTTTTCGCGCAGAATCCGCAGACAGCGTACATCGCAACGCGGGAACAGTGGGAAAAGATGCAGTACACAGTCACGCAGGGCGCAGATGCTGTCCGCTACGTCAGCAAGGACGGTGCGCAGTACGATCTCTACGACTTTTCCCAGATCGAGCAGAAAGAACCGCCGCAGGTCTGGGCGATCACCCTCGACAACGCGGCAGCGATCAAGGCGCAGCTTGGCAAGCCGGATGCAGGCTCGGTGCTGATGACGGCATTGCAGGACACCCTGACAGTCGAGAGCATCGCGGATTGTATGCGTTCGCTCCGGATTCCGCCGAGCGAATTTGGCACCTTCCGCACATCGTATGTGACGGCGGTGCAGACGATCATGGCAGGACGGCTCTCGCTTGGCGGCGGACGGTTTCCTGTCAAGCCCGACAGCACGGCGTTTATGGCGCTTGCTGACGATACACAGCGGTATCTGTTCCTCTCCCATGCGGCGCGGGATGCGCGTGCAGCGCTGATGCGCATCGAGGACACGATCCACAATCTCAACGAAATGGAAAGGAATGAACAGTATGAACGAGAGAATGAGCTACGAGAACTGGAACAAGCTGACTATCGAGGAGCAGCAGAACGTGCCGGAGGACTGCTTGCCGGAGATTCCGCAGGAGATGCTGATGAACAGCCTGACGAGCGCGGTTTGCAGGAGAATGGACGGCGTGATCGGCTGGGAGACGACGCAGCGCCTTCCGAACGGGAGCAACACGCGGTGGTTCCCGGCGTACAAGCAGAAGGAGATCGCCGGGATGATGTTCTGGTACCGCTTCGATCCGACGAGCGCGACGTACAGCATGAACCTGACGGAGAGCGAGCCGACGCTGGACGAGGAACCGATGGGGATGTACGGGATGCGCTGGATGGACTTCATGGAGCAGCAGCACCCGGATCTGGTCGAGCTGATGCAGTTCCGGAACAATTACCTGACGGTGGCGCGGTCGGTGGACAGATCGGCGCAGGCGTACCGGGAGCTTCTGGACGAGCAGTACGCGCAGATGAATCCGCGCCCGACGGAGGATTACGAGGAGATCCGGAAGTGGGAGGAGACGAGGAGGTTTTACACGGACGGGACAGTGATGCGCGAACGAGTTCTGATTCCGGTCACGACACCGTAAATGAACAATTGAACCATGCAACGGAAGCGTCAACTGAGAAATCGGCTGACGCTTCTATTATGCCCGAAACAGAGCCGTATCTTGCAGAGCGGCAGACGGACACGCCGGTGCTTGCCATTCCGGACAGTGATGTGAATATTGATCTGCGGACTGTCCGTTCGGTACGCCTGACAGCCATCACGGAGCAGATCATTCAGCACGATGAAAGTGAGCTGCTGCGTGAAAGCTGGGATTTTTCCTACGATGCTGAGCAGCGTGTGATTGTGATGCAGCACTTCCCTGCCGATGATTTTTCAGATATGACGGAGGAAATGCTTTCTCCGGAGGAAGCGGCTGCGGCGCTTGCAGCGCATTCCAAATCCGAGCCCAATACAGAGAAGGTCATTGACGTTCTGGATGAGGACAAGCACTGGAAGTCGTTGGACGATTATCTGTATTCTTTGAAAACGCCGGCGGAAAAGGAGCTTGACCGCGTAGAAATCCAGATCGCGGAGCAGGAGCAGCAGATGCGTTTCCTCATGGAGCAGCCGGACAAGGACTATGCGAAGATTGCTGAAACGGCTGCGATGCTCCCGAAATTGCAGCAGCAGGCAGAGGCATTGCGGGAGCAGATCAAGGCGGAAAATACGGCTCATTTTCAGGTGTACCAGATCAAGGATGATGAGCAGTATCACGGCATCCGGTTCGAGCGCTATGCGGAAAACAAGGATCGGGGACTAAATGTAGAGGACTACGATCTTGTTTACACGGGCGACTGGGATGCGATTCCCGGTGAAACGGTTCAGGGCAAGCTGGAGTGCATTTACAGTGACCTGAATACCGGCGCGAAACCGGAGGGTTTCACAGGGCGCAGTCTTTCGATGAGTGATGTCATTACCGTACCGGATGGAACGGCGTACTATGTGGATCGCGGCGGATTTACGGAGATGGCGGAGTTCTACAAGACCATGCAGGACAGATTTCGGTTCTATGTCATCAAAGACCTCAAAACATGGGCAAATAACGAGCCGGAACGCTCTGCATTGGAAAAGTATGATACCCTCGATGAAGCGCTGACACGGTTTCAGGAACTGCGCAGTGAACCATATAACAGCGAAGCTGCGCTGAATCCTGACGGTATGCCCTATGCGCGGCTGACGCTGGGTGTTTCTTGCAAAGATCGGATGGCAGATGCAGATCTTCTCCACGTCCGCAACGGGAAGAATTCACTGGTAACGGATTTTACACGTTCGGCAGTTTTCTGCGAGGATCCACTGTTTATGCGTGCGATGCGGCAGATTGCGGATACCGTTGGCTTTGAGCGTGTGGTGGATTACGATGTGCTCGCAGACGGGCGGCTGTCGAAACCGGTGGAGATGTCCTATCCGGACTGGCTTGCGAAAAAGGGAATCTCGCAATTGCAGCCGATGGCTTCGCTTGCGGTCACAAAGCGAAAGCTTCAGCTCACGGAAACTGAGCAGGAATTCATGAAGGAAGATCTTGCGCCGGGACTTGCACAGCAGTCGTTCTCATGGGATGAGCTGGAGGATATGGGATATATCCTGTTCCAAAAAGGGTATCCGGAGAAGCATCATCCCTCCGAAAAGGCGATTTATGGCGGCGGAATGCGTGAGCCGGAACTGTATGAACTGGCGCGGCGTTTTCATGCTGGTGAGGACATTCGCGCCGACCTCGGAAAGGGCTTGCTCGGTTTTCTGAATGACAGCAAAACAAGCCGCGGTTATGCCTATGATGTGAAACGGGATGCCCATTCCGTTATTGCGACAATGGGAAATGCGGTCAAAGCCGTCACATTCGAGGAGATCGGCGGTGCAATGCTTTCTCTCATCAAGCGCGAATATGACAGAATTATCGAGGAATCTACAGTGCAGGGCTTACTTGACGAGATCCCGGTCATCAGCGAAGATGGTGCGAATGAGATCGTTCAGATTTTCGAGGATACCAAGCAGGACGGCTGGGAGGATTCTGTCAAGTTGCAGGACGAGATCCGGCAGGCACTGACGGCACGATTTGGCAATCCCATCGTGGCAGAAAAGGGGCTTTCAGTGGTTGCAAAATACAAGTATAACGTGGAAATAAAGCCGCTTGCAATGGATGTTCCTCAAACACGGGACAACGAACCAATCTCCCTCCGACTTGTCGGAGATTCCTACGAAGTGCGCGGCAAGGACATTCAGAATGCGGCGGCGGTGCTGGGTGTTCCGGTTGAAAATGAGGTTGCACGGATTCCATCGGATGATGAGGGCGCACTGCAAAAGCTCCGGGATGCTGGCTACGTCCTGCTGATGGAAAAGGTCTTTGCGCTGAATCCGCCGAAACAGGAGCGCATCCTTACCCTCGATGATGTTGTCCGCAAGTTTTTCGAGGGCAAGGATGTTACAATTACAAGCGATGATGGCGTATGGAAGATGGAGATTGGGCAGGATGATGTGCTCGCCAACGTCTATCATAACGCTAATTTGGAGTGTATTGTGCGTGAAACATCGGACAGGTATATCGTCGAGCCGGATCATGAGCTGAGTGCTGTCCCGGCGATGGTTGCAAGGGCGATGCAGGCGAATGTGTCAAGAATCCCGACGGAGCTTGCGGCGCGCATTCCGGAAGATGCTGATGATGTACAGCTTACTCTCTATGGCGATGCCGAACCCTTGAATCAGCACCATTCCACCCGTTTCCAAGACAGTCAGCTGTCACTTGTTGACGCAGCGAAGCCGACACCGGAGATGTTTGACCACATCCTGCGCGGCGGTGCAAGTGATCCGCGCTCTCTGGAGCGCATCGTGGCATATTTCCAGAAAGGCAAATCTGTCGAGGACAATGCGGCTTTCCTGCGCGAGGAATTCGGGCAGGACGGGCGTGGGTACATTCTGAGCGACCTGACCGAGTACGCTGCATGGTTTGACAAGGACGGCATCACGGCAGCGCTTGGAGCGTCTGCATTCCCCGACCAGGGGCAAGCGCATCTGACCTGGGAGCAGGCGGCGGAGCGTATTTCCGCGATGCTGCAAAGTGGAACGTTCTGCGATCAGGTGCATATCGACCACGCGGAGGAGAACGAGCTGAAGGACATTTCGGATGCGCTGTTGTTCCTTGACCGGGACATACAGGAGGAGCCGATTCTCGCAGAGGATTGGACGGAGGGCGTGTTCCCGGACGCGGAGGAGAAAGTGATCGCAGCGTTGAAAACACCGGAACTCTTGCAGGGAACCATTGACCGGATGCAAAGCTTTGTCGCAAAGTATCGGGAGAATCCCGGCATCGTTCCGTGGTACCAGAAGCCCGAAAAGCTCTTGCAGCAGCTCACAGATTTGCAGATCGATCGGGCTGATTTCATCACGCAGCCGGATTTTGTTTACAAGCCGCTGTTCTTCATTTCGGACGATCAGAAGGACAATCTGCTGCGCTCTCACGGCGGCGGAAAATTCCGTATCGCTGCCTTTTTCAAGGAGCAGCACACCAATCCGGAGATCATCGCATTCCTGAAACGTGAATACGGAGAGGGCGGGTTCTGCGCAGGCGGCTATGATGAATGGCACAGTGCGAAGGGCATTTCCCTGACGTTTGACGTCTTTGGCAAGGATGCAAAATGCAGCGCTTCGATGAAATGGAACGAGGTCGCAAAGCGGATTTCACGCATGATTGCGGAAAACACCTACATCACGCAGGAGGACATTGACCAGCGCATTCGTTCGGCGCAGTATGAGCTGCGGGAGCATCCGGACACGCCGGAAAATGCACAGATTCGTGAGCAGGCGCTGGCAGTTCTGGAAGAATTCCGCATCCCGATGGGAAAGGTGGCTCCGCAGCCCGAACACACGACCGAGACTGCCTACATGACAACGGACGGCGAACGCTTTGTTGAGCTGATGCGGTCGGATGCCGGCATTGATTTCGCTATTTTTGATGCGGAAATGACGATGGTGGACGGCGGTGTCTGGGAGACCGAAAACGCGCCGGATTTCGGCTTTGCGGCGGCGCAAATTCTTGGCACGGTGCAGGAAAATGTTGTGGAGGTCACGGACTATGCAGCGTTCCGGGCGCTGACAGAGGAGGATGCCGATCTGTCGGGATTGGAAAATCTGAAAGCAGAGACGCTTGGCATAACGGGAACACAGAACGAACAGCCGAGAATTTATCAGCTTGTGACCTATGACGAGGACACCGGCGACGATGACAAGAAGGATTATCCAACTTTGGAGGAAGCGGTCGAGGACGGACACCAGTATCTTGCGCAAGGGTATGACGGCTTTGCTGTCCTGAATACGGCAGCGCATCGGGTTGAACATTACGAGGGGGATTTCCCGCTGACGGGCATTTTCAGCGAGCGCGTCTACAAGAATACCGCCGAATGGCACAGAGCCGCACCGCAGGCAAACGAAAGCCACATCCATGCCGGACTGTTCGGGAACGGCATCACCTATTATGACACCTCCCGGACGGACCCGGAAACCAACGATTTCCCGACCGTGGCGCACATTTCGCCGGAGGGAAAAATGACCATCTACGACCGTGCGCATCTGCCGGACGGCGATCTGATGCGCATTCAGGAGGATGCCAGAACGCAGCGCGAAAAGTTTGAACGCGACTGGAACAGCCGGTCGATCACGGGACGTTTTGCGGAAATCCTGGAGCGTGCCAACACGCAGCAGATGATCCAGATCGGACACGATCCGCTTTCCATGGAGGAGAAGGTCGCCAAATACGAGCGCTCTGTTATTTTTGAGGATGAACCGTTTCCGGTGGAGGTTGCAGCAAATCACAGGAATCCGGACAGCCTTGCAGTCGGTGACAGATTCCGCTATCAGCACAGAGAGTACACCGTGACGGCGCTGGAGGGCATCTATCCGAATGACGTGACTGTTTCGACCACGAGCAAGACTTCCACCGGCGCGGCGTACACGACCACGATGAATCTGGACAGGGATACGCTCCTGCGTGAGGGGGAGTTTCTTGGCGAGGAAGTAATCGACACCAATCAGACAGCGAAAGAAGCTTCACAGACTGAAACCCCTGCCCCCAAACGCGGCAGACTGACACGCGCGGAACAGCTTTACACGCAGTTTTGTGAGCAGTTTCCGGATATGGCAAGCGGTGAACACACTTACGAACGCTACGGCACGCTGGACGATGCGTCCGGTTGGGAGCCGCTGTCGGTCGAGTATCTGGGGGACAATGTGTACAGCTTCACGACCTTCTACATCCAGAACGGCGATTTGATGCACGATCCGGATTTTACGTTCCGGCTTGACCATGAAAACCGGCGCGTGGAGATGCTCGAATACCAGCAGGACGGGGTGCCGCCCTATGGGACAGTCTACGAGCACGTCGAGGATGAGCATGGAAATGTGGACAAAAACCTTCGCTCTGCGCTGGAGGAAAACTTCCTGCAAAACCTGAAAAATGCAGCAAGCGCAGAACGCAATCTGACCATGTACGATGACAAAAACGGCAACCGCGTCGAGCTGACACCGCAGGCGCCTGTGGAGCCGGAGGACGAACCGGAGCAGCTTGCGGCAGAGGACAAAACGCCGGAATTGCGCGGCATCCTGAACGATTTTTCGCGCAAACATGATCTCGGAATGCTGCAAGTGCGGTCACGCGGGCGTGACGGCTGGAGCATCGGCGAAATCATGGCGGACGGCTATGAGCATCCCATCGGCTCGCTGTATGTGTACGAGTATGGCAAACCCCTGTCGCGCGATGATCTCAGAAACTCACTTGCGAACCTGGAAAATGAGGTCAAGGAGCGCGGACTGAGCTTCGAGGATATTTACAGCAGACAATCGGCATTGCAGCGGCACGGCGGTATTTCTTCATTGCCCAAAGACCAGAATCTGCCGGAGATTTTCTATGCGGATAATCCGTCGGAGCGTGTGCGGAATAATATCTCTGCGATTCGCGAACTGCTGCGGCTGGAAAAGGCGCAGGAAAGCGGCATCGAGCTGTACGACAAGCGCAGCAACCAGTACAATTGCCGCGAGGCA
>CACXGK010000149.1 GCA_902767115.1 uncultured Ruminococcus sp.
AGCTGCAATCTCGCATAGAGGTGATTCTCCTCCAGCAAAATCTGCTTGTCCTTGAAATCGAACATCGTGTTGAACACGATCTCCTCATACAAGCTCATCGGGTCGTCCTGGCACATCACACCGACCAGGATCTCACGGGGCATCCGGGGAAAGAGCTTGGCATAGCGCTCGTACACGTCCTTGACAGCACGCATGAGTGCCTGCATCTCGATCTCCACGTCGTCCTTCTCGTGAGCATTCAGCGGCAGACGGCGCACGTCTGTGACGAGCACGCCATCCCGGTTCTCAATGGATCTGACCTTGGCACGGTACAGACCTTCGACCAGAATGCGGACGGTGTCGTCCTGAGTCTTGAGGGTCTGCTTGACCTCGGCAACAACGCCGATGGAGAACAGATCCTTCTCCTCTGGGTTCTCATCAAATACATCACGCTGTGCGACCAGGAACAGCCGTCTGTCGCCGTGCAGAGCTTCCTCCACAGCCTTGACAGACATCTCCCTTGCCACATCAAAATGCATGATCATATGCGGAAATGCAACGGTTCCACGCAGCGGAACTGTCGGGATCATTTCAGTTACGTTTTTCTTTCGTTCCGGCATAGTATGCCTCCCTTCTGAATGGGGTACGGGTACACCTTCACAGTTTTTCATCTATGATACTATTATACTATATATTCATCAGAAATGCAAGCGGTAATTTTCGGTTTCACAGCAAATCTGCACAAAAATGCCATTCTGCCCTGCCTGTCAGATGCGAAGCGCATTCATCTCCATGATCTGCCAGATGCGTTCCAGGCGCTCCTCCTCGGAAATGGCAGTATTACGCAGTGCGGCGATGATCTCCGGATCCGGCGGCGGTAATGGCTCCCGTTCGGATTCCAGACGGTCTTTCTGTTCACAGAGATCGGCTTCGGCTTCCTGGCGGAGCTTGGCAAGGTCGGCTTCGCATTCCGCCTGCAAGCGGTCGATCTGTGCTCTGACCGGTTCAATGCGGGCTTCCTCATCCTGCTGCATCCGTTTGCGCTGCGACTTGCTTGCGGCGTAATCCTGCTGGCTCCTCTGGAAATTCCGGTACAGGAACAATCCCAGCGGCACCTGAACCGCCACGCAGATCAGCATCGCCGCATATCGCACGAGATCGGGGAGCGACGATGTCATGCACGCCATGAAAATGATCGCAAGGACAATGATCGCAGCCATGCAGCCAAAGATCTTGCAATGATGCTTGAATTCCGCATTCTCCACGTCCTCCGCCGCCGAAAACGCCTGTGACCGGATGGTTTCGATCTCTTTGCGAAGCTCGGCGCAGGCGGCATCGCAGGCTCTCCTGTGGCGCTGCATTTCGTCGTTCCACGATTTTTTTCGGTCGTCAAGCGCCTTGCGGATCTGCTCGCCCTCGTTTGCAAAACGCTGCTGGGCTTTCGTGGGTGGAAGTGTCGGCAGATGATATTTCGTTTCATCCATGCCGCTGATAAATGCCTCGTAATGCACCCCCTGCACACTGCATTTCGCACGGTAGACCGGAATCAGGAGCGTCTGCTCCTGCACCTGCTGGTCGGGCGTGAGCCGCAGATCGACATGGCGATTTCCGGTCACGGCGGCATGGCAGGCTTTTTCCACCGCCTGCGCAAGCGACTGTTCCATGTCTGCGATCGTTTCGGTCGGAATGACCGGGCAGGTTTCCTGCGGAATATCGGGAACTATTTCCGCCGCAGCCGGAAGCGTTGTCAGCCAATCGGTCATTTTCTGATCAAAGCTTCCTGCCTGCACGATCTCCTGCGAAGCAGACTGCGTACCATTCTGCTTTTCACGGCGGTCAACGACATACTCGATCGTATCCTTTGTATAGGGGTGCTTGACCTGGCGGCGTGGCACCATCCTTTTGGAACCTCTTGGCATATAGTAACCGGGGGTCGAAAAGAGATTTTCCCGGTCGTCCTTATATTCCGTGATCCACTCAGTTTTCCGGACCTTTTCCGGATGCTCCACGATCGCCCAGGCAGTCCAGTCTGCGGTGTAGGTGATGATCGTCCGGCGCACCTGGACATAGAGCGGTGCGACGTTCATTTTCAGCAGCTCACGCAAATGGTCGTCGCCGCCCATGCCCCTGTAAAACGCTTCAATCAGACGTAATTTCGCCTGTTCTGCTGTCATCGAAAACCCTGTCATGGCATTCCACCTCAAAAAACAAAAAGCCACACAGTATGTGGTGTGGCTTTCTGGCTATGCAATTATATCGTTTACCACTGCGTCACAGGCTTGCCACGGCGGTCAGTCAGCATAGGCTTTGCGCCGTTCGTCACGCAATCCTTAGTGATGCGCACCTTGCCGATATTGGTGTAGGTCGGCAGGTTGAACATACTATCCATCAGGATGCCCTCCATGATGGAACGCAGTCCACGGGCACCGGTATTCTGGTCGATCGCCTTCTTTGCGATCTCCGTGAGCGCATCGGGCTCGACCTCAAGCTGCACGTCATCATAGCTGAACAGCTTGACATACTGCTTGACGAGGGCATTCTTCGGCTCGGTCAGGATGCTGACAAGCGCCTTTTCGTCGAGCTGGTCGAGTGCGGTAATGACCGGCAGTCTGCCGACAAGCTCCGGCACCATGCCGAATTTCACCAGATCCTGCGGAATTGCCTTTGTGAAGATGTTCTCCATCATTTCCTTCTTGGAAGCCACATCCGCACCAAATCCCAGACCAGAAGGCTGAAGGCGCTTCTGGATGCACTTTTCTAAGCCGTCAAATGCACCGCCGCAGATGAACAGGATATTCTTGGTGTTGATCTGGATGCACTCCTGATTCGGGTGCTTTCTGCCGCCCTGCGGAGGTACGTTGGAAACGGTGCCCTCGATAATCTTCAGGAGGGACTGCTGAACGCCCTCACCGGAAACATCACGGGTCAGCGACGTATTCTCGGACTTTCTGGCGATCTTGTCGATCTCATCGATATAGATGATGCCACGCTCGGCAGCTTCGATGTCGAAATCCGCTGCCTGGATCAGACGCAGGAGCACATTCTCCACGTCATCGCCGACATAACCAGCCTCGGTAATGGTGGTCGCATCAGCGATCGCAAACGGCACATCGAGGATCTTTGCCAGAGACTGCGCCAGGAAGGTCTTGCCGACACCGGTAGGACCGAGGAGCAGGACATTACTCTTTTGCAGCTCCACATCATCGCCGTTATCCTGGCTCATGATGCGCTTGTAATGGTTGTAAACAGAAACGGAAAGTGTGATCTTCGCCAGATCCTGACCCACCACATACTGGTCAAGAACTGCCTTGATCTCCGCCGGACGCAGAAGCTTGAAGGGCTTGTTTTCCTTCTTCTTTTTCTTGTCCTCATTGCGTTTCTTTTCGGAACGGGTCCCCTGCGGCCCGAAGATCATGTCATAGCAGGTGCAGACGCACTCATCGCAGATATTGTAGATACCTGCGGAGAACATACTCATGACCTTATCCTCGCCCTTACCGCAGAAATTGCAGACCTTGAAGGAACTGAAATTGTTAAAATCCGCCATTCGTCCTTACCTCTTATCGATGACCTTGTCGATCAGACCATATGCCTGTGCCTCGGCAGCAGTCATATAATTGTCACGCTCGGTATCACGCTCGATGACTTCCAGCGGCTGACCGGTATGCTTTGCGAGCATCTCGTTCATCTTCTGACGGGTTCTGACGAGGTGATCGGAATGGATCTTGATATCCGTACACTGACCGGAGATACCGCCGCCGCCGATCAGGGGCTGGTGGATCATGATCTCCGAATTTGGCAGTGCAAAGCGCTTGCCCGGTGCGCCTGCGGTCAGCAGGAATGCACCCATGGAAGCTGCCATACCGATGCAGATGGTAGAGACATCGCACTTGATATACTGCATGGTGTCATAGATCGCCATGCCGTCTGTGATGGAACCGCCGGGGCTGTTGATATACAGCGCAATATCCTTCTCAGGATCCTGGCTCTCCAGATACAGGAGCTGTGCGACGATCACGCTTGCAGATGCGGAATTGACATCCTCATGCAGCATGATAATACGGTCATTGAGCAGTCGGGAGTAGATATCGTAGGAACGCTCTCCACGGCTGGTCTGCTCAACAACATACGGTACCAGCGTATTCATTTCTCTAAACACTTCGCCTCATCCTTTCCTTCATGCACCGAGGGTCTCCTCGGGGATAAAGCGTGAGCGAACGGGTAAAGTTCGCTCACGCAGCAGTGTTATACGTTATGCGTTAGGATACGTCAGGATCAGTCAGCCTTCTCCTCAGCCGGAGCCTCGTCAACGATCTCAGCGTTTGCCTTTACGAGCTCGATTGCCTTGGTCACACGCATATCCATGATGTATTCGCCCATCGGCAGACGGCGCTTTACTTCCTCAACGTTCATCTTGTTAGCCTCAGCGATGTCCTTCAGGCTGTCGTTGATCTCCTCGTCAGAGATCTGGATATTTTCGAGATCTGCGATCTTCTCCAGAGCCAGACGGAGCTTGACCTCGTTCTCAGCACGATCACGGTTGGTCTCACGGAAGTCGTTGATATCCATGCCGGTGTACTGGAGGTAGAGATCCAGGCTCATGCCCTGCTGCTGGAGCATATTCTCGAAGTTTGCAACGATGCTGTCGAGTCTGTGCTCGTACATAACGTTCGGGATCGGAACGTCAACCATCTTGATGAGGGCATCCATGATCGCATTGTCGAATGCAGTCTCAGCCTCACGCTGTGCGGAGGTCTCCAGGTTCTTCTTAGCGTCCTCCTTGAAAGCCTCCAGAGTCTCGAACTCAGTGGAATCCTGAATGAACTCGTCATCAGCCTCCGGCAGCTCCTCGATGGTAATGCCGTTGAGCTTGCACTTGAAGGTAGCTTCCTTGCCTGCGTAGTCCTCCATCTGGTAGTTCTCCGGGAAGGTCACAACAACGTCGAACTCGTCGCCAACGTTCTTGCCAACGATCTGATCCTCGAAGCCGGGGATGAACTGACCGGAACCGAGCTTGAGCGGGAACTGCTCGCCCTTGCCGCCCTCGAATGCAACATCGCCGAAGAAGCCCTCGAAGTCGATATTGACCTCGTCGCCCATCTGTGCTGCTCTGTCATCAACAGAAACCAGACGTGCATTTCTCTGGCGGAGCAGGTCAACCTGGGTGTTTACGTCAGCCTCAGTAACCTCACGGACAGCCTTGGAAGCCTTGATGCCCTTGTAGTTCTCGATCTTTACGTCAGGCTTGGTGATGCAGATTGCCTTGAAGACAACGCCCTCCTCCTTGGAGATCTTCTCTGCGTCAACCTGCGGACGGTCTACCAGCTCGAAGTCAGCCTTCAGCAGCTCAGGGGTCAGCTCCTCGTTGATGAGATCATTGAGAGCTTCCTCAAAGAAAACGCCCTCACCGAGACGCATCTCAGCCATCTTTCTGGTAACCTTGCCCTTACGGAAGCCAGGGATGGAAATGTTCTTCTTGACTCTCTGGTATGCCTTCTCGATGGCAGTCTCGAACTGCTCAGGGCCTACCTCGAATACCATCTCGACGGTATTCACTTCTGTTCTTTCAGTGGATTTTAAGCTCATTTTAGGATCCTCCAAATTCAATTTCAGGTCTCCCCGAACGGGGAAGCTTGCAGCGATCATCAGACAACATACTCTGCTGCGCTGCACATACAATTTATTATAGCATATCTGCCGTAAGATTTCTATACATTTTTGAAAGTCCTGTCAGACTTCTACATATAAAACAAAATCAGCATATTTTTTCTGGAACAAATTGTAAATAATCACCAGCAATCAAATGGTACGTAATGCCGTCCACGACACTTTTCTCCGCACGGGCATGGGTCTGAGCACCGTGGAGATGGCCGTAATAGCAGTCCTCCACGCCAAAATCATGCAGTGCCTTGACGATCAGTTCATTGCGGTTATTCCAGTAGATTGGCGGATAATGCAGAAAAGCGACGGGCTTGAGCCCCTGCTTCTGTGCTGCCTGGAGCGACACCCGCAGGCGCTGCTCCTCACGCAGGAGCACCTTGGTATCGCCGTCGAGGGTCTGTTCGGGGTTATCGTTCTTTGCACCGGTCTCACCGGGTACGTTGACCCATCCCCGTGTGCCGCAGATGCCGAGCCCCTCGTAGGCATAGCAGTTGTTATGCAGGATATGCAGCGAATCGAAGCCGTTTGCTGCGAAGAAGTCGTTCATTTTTTTCATGGAATTCCACCAGTAATCGTGGTTTCCTTTGAGAATGATCTTGGTGCCGGGGAGGGCGTGCAGGAAAGCGAAATCCGCCTTTGCCTCCTCCAGCGTCATGCCCCAGGAAATGTCCCCTGCAAGTACGATGGTATCCTCCGGTGCCACCACTCTGCGCCAATTCTGCTCGATCAGCTGCATATAGTTCTCCCAGCCGCCGAAAATATCCATCGGCTTTCCGGGAACACCGAGTGACAGGTGGGTATCGCCGAGTACGTACAGGCTCATGCGTTACTCCGTAATGCCGAGCTTAGTGAGTACGTAAGATTCCATGTTCTGCTTCTCGATGACCTCAGAGAAGCGAACCGGCTTGTCCTTGAGGGCTGCCAGGGACTGCGGGATCGGGAGACCGGAAACCTCTGCAAGGTGTGCGACCTGCTCATACTCGTCCGCAGCGGACTGCGCACCCTCGATCGCCTCCAGCACGCTTGCGCTGAACTTGTAGGGAGAAGCGGTGGAAGCGATGATGGTCTTGGTGGTATCGCCGGTCTTTGCGATGTAGTCGAGGTACACCTTGACTGCAACTGCGGTGTGGGTATCGCAGGTATAACCGTACTGCGCCTTGAAGTCGTGGATGGTCTTCTTGGTGTCTGCGTCGTCGCAGAAGCCGCCGACAAAGTCAGCCTGGAGCTTCGCCTTGATCTCGTCCGTTACCTCATACTTGCCGTCCTTGGCGAGCTTGCCGAACCAGTCACGGATCTGTGCATCGTCACCGCCGGTGAGGATGTAGAGCAGACGCTCCAGGTTGGAGGAGATGAGGATATCCATGGACGGGGAAACGGTGGCATAGAAGTCACGGTTTCTGTCGTACACACCGGTCTCAATGAAGTCGGTGAGCACCTTATTGATATTGGAAGCGCAGATCAGCTTGCCGATCGGCACGCCCATGTTCTTTGCGTAGTAAGCAGCGAGGATGTTGCCGAAGTTGCCGGTCGGAACGACAACGTTCACGGTGTCGCCGAAGGTGATCTCGCCACGCTTTGCCATCTCCACGTAAGCGGAAACGTAGTAGATGATCTGGGGAGCAAGTCTGCCCCAGTTGATGGAGTTTGCGGAGGAGAACATCTTGCCGTTCTTTGCGAGCTTCTCCTTGACTGTGTTGTCGGTGAAGATCATCTTGACGCCGTTCTGGCAGTCGTCGAAGTTGCCCTCGATGGCGCAAACGCCGACATTGCTGCCCTCCTGGGTAGCCATCTGGCGCTTCTGCATGGAGGATACGCCGTGATCCGGATAGAATACCATGATCTCGGTGCCGGGAACATCCTTGAAGCCTTCGAGTGCAGCCTTGCCGGTGTCACCGGAGGTGGCAACGAGGATCACGACCTTCTTGTCCTCACCATTCTTCTTCAGGGAGGTGGTCAGCAGGTACGGCAGGATCTGGAGCGCCATGTCCTTGAAGGCGCAGGTCGGACCATGCCACAGCTCAAGAATATTCGCATTGCCGAATGCCGGGGTGAGCTCTGCGATATTCTCGGTATCAAAATTCTGGGTATTGTATGCACCGCTGGTGCAGTATTCGATCTCATCGGGTGTAAAATCGGTCAGGAACTTCGCAAACACAGCATTGGCACGCTCCTTATAGCTCATGCCAGCCAGAGCCTTGAGTTCCTCCATGGTGATCTGCGGAATACTCTCCGGAATAAACAGACCGCCGTCTGCGGAGATGCCCTGTGCGATTGCCTGTGCGCTGGTGACGTTCAGGCTCGAATCTCTTGTGCTTTTGTAGTTCATAAACTACCCCTTTCTGCATCATCAGATGCAATGTAGATTTGGCTAATACCATGAAACGTCGCTCAGATCGATGTCAGTCTCATCGAACGCCGCTTCAAGATAATCAATGTCAATGACACGCCCCTTCCACAAATTGACGGTGGCGATGTCGTAACGGATATACCAGTCTCCTTCATTCATATCATACCGCTTAAAATAATAGTACGTCGTGGCAATGATACGCTTCTGCTTTCGCAGCGTCACCGACTCCACGCCGGACACCATAGAGCCGATCTTCCGGCTCTTGACCTCCACAAAATGCAGCTCCTCGCCCTTGCTGGCGATGATGTCGATCTCGCCGACACGGGCGGCAGTAAAATTGCGCTCAAGGATGGTATATCCACGTTCTTCGAGATAACGGCAGACAGCCGTTTCTCCCATAGCGCCGATCTCACGCTTATTCATAGGATCTTCTTCAAAAAGGACGGGCGGTGGATCGGACAGGGGCCGAATTCCCGGAGTGCAGCGCAGTGCGCCGCAGTGCCGTAGCCCTTGTGCTTCTCAAAGCCATACTGCGGATAGAGCTCCGCCTGTCCGAGCATATAGCGGTCTCGTGCCACCTTTGCAAGGATGGAGGCAGCCGCAATGGATGCGCTGGTGGCATCGCCCTTGACGACGGTCTCGCCTGGAATTTGCAGCGGCGGAAACCGGTTGCCGTCCACGAGCACGTAAGCCGGCTGCATCTGCAAGCCCTCCACGGCACGCTGCATCGCAAGCATTGCCGCATTCAGGATATTGAGCTCCTCGATCTCGGCAACGGAAGCGGTGGCAATACACCAGGCATCCGCACGCTCCTGTACCACATCAAACAGCGCTTCTCTGCGCTTTTCAGAAAGCTTCTTGCTGTCGTCGAGCCCTTCGATCCCGTGGTTTTCGCCCAAAATCACAGCAGCGGCGTACACATCCCCGGCAAGGGGTCCACGCCCGGCTTCATCCACGCCGCAGATCACGCCGAACTGCGCGCGCATGGCGTCGTCATAGTCGAGCATTGCCTGACGGCGCAGGCGGGTATCCTCTCTCATGCATCGGCTCCTTTGGGCGGTGCTTCGAGGGTGATGCGTCCGAGCTTGGCGCCACGGAAATCATCGAGCACGGTGATGGCTGCCCGTTCGGTATTCACGACACCCCCGGAAAGCAGCATTCCACGCTTTCTGCCCACAAGCTCCAGGAGCTTGTCGCCCTCGGTCTCCTCGGTTTCGAGCTTATAGCGGTCGAGGAGGGATTTCGGGTAATTCTCATGCAGGTATTCGAGCAGGAGCATCGCAAGCGCCTCGATATCGAGCACCTGATCCCGGATGGCACCGGTAAATGCCAGACGCAGCGCGACTTCCTCGTCATCGAATTTCGGCCAGAGAACGCCCGGCATATCGAGAAATTCGGTCTGCTCGTCCACTCTGACCCACTGCTTGGTGCGTGTCACGCCGGGGCGATCCTCGACCTTGGCACGCTTGGACTTTGCCATCTTATTGATAAAAGACGATTTTCCGACATTCGGAATGCCCACGATCATCAGGCGGATGGGTCTGCCGACCATACCGGCTTTCTGGCGCTTTGCCAGAAGCTCACCGAGCATCTGCTCCTTGACAACGGGCAAAAACTGCTTTGTCCCCTTGCCGCTGATGCAGTCCACAGCCAGCGCCGGGATGCCCTGCTTCTGGTAATACCGCACCCACTGTGCCGTGAGATTGGGGTCAGCCACGTCTGCTTTGTTGAGCAGCACCATATAGGGCTTGGAATGCATCAGCTCCGTGAGCTGCGGATTGCAGCTTGACAGCGGGATCCGGGCATCAAGCAGCGCCACCACACCGTCCACGAGGGACAGATTGGCGGCGATCATACGTTTTGTTTTGGTCATGTGACCGGGGAACCACTGGATATTCCCGATCTTAATATCCGCCATACGGCGTACTCCTTTCTGCGATCCTCACTCGACCCTGCCGAAGCTCGGCTGCAAACGCAGCAGGACAGAGCCTTCGATCTGGGACAGAGGGATCAGTCCGACATCGCCGTAACGGCTGTCCTTGGATACTTCACGATTATCACCCATCACAAAGACAAAGCCCTCCGGAATCGTGATCGGATATTCAAATGCCGCATTCATCACCGGACGGTTGGTCATGGTGTTGATATACGGCTCGGACAATTCCACGCCGTCCACATACACAGCGCCGCTATCAAAATCAAAGTCCAGCTCCTGACCGCCGACAGCGATCACACGCTTGACAATGACCTTATGCAGTCCCTCGATCTCATAGGGCGAGCCGTCCTCATGCAAAAGCCCCACAGTCGAGGCGCTGATGATGACGATCTCCCCAGGCGCAGGATCCCGGTCAATTGCATTGACAAGGAGCTGGTCGCCGTCCTGGAGGGTCGGAAGCATGGAATCTCCCTGTACTGCGGCAAAATGGAACACATAAATGCACAGCAGAATGATGCAGAACAGTGTCAGCAGTGCATAATCCAGAATATCCACAAGGATACCGATGATGCCATGTACTTTACGGTTCCTGGAAAAACGAATGTATTCTCGCATGAAACCTCCTCCTGCGAGGTCATTTTACAAATCCGATGCTGCCGAGCTGTTCGCCGGTCACATCATCCTTCGCAGCGACATAGCGGAAGTATGCCTTGCCCATCACGTCATCAACGTCCACCAGACCAACGGCAGCGCTGCGGCTGTCGGTGGAGTGATTGCGGTTGTCGCCCATGACAAACACATAGCCCTCCGGAATGACGATCGGGTACTCGAATGCATGATCGTTGGTGTAGGTCAGCTCGTTGATGTAGGGCTCATTGAGGAGCACATCATCCACATAGACCTCGCCCTTGTCGGCATCGACGAGCACCTTCTGTCCTGCGGTCGCAATGACACGCTTGATGATGCATTCATTCAGGGAATAGCCGCTGTCCACCACGAGGTCGCCGGAGAAGATATGACCGCCGTGATCGTTCACGACCACCACATCCCCGACTGTCGGACGGTACAGCAGGCGGAACATCACCAGACGATCCTTGTCATACAGTGTCGGCACCATAGATCTGCCGTCAACGGTGACAGGGCGCATCAGGTACGAAAAAATCAGCAAGATCGAGAAAACCGAGATCAGCATCGTTTCCAGGATCTCCAGGATCTCGCTGAACCAGTCTACCTTGGCAGGCTCCTCCTCAGAAGTCTCCTCCGCAGAGGTTTCTTCGGCATCGGAAGCCGGTTCGGAAACGGGAGCCGTTTCGGTTGTTTCTGTTACCTCTGCCGCTGTGGTCTCCTCTGCGGCAGTTTCCGTGGATTCATTGGTGATGGTTTCGTTCTGCTCCATGTTTCTCCACCCTTTCTGTTAGGATTTGCCACGGATCCCAAAAGGATCCTGTATAAAAAAACCGGAGATGCCGCTGCATCCCCGTTTCCTCTTTTGCAGCATAAACTGTGCAAGAACCGATAGAGGCAGGGAGCGTGCTGCTCCCGCCTCCCGTACTTCTTGCTTGTGCGCTTATGCGCCTCAGATAAGCTCCTTGACCTTGGCTGCCTTACCAACTCTGTCACGCAGGTAGTACAGCTTCGCTCTGCGAACCTTACCGTGTCTAACCAGCTCTACCTTATCCACTGCCGGGCTGTGCAGCGGGAATACTCTCTCGATACCGCAGCCATGTGCTACACGGCGAACGGTGAAAGTCTCGCTGATGCCGCCATGCTTCTTGGCAATGACAGTACCCTCAAACACCTGAATACGGCTCTTGTCACCCTCCTTGATGCGAACGTGTACCTTAACGGTATCACCGATCTCTACCTGGGGTGCATTTTCCTTCATGCTGGTTTCGCTGATCTTCTTGAGTGCATCCATTTTCTTTACCTCCAAAAATTTCCGATTCTTCATTCACGCCGCCCATCTTCCCGGCTCAGCATTGCCGGAAAAACTGCCGTGGGGTCTGAAAGCCTTCACAGACGCCCTCACGTCAGAGGATGAACCGATTTAATGTCTTGTGTGGGAAGTCCCACGCTTTGGCATTAACCCTCATCGGGACACAAAGACCCCGACGGATTTCAAATGCACTTAATATCATACCATATCTTTCAGAAAAAAGCAAGGGGTTTTAGAAAAAAACTGCTCCGTCCAGGCAAAAAATTTTTGTCCGGAGCACTTTTCTGACCAAAACGCCGGTCTCTGCGAACTTCGCAAAGGCGTCCGTCACGACAGAAACGTTGATATTTCCCTCATTTCCGGCAGGCAGGCGCAGCGTCAGGTGCAGCGCCCCGTCCGCTTCGGAAACGTCCGTGACGGTGATCTTCGGCTTGATGTCGAGCTCCTTCATGCCTTTTTTGGTCTTTTTCTCGATGAGGATCTGCTCCTGTGACAAAAACGCATCCCACTTCGCCGCTAAGTCCTCCCCCACGAGTGTGACCTCATACTCGGCGCTGCCGATGTCCTGTGTGACGTTCTTCGGCTCACGCACCTCATACGCCTTCAAGCCCTCCGGAAGTGCAGGATTCAGCCGTGCGAGGATCTCCTCTGGCGGGACTTCCTGCGTCAGCCGGATGTCCATGACCTCGCAGGTGCTCTCCGCACCGAGGGACAGGGCGAGGGGGAACATCAGATACATATGCGGATGGAAGCCCTCCGTATACCACGCAGGGAGCCCCGATCGCCGCACGGCACGGAGCATACAGCGGTTCAGGTCGAGGTGGGAGATGTACTTGACACGCCCACGTTTTTCAAATACGATTCGATAGTCCTGCATGGTCACGCCTCCTTCTTCGGAAAGCACGCTCTCCCCAGACACTGGTTTGCGCCGCAGCCGCCGCAGAAATCACGGCAGGGCGGTGTGGTCTGTTCGGCATGGGCTTTCTCATTCTCGTGGATGAGGAATTTCTTGGACACCATGTAATCCAGGTGATCCCACGGCATCACTTCATCATAAGAGCGTTTGCGGTTTGCGTAGAATGCCGGATCCAAGCCGTTTTTCTCGAACGCCGCATACCAGCGCTCTGCCACAAAGAAATCATCCCACGCATCGAGATGTCCGCCGTCCTTCCAGACGTCATACAGCACAGCCCCCAGACGCCTGTCCCCTCGTGCGAGGACGGCTTCCATCTGGGAAACGTCGGAAATATGCATACTTGCCTTGATCTTCTTGGACTTGATGGCAGCACGAAGCACCTGCTGCTTGCGGATGATCTCCGCCTTTTCGGTCTGCGGCTCGAATTCAAACGGCGTGAACGGTTTCGGCACGAATGTCGCCGTCGAGATGCTCACCTGCAATTTTCCCTTCGGACGTTCAGGCGTGTCGTAGAACAGGTTCACGACCTTCTGCGCCAGATCTGCAATGCCGACGATATCCTCGTCCGTTTCGGTCGGGAGTCCCATCATGAAGTAGAGCTTGACCTGCGTGTAGCCGCCCTGAAAGGCAATGGAACAGGTGCGCATGACCTCGTCCTCGGTGACGTTCTTATTGATGACGTCACGCAGGCGCTGCGTTCCGGCTTCGGGGGCAAAGGTCAGACCGCTTTTGCGGACGGTCGTGATCTTTTCCAGCACGGACTCCGAGAAATTGTCAATGCGCAGCGACGGAAGGGAGAGGTTGATATGCCTGTCCGCCGTGTAGTCAAGCAAGCCGTCAAGAACGCCTTCGATCTGGGAATGATCGGAGGTCGAGAGTGAGGACAAGGAAAGCTCGTCATAGCCGGAATGCTCACAAAGCGCAATGCCCTGCCGGACGATGGTTTCCGCCGATTTCTCACGGAACGGGCGGTACAGGAAGCCTGCCTGACAGAACCGGCATCCACGGATGCACCCACGCAGCACCTCGACCGAAACACGGTCATGCACCACTTCGATGAACGGCACCACCACGTTATCCGGGTAGTAGCTCTTGTCCATGTCGGTCATGACACGCTTCTGTACGACTGCCGGAGCGCCGTCCTTTGGAGTCACGGAACAGACTGTGCCGTCCTCGTTGTAGGCAACGTCATAGAGCGAGGGAACATAGATACCGGGAATTTTCGCAGCAGCCCGGAGAAATTCCGAACGTGTGCTGCCGGCGTCACGCATATCCTTATACAAGTCCATGAGTTCGAGGTTGACCTCCTCGCCCTCGCCCAGAATGAACAGATCGAAGAAATCACACAGCGGCTCCGGATTGCAGCAGCACGGACCGCCTGCACAGACGATAGGCGCAATTGCCTCTCCCCTGTCCTTCTGCAAAATGGGTACACCTGCAAGATCGAGCATATTCAGGATGCAGGTGTAGCTCATCTCGTACTGGAGCGTAAAGCCGATGAAGTCAAAGTCCTTCACCGGGTCAAGGCTTTCGAGTGCATAGAGGGGGATGTCCTCCCGGCGCATGATCTCCTCCATGTCCTCCCACGGTGCAAACACACGCTCACACCAGTAATTCTCACGCTCGTTGATGAGCGAATAGAGTATTTTCATCCCAAGGTGGCTCATGCCCACATCATAGATGTCCGGAAAGCAGAACGCAAACCGCACATCGACCTTGGATTTGTCCTTCATGACCTGCCCGACCTCACCGCCGCTGTAGCGTGACGGACGCTGCACTTCGAGGAGGTGGGCTTCGATTTTATCTTTCAGCATATGATTCTTCCTTTATGGCTCGCTGCTTTGCATCAGCGATGCAAATTTTTCCCGGTTTTCCGGCGTATTCTCGTACACAATGGGCTTGGACACACGGACGTCCCGGCGCTTTGGCAAAAAGAGCAGCAAGCCGTTTTCACGCCGGAGCGTGAGGGGGTTGCACTTCGTGCCAGTCATGTAGAGCCCTTCCTTTGTGACAAAGCCCGTATTCCAGACCAGCACCGACAAAAACAGGATGACCGCCCCGATGCTCATCCGGAACCCTTCCGTATCCGCCGCACGGACGTACCGCACCGCCGACCAGAGCAGCAGCCCTGCAAACACCGTACACAACAGAAACAGCGGATGCAGCGCAAACATACTGTAATCGAGGATGCCGGCTTTCCGGGCTCGCAGGAGGGTGCGCAGCCAGCACACGAGACTCCCGGCAAAAACTGCAAGTCCTACGCATTCAAACACCAGCGCAATGATGGGGATATAGGTCTGCATGGGCTTGCCTCCTTTGCCGTTGGATGATGGTTTCATTGTACCATATTTTCAGGCGAATGTCAACAAAGAATCCCCGGTGCGCAGAGCATCGGGGATATTCTGTCCGTTCAGGACAGCGGCAGGGGCAGCAGCGCCGGGATAAAGAGCCTTGCGATCGCCCAGACCATGTGGATGCCGATCACAACACCCCAGAACCACACGCTCCTCGGAAACAGATGCATTTTCTTTCCGAAGGATTCGAGCACGAGCTCACTATAGCGCAAAACCGCTAAGATCACGAGCACGGGCGCCGCCGGGTTGTCGTGGACGGCACGCAGGGGGTGTCCGTGCAGGAGTTCGAGCATACTTCTCGTGCCGCCGCAGCCGGGGCAGTGAAAGCCCGTCACTGCACGCAGCGGACAGGTGTAGAGGTCGCCGATCGCCTTGGCAATGGGCGACAGCGGCTCATGAAAGATGCATACCGCCAGCAGCAAAACCGGCGGTATGAGTAATAACATTCGTTTTTTATCAGCCATTACATTTCGTTAGCGATTTCCTCAAGCGCACCGGTGGACATCAGAATGATGTTGCTCAGAACTGCCAGACCGCCCAGAACGATGGCGATGATGCTCAGGGTTCTACCGGTGTTTGCCTTCTTCTGTCCCTCCGGAGAGAGCAGATACAGGCTGTCCTTGAGCTTGTTGAACTTGACGAGACCTGCGATACCAACGCCGGGACCTGCGATCGCACAGCAGCAGAAGCCGATGACAAGGGAGAGCACCAGTGCTACGATACCCAGCGTCTGTACGGTGCCTGCCTGCTTTTCGAGGTCAGAGGTCGGGTCGGGGAAGCTGTTGTAGCCGCCGGTCGGGGGCGGTGTTGACGGCTGACCGAAATTGCCGCCGGGCTGGCTGAAGTCATTCTGGGTAAAGCCGCCGTTCATGTTATTCTGGCTGAAATTCGGCTGCACAGGCTGACCGTTCGGGATGGCACCTGCCGGATCCATGTAAGGATCTGCACTCTGCGGTGCGGAAGCCATCGGATCCGTGAACAGTGCTGCCGGCTCGGACAGACCGAGGTCTGCTGCCGGGTCAACAGGAGTCGGCTGCGGATCAACCGGTGCTGCCGGAACAGGGTCCGGGATAGAATTCTCGAATGGCGTATTGAAGCCTGTGGAAGCCGGGTCCGGGATAGAATTCTCGGACGGCGTATTGAAGCTTGCAGAAGCCGGGTCCGGGAATGCCGGGGTCTCCGGTGCGGCAGAGATGCCGGGGTCTACACTGACATTCGTTACGTCAGCGCCGCAGAACGGACAAACTGCTGCGTTGTCATCGATATTGGCATTACATACTTTACAAATCATGTGATGATCCTCCTATTCTTCGTTGAAAACAAAACCCATAACGATACCTTATTATAACATGAGATTTCCAAATTGTAAAGACAAAAATGCATAAAAATCGCCCTTCTGGTAAGTTTTTATATCAAATTCGTGATTTTTGACAATTTCCTCTTGCAATTCCAAAAGAAAAGTGGTATAATATTAAAAACAGTCCTGCAAGGAGGGTTGTCTTATGAAAATGCAATTCATCGGCGCCGCACACGAAGTGACCGGAAGCTGCACCTATCTCGAAATTGCCGGCAAACGGCTGCTGGTTGATTTTGGCATGGAGCAGGGGCGTGATGTTTACGAAAACGCCCGCATCCCGGTGGCACCCGGCATGATCGACTACGTGCTGCTCACCCATGCGCACATCGACCACTCCGGACTTCTGCCGCTGCTGTACGCAGGCGGATTCTGCGGCGAGATCCATACCACTGAGGGTACGGCATCGCTCTGTAATATTATGCTGCGTGACAGTGCGCATATCCAGGAATTTGAGGCGGAGTGGCGCTCCCGTAAGGCGCTGCGAAAGGGCGAGGAGCCGTATATTCCGCTGTACACGATGGCGGATGCGATCGGTGCGATCGAGCTTTTGCGCCGCCATAAATATGACGAGATCTTCGAGCTCTGCGAGGGCATCCGGCTGCGGTTCACGGATGCCGGTCACCTGCTCGGCTCCGCCAGCATCGAGATCTGGGCAACGGAAGGCGAGGAGACCCGGAAGATCGTATTTTCCGGCGATATCGGCAATCTCAATCAACCCCTGATCCGGGATCCGCAGTATATCGACGAGGCGGACTACGTGGTCATGGAGTCCACCTACGGCGACCGCAAGCACGATCGTCCCAAGGATTATGCTACGGCGTTTGCGCAGGTCTTGCAGACGACGTTTGACCGGGGCGGCTCGGTCATCATCCCGTCCTTTGCGGTGGGCAGAACGCAGGAGCTTTTGTATTTTCTGCGGCAGATCAAGGAAAACGGCATGGTCAAGGATCACGACGGATTCCCGGTTTATATGGATTCTCCGCTGGCAATCGAGGCGACCGGCGTCTTTATGCGCAACCAGAACAGCTGCTACGATGAGGAAGCCCTGTCCTACGTGCAAGCCGGCATCAACCCCATCACCTTCGACGACCTCCAGCTCATTACCACACCTGAGGAATCCCGTTCGATCAATTTCGATAAGCGGTGCAAGGTCATCATTTCCGCCTCCGGTATGTGTGAGGCAGGCAGAATCAAGCACCACCTCAAGCATAACCTCTGGCAGCCGCAGAACACCATCCTGTTCGTCGGCTATCAGGCATTCGGGACGCTCGGACGCTCGCTGGTCGAGGGTGCCTCCTCGGTCAAGCTCTTTGGCGAACCGGTGCAGGTCGCTGCACAGATCAAGCAGCTTCCCGGCATTTCCGGTCACGCCGATGTGGATGGACTGACCGCCTGGATCTCGCATATCCAGGGCGTGAAGCGTGTGTTCGTCAACCACGGCGAAAGTGACACGGCAGACCACTTCACGGCACATCTCATCAATGATCTGGGGCTGCGTGCCTATGCACCTTACAGCGGCACGGAGTTTGACCCGATCGCCGATGAGATCACGCTCGAAGCATTGCCTAAGCCCATTGCCAAGAAATCCGGCGCTGCCAAGGCGAACACCGTCTTTCAGCGTCTGCTCGCAGCGCTTGACCGCCTGACATCGCTCATCCGTGCAAGCGAAGGCAGAACCAACAAGGATCTTGCCAAGCTCACTGACCAGATCACAGAGATCTGCAATAAGTTTGAAAAGTGACCATATTACGTTAGAAACTGCGTAGACGCAGTTCTTAGAATCATTCTATTTTTTTCATTAGGAGGTAAACAACTATGCAGTACGAAATCAAGGGAGCACCGTATCCGGTCGGAATCGTCAACCTCGAAGCAGGTGAGAGCGTCCTCTGTCAGAGCGGCGCCATGACATGGATGAGCCCGAACATGAAGATGGAGACCAAGGGCGGCGGTCTCGGCAAGATGTTCAGCCGTGCGCTCAGCGGTGAATCCCTGTTCCAGAACACCTACACAGCACAGGGCGGCGCAGGCACGATCGCTTTCGCATCGACCGTTCCGGGCGATATCCTGGCGATCGACCTTCAGCCCGGTCAGAGCATCGTAGCACAGAAATCCGCATTCCTCGCATCTGCCTCTACCGTTTCCTATGAGATGTTCTTCCAGAAGAAGCTCGGCGCTGGATTCTTCGGCGGTGAGGGCTTCATCATGCAGAAGTTCTCCGGCTCCGGTATGCTCCTGCTGGAGATCGACGGCAGCTGCATCACCTATGATCTGGGCGCTGGCGAGACCATGCTGATCGACACCGGCAACCTGGCAGCTATGGATGCTACCTGCTCCATGGACATCGAGACAGTCAAGGGCGTCGGCAATGCACTGCTCGGCGGCGAAGGTCTGTTCCACACCAAGGTGACTGGTCCTGGCAAGGTATATCTCCAGACACTCCCGATCTCCAATATGGCAACTGCGATCGCACGCTATATTCCGTCCAAGAACTAAGGCAAGTCTGCGGATAAAAGAAATCGCTGCTTCTCTTTTGGGAAGCAGCGATTAGCTTGTCGACAAAGTTCATTTTGCCGCCTACAGGCGGCAGGAAAAGCATTTCAAGGCGAAAAGAGGGGCACTTTTTTGCAAAAAAGTGCCCCTCTTCCAAAAACAGTCCACTGGACTGTTTTTGAAATTCACCCCTGAAAAAAGCGCAGC
>CACXGK010000150.1 GCA_902767115.1 uncultured Ruminococcus sp.
CTCACGGCTGCCGTCTGCCCGAACCGGAACGGCGCACTGGCATCCGAGCAGGGCGGCGCTCAGAAGCACGGCAAGCTGTCTGGAATACCGCATGGATTTTGCCTCCTTTGCTAAAATTATCCACAAATTCAAAAATACTCTGTAAAAATAGTATAGCACAAGTCAGCCAATCTGTCAAATCTGTGCTATAGCTCGAACAGCATCTCATAATTGTGCATACTTTCTTGACTGAGATGTTGACTCTTTGTAAGTTTCGTGCAAAATTGTTGAATATATTCGGCGATATACGAATTACATTCTATTATGACATATGGTATAATAGAAGAATAGAAATGGCGTTGATTGAATTTTTTCCGAAAATCTGCAATAAATGTCATTTCATGGAAACCATGCTCACGGGAAAGATCATAAGGGGGTATCTATGAGTAATCATCAGAAAAGCATCAAAACCAGTATCCGGAATTTTATATTCGCACTGATCCTGCTGCTGCTGACCAATGCGATCATGGCGCTGGCACTTGAGTCTCTCGCCAAAAAGCAGCTTCGTACACAGGTGGATCAGCGAATGCTGGATATCGCCAATACAGCCGCTTATCAGCTCAATGGTGACGAGATCCGGGGAATGACCGCTGCAGACGTGGGAACGCCGGAATACGAGCGTGCTCTGGGTGTGCTGCGCTCCTTCCAGGAAAATATCGGGCTTAACTACATATACAGCATCCAGGATAACAAAGACGGCACATTTTCCTATGCGATCGACCCGGATACCGTGAATCCTGCGGAATTCGGCGAGACGATCCAGACAACCCCAGAGCTGGTCACAGCAGCGCAGGGTACACCGGCTGTAGAGCACAAGTCGCACACAGATGGGTGGGGCACGTTCTATTCGGCATACAGCCCGGTCTATGATTCCAAAGGCGAGATCACCGGCATCGTCGGCGTTGATTTTACGGCAGAATGGTACGATTCCTGCATGAAATCAGGCAGAGTTGTATCAGCGATCCTGCTTATGGCGGCGCTCAGTATTGGTATCGTGCTGGCGTTCCTTCTCCTGTCAGACAACCGGAAACGCTTTACGGTTCTGTTCAGAGATCTGGAGAAACTGAATCAGGAGATGGGACGCCTTGATGACATCATCATGGAAAGCTCCATCAAAAAGCTCGATATGCTGCCGGATCATCAAAATGCTGTTCTGAAAGAGCTGGCTGACGGCGAGGAAGCCAAGCGGACGACCCAGAACGAGTTTGAAGAGCTGGACGCTACGATCGGATCGCTTTATCAAAAGCTTCACAAATACCTGAATTACGTGTATTCCGAGGTACAGGTCGATGACACGACAGGTGCGCTCAACAAGGTCGCCTACAAGGCGAAGATCTAGGCACTGGATGAATCGATCAAGGCTGGCAATGCGCTGTTCTCCGTGGCGTTCTTCGATATCAACGGACTGAAGAAGGTCTACACGTACCAGGGCTTTGAGGCTGGTGACATGATGATGTTTGAGTGCGCCAAGATCTTAAAGAGCGTCTTCGGAAAAGGAAAGGTCTACCACCTGATCGGGGATGAATTCATCGTCCTGTACGACCAGAAGCTGCCGGAGGAGATGGAGCATTGTCTGAAACGCTTTGACGTGGAGCTTGCAAAATACAATGCCGATCAGGAAAGCCCCACCAAGCTGTCTGTTGCCAAGGGTGCCTGTGCATTCAATCCGGAGCGCTTTTCAGATTACCGCCATGTCCTGATCGAAGCGAAAGCCAATTGTCACAAGGATAAGGAAGAATACTACAGAACACATACCAAGTGACGAAACCCCTTCCGGTTCAAGCGAACCGGAAGGGGGATTTTATTTCTCGAAATGCAGGGCTTCCGTCCTGACCTGATCGATATGGCGCATATCGTTGAACAGCTCCAGGCGAGGGAGCACCTTGCTGCCGTTGACCGGCTCGAACGCAATGACCGATACCGAGCACACGCCATAGGGCATGGATGTAAGCACAAAGGGCAGCGGCAGATTAAGCAGATGCGCAAACATGACCGCACCTGAGCCGCCGTGCGCAAAGAGGGCGATCGTATCCTCACAGGGTGCCTTACATTCGTACAGCCCGTCCTGTCGGTACAGCCCGAACCGGGTCAGGAAAGCGTCCATTCCTTCGGAGATCGTGTCCATATAGCCTGTGCAGATGTTGTCACGGAAGTAATGATGCTCTGCCCAGTCGGGGCTTCCGATGAATTCCGGGTGCTCGGTGAGCAGCTTGCAGCCGAGTGTCCACGGATGCCCTTCGCATTCAAGGGGACGCTGCGAACCGTCCGCCTCCCGCAAGCCGCCCCAGTCGATCTCATGCATGAAATCCAGTGTCTCGATCTCCAGCCCGTGCATCTGTGCCGTGTAGGAAGCGGTCTCGACCGTTCTGCCCATCGGGGAGGCGAAGATCTTCCGGATCGGCTCCTGCCGCAGGCGCTTTGCTGTGCTTTGCGCCTGGCGTCTGCCGTTTTCGGTCAGGCAGTCGTGGTCGTAGTCCGGTTCGCCGTGTCTTACAAAGATCAATCTCATGGGGTGACTCCTTTCCATCATTCTGTACCTTTATTATACCACAAACCGCAATGCTCATCAACCGCATCTTGTTAAATCGGCTGAATATCGGATTTCTATTGTGGTTTTAGTTGACATTCCCACGCAACTGTGGTATAATAAATGTGTATGCTTATTTGAGAGCCTGTTTAGTATCTGGAGGTAGTCGGATTTTCGAGCAGGCTTTTGTCCTGATGAAGGATGTCCGACGCAGCAATACTTGCTGTATTGCAAGGAGGACAGACAAAATCAGGACGGAAGGATGCCGAAAAGACGGCTGCTGGAAG
>CACXGK010000151.1 GCA_902767115.1 uncultured Ruminococcus sp.
GAATTGGCAGACGCGCTAGCTTCAGGTGCTAGTCGGGGCAACCCGGTGAAGGTTCAAGTCCTTTTATCCGCACCAATTTTATCCAGGTGTTTTCGACCTGGATTTTTTATTATCTCTAAGGAGGTCTCCCCTATGCAGCTCTTTGTCATCCCTGGCTCCCTGGAGCAGAGAGAGCACCTTGTGACCGGCACGCTCGGCAATGCCGACGGTAAGGCTTTGCTCTTTCGGGGCAAGCCGATTCTGTTCACATTTGATTTGCAAACCAGGGCGGATATTCTCATCCCGCACAGTCTCGACCCCATTTATCCCCTGATCGAGGACGCAGTGGTGCGGTATTTTTTGCAGGGAAAAAAGTAAATCAATAAGGCGCACAGCTTTTGGATGCTGTGCGCCTTCGCTTTTTATCTCTTGACAAAATATTCCTCATACCAGACAAGGAACGTGTAAATCGTCCAGACCTTACGCCAGAGGTCGGAGTTGCCGCCAATGTATTCGGCGTAAATCGCCTGGATCTCGTCTACGTTGAAGAACTGTGCGGCGATGTCGCTTGCAAACAGGCGGCGCACTTCCCCGTTGTAATTCTCATCCGCCAGCCAGATGCGCACCGGCACGATGAAGCCAAGCTTCTTCCGAAATGCGATCTCCTCCGGCAGCACCTTTGCAGCAGCCGTGCGGAATGCGACCTTGTTCTGCTCCTCTGTCACCTTGAAACGGGACGGCATCCGGCTTGCAATGTCAAAAATGCGGCGATCGGTCAGCGGCATCCGGATCTCCAATCCTGCGGCTGTGCTCATCTTATCCACGTTCAGATAAATGTCGCCTTCGAGCCAGATCTGGATATCCACGTCAGACATCTTGGTCAGCGGATCAAGTCCCTCTGTCTCGTCATAGATATACTTGACAAGGTTGATCGGGAGCACATCGGGGTTATAGGACTTGAGCAGGCGCTGCTTCTCGTCCTCCTTCATGATATTGGTGTTTCCGACATAGAAGGTCTTGAGATTGTCACCGTAGCGCTCAGCGTTGCGGTACATATTGTAGCCGCCGAAAAATTCATCAGCACCCTCGCCGGAATAGCAGAGCTTTGTGTGCTGCGCAGTTGCATTACAGCCGAGCGTGAACACGATGGCGGATGCATCGCCGAGGGGCTGCTCCATATTGTACATGGTGTACGGTACGATGTCAAAAAACATCTCCGGTGTGATCTTGGCAACACTGTGCTCCACGCCCAGAAGCTCAGCGGTCTTGGCAGCGATGCGGGATTCATCAAAACGCTCCTCATCGTAGCCGCAGGAATCTGCACGCTTTGCATCACTCATGGCAAGCACATAGGAGGAATCCACGCCGCCGGACAGGAAGCTCTCCGCTGTTTCGTCCGCTGTCTTGACCTCACGCATCATCTGCTGGAGAGTCGTGTGGATCTCGTCTGCCCAGTCCTCCAGCGTCTTGGTCTCGTCCGGGTGGAATTCCGGCTTCCAGTAGCGCACGATATCGAGCTTGCCGTCCTTGAACGTGAGATAGCAGCCGGGCATGAGCTTCTTGATCCCCTGGAAGAAGGTATCCTCGCCGGCAACATAGGTCAGTGTCATGTAGATCTGGAGCATATCGACATTGAGCTCCTTGACAAAGCCCTCCTTGTCCAGAATATCACGGATCATGGTGCCATACAGAAGCTTGCCGTCTGCGGTCTGGTAGTAGTAGAAGGGCTTGGTGCCAAACTGGTCACGCACGCAGTAGAGTTCCTCCTGCTCGGTATCCCAGAGGGCAAATGCAAACATTCCGTACAGATGATCCGGCATCTGCTTGCCCCAGGTCTCATATGCCTTGACAAGGATGGCAGCCTCACGCTGCTCACGGGTCATGTCCTTGGCAAGACCCAGTTCTTCGCAGAGCGCCTCCCAGTTGCGGATATGACCTCTGTATGCTTTGATCTCAATCATAAGTACACCTCATTTTTTCAGATTCAGTCCAGTATATGCACCGGAACACAAATACATTCTTATTATAGCACAAACCAAACAGGAAATCAAGGGGAATTTGCAGAGAATCGACGCACCGTCAGGACTTGCAATCTTCCGGCGGTTGTGGTATAATGAAAACACAGAGAAAGGAGCGAGCGCTATGCAGATCAACCGAAAGGAGAACCCGGATTTTCTCAACGATTACATCACGTACATTTCTGTCGTCAAGGGACTGGCGCAGAGCACGGTCGGGGTGTATTATCAGGATATCCGCCAGTTTTTGCGGTTTTATGTCCTTGACCAGAATTCGGATGATATCCCGTCGCCGGATGCGCTGGAGTCTGTCGATCTGCGCTCGCTTACCATCGAGGACGTGCGCAAGATCACGCTGCGTGACATCCACAATTACTACAGCTTCATAGCAACAGCCTGCGGCAACAAGGACAAGATCCGTGTGCGCAAGGCGACTTCCCTGCGCAGTTTTTTTCGCTATCTCACCAAGCAGGCAGCACTTCTTGATTACGATCCGACCACCAATCTCGAACTGTCCCGTCCCAAGCACGCCCTGCCCAAATACCTCAACCTCACAGAGAGCATGAATCTGCTCAAAACCGTGACGCAGGATACGGACGGCAAGCATAACCTCCGGGATTACTGCATTCTGACGCTGTTTCTCAATTGCGGCATCCGTCTTGGGGAGCTGGTGGGACTCAATCTTTCCTCGCTCGACCTGGAGGAAAAGCGGATGCGTGTGCTCGGTAAGGGCAATAAGGAACGCATCGTTTACCTCAATCCTGCGTGCATTTCAGCGCTCAAGGAATACCTGTTCGAGCGGCTTGAGGTGCAGACGGATGACCCGGCGCTGTTTCTCTCGAATCGCTGCAAACGTATCAGCCGCCGCCGGGTACAGCAGACAGTCGAAAATGCTCTCAAGGCTGCCGGTATGGACGGACGTGGGTTGTCCACGCACAAACTACGCCACACTGCCGCCACGCTCCTGTATCAGCATGGTCATGTGGATGTGCTGACGCTGAAGAACATCCTCGGTCACGAGAGCATCTCCACGACCGAGATCTACACCCACCTGTCCGATTCCTCGATGCAGGAGGCAATGGATCATTCGCCGCTGGCGGATGTCCGGAAAAACAAGCTGAAATCCGAATAACCAGATTGCGCCCTTTGCCAGCAAGGGGCGCTTTTTATGACTCCGCCGGTCTCACGACCACTGTCCGGGGCGGCACGGGGGTGGAAAAGACGATCTGCGTGGATGTATTGCCAAAGCGTGACAGTTCCCCGATGAACTGGTCGAGCTCCTGTGTGCTCGGAAATGCCACCTTGATGAGCATGGAGTACACGCCTGTCACGCAGTTGCATTCCAGGACATTCGGGCAGCCAGCGATGAAGGGGTAGAATTCCGGTTTCTGACTGGCGGACAGCTCCAGGCTGATGAATGCCGTGATGTGATAACCAAGCTTTTGCTGGTCGATCTCAGCGTGGTAGCCCTTGATGAGTTCCTGCGCTTCGAGCTTTTCGATACGTGCTGAAACCGCCGGGGCTGACAGGAATACCTGTGTGGCAATGGCTTTCAGCGGCATTCTGGCGTTGTCCTGCAAAATGGAAATGAGCTTCTGATCGATCTGATCCATATAGTTTCCTCCTATAAACGAAAAAAGAGCGCACCATCCCCTTGCAGGTATGGTACGCTCCATTGCGTTTGTATTCACTTTATGTAATCAGTATACCTTAATAAAATGAACTTTTCATGAATGAAACGTTATTTTTTTAAGACTTTTTCTGATCCGGCTTCGGAATTTCAGGTCTCTGGTCAATGCTCTGGTCGATGGAATCGTTATTCTCAACCTTCTTCGGGCGCTTCTTGAGCTTTTCGAGCTTCATCTTGCGGTCCTGAACGTCCTTGAGTGCAGTGGAATAGTAAGCCTCTGCATCCTTGAAACGGTTGATGATGTAGGTGTCAGTTGCCTGCTTGATGGCATCGCTCTCGGATCTTGCTCTTGCCACATCTGCATTTGCCTGCGCACGCAGCTCATCACAGTCAGCCTTTGCCTTGGTGACAGCCTCTACCGCACGGTTCTTTGCCTCACGAACGATGGATTCCTCAGATACGATGATCTTGGCACGATCCTCCGCCTGACGAACGATCTGCTCAGCCTTTGCCTCCGCTTCCTTGATGATGCGGTCACGGTCAAAAGCCACCATTTTTGCGTGCTTGATCTCCTGAGGGAGATTCAGACGGATATCATTGATCAGCTCACGCAGGCGCTCGCCTTCAATAATAGATTTGTGCGACGCAAAAGGCACACTGCCAGCCTTGTCCAGCAGTTCATCCATGTCATCCAGAATTTCTTCAATACTCATCGTTATCCTCCTTAATCAATCGCTGTTTGATCGTATCCAGAATGCACTCCGGCACAAATGGACTGATATCCCCTCCGAAATACGCCACCTGCTTGACAACGCTGGAGCTCAGATACATATTCTCCTTGCTCGTGGTCAGAAAGACCGTTTCTGCGCCCTCATACAGTACCTTATTGGTCAGTGCCATCTGGAATTCGTATTCAAAGTCACTGACAGCACGCAACCCCTTAACGATCGCAACTGCCTGTACTCGTTTGACATAATCCACCAGCAAGCCGTCCAGAATATCGATCACGACATTGTCCAGATCCCTTGTAGCTTCCGCAATCAGCATCATGCGCTCTGTGGCGGTAAAGCTTGCCGTATTTTTGGTTGCATTCGTGGAAATCAGCACTATGACCTTATCGAACAGGGTAGACGCCCGGCGAATGATGTCCAGATGTCCCAATGTGACAGGATCAAAGCTGCCGGGACACACTGCAATTCTCCTCACGGCTCCACCTCCTCGGTCAGTTCATACACCGACACTACTATTTTACCATAAAAATATTCTTTTTGCAACCATAAATTTGAAATTTTTTCTGGTAATTTGCAATTATTTTCATGTTCGGCGATGATTTTTCCGCCGGGTGACAAAAGTGGGAGGAGCAACGGGATGATTTTCTCCAGGATCTGCATCCGGTACGGGGGGTCAAGGAAGATCATATCGAATGTTCCCTTTGCCATCCGGATGTACTGCTCGGCTTCCTTCTGGTAGATCTCGCTGCGGTCGGTAAAGCCGGTCTTTTTGATATTCTCCTTGACGACCGCAAGGGAATTTGCTGACTGATCGACGAAAACTGCCTGTCGTGCGCCACGGCTCAGCGCTTCGATGCCGAGCTGTCCGGAGCCTGCAAACAGATCCAGCACCCGACTGTCCGGGATCTCAAACTGGATCGCCGAGAACATCCCCTCCTTTACCCTGTCCGTGGTCGGACGGACGTCCATGCCTTCGAGTGTGCGCAGTCTTGTTCCCTTTGCAGAACCTGTGATGACTCTCATGATTGTTCCTCCTTCATGCCGTGCAGAAAGGCGTAGAGCCGTGCGGCAGCTTGTTCCGGGATGCCGGCGCCGTGAAGCTCCTGTGCGGAGGCGGCAAGCAGTGCATCCTTTGTCTTGAAATGCAGCATCAGCTTCTTGGCGTAGGCATCACCGATGCCCTCGACCTGGGTCAATTCTGATGCGAAAGTGCGTTTTTTGTGTTTCTTGTGCATATACGCCACTGAGTAGCGGTGTACCTCATCCTGGATGCGGGTGAGGAGCTGGAAGGCGTTCTGCGTGCCGGACACGCTGATCTCGCCGCCCTCCGTTGCAATAGCACGGGTGCGGTGCTTGGAGTCCTTGACCATGCCGAACAAGGCGATCTCCGGCGCCATTTCTTCGACGATCGGCGCCACGGCGTTGACGTGCCCCTTGCCGCCGTCGAGTAAAATGAGATCGGGGGTGCGTGCGAAATAGGGATCCTCCGGGTCACCAAGGTGACTCAGACGCCGGCGGATGACCTCCTGCATACAGGCGTAGTCGTTCTGCCCCGCCTGCTCCTTGATGGAAAAGCGCTTGTAGGCTTTCTTCAGGGGTCTGCCGTTCTCGAACACGACCATACCGGCAACCATCGACTCCGATGCGAGGTTGGAGATATCGTAGCTCTCGATATACTTCGGGACGTGATCCATGCCGAGGATCTTGCCCAGCGCTTCCACCGCAAGCAGCTCCCGGCTGGTGCGGTTGGCGTGAACGGCGATGTAGGCAACGGCGTTTTCCTTTGCCATACGTGTCAGCTCAATGCCGTCACCACGCTGGGGGACGGTGATGCGGATCTTGTGTCCCATCTGCTCGGAGAACATGGCGGCGAGCATTTCCATCTCCGCAATCGGTTCTTCGAGCAAGATCACCTTCGGCAGGTCGGTTCTGCCGTGGTAGAACTGCGGCACAAAGGCATCCAGCGGCGAGTCATACGCTTCCTCATTGAAGTGGAAGTTCTGCTTGTCCCAGAGCCTTCCCTGTCGGTACATGATGACAGAAATGCACAGATCATCGCCATTATCTGCTGTTGCGATCACGTCCGCATCCGCAAAGCGGTTGTCGATGATCTTCTGGGATTCGGCTGCCTTCTGGACGGCACGGATGCGGTCACGGAGCTGCGCTGCACGCTCGAAATCAAGGTTTTCTGCCGCCTGCTCCATCTCCTGCGTCATGCGCTCGACCGAAGCCGTCGAGCCGCTACGGATGTAGCTGACTGCCTGGTCAATGATGGCACGGTACTTATCCTGGGAGATTTTCCCCTGACAAAGCCCCATGCAGCGATGGATGTGGTAGTTGAGACACGGTCTCCCCTTCCGGAGGCTCTCCGGAAATTTCTTCCGGCAGGTCGGGAGCTGAAAAACGGTGTTGACTTCCTCCACTGTCGATTTTGTGACGAATCCGCCCGTGTAGGGTCCGATATAGAGCGATTTATCGTCGGTTTTCTGCTTCTCGGCAGTGATGCGTGGAAAGGGCTCGTCGGAGACCTTGATATAGTGATAGCCCTTGTCGTCCTTCAGGAGGATGTTGTAATGCGGCTTGTGCTGCTTGATGAGGGAGCATTCGAGCAGCAGCGCCTCGTATTCGCTTCCGGTCACAATGAAGTCGTAGTCATAAACGTGCGACACCATGCGTGCGACCTTCGGCAAATGATCGGCACCAAGGCGAAAATAGCTCGACACACGGTTGTGCAGATTCTTCGCCTTGCCGATGTAGATGATACCGCCCTGCGTGTCCTTCATCAGGTACACGCCGGGCGAGGTGGTAAGCTGCGAGGTTTTTTCCCGGAGATAGGGCAGACGGAGATTTTCCTGTTCCAAGATCCAGCTATCGAATTCTGACACGTCTGCCACTCCTTTCAGGTATTACACATCATCAAAGAAATCACTCCGGTATTTGACCTCTCTTGCACGGTCGCCGTGGCAGTCGATCATGATGCGCTCCTGTGCGTGCAAAAAGCGCAAAATCGAGAAGAATACCACGTAGGCAATGGAGTTTGCAAAGAGCGTCAGGTAGACGTGCAGATGGAACACCACGCCGAACATTCCGGCAAGAATGATAATCTCGGAGACAATGACTGCGACCTCAAGCCCCGTGTTTTTCGGCTCCAAGGCAAGGTAGGTGAACATAATCACGCCGGAGAAAAACGAATGCCCGATATTCAGCCACATCGAGCTTGATTCAAAGAACGGGATGCTGTCGGCATTGAAGTCGAGGATCATAATGACGATCTCGGTGATGAGATACACCAGCATGGCGCCCTTCATGATATAGCGGTGACGGACGATCTTCCAGAAATTGATGAGCGAGAACAGCATGAAAACAAAGCCGCCGGTCTCGACTGTATATGCGGCAATCTCCAGCGGTACCAGCTCGACATTATGCCGAGCGATCGACCAGTAATACACCGATGCGAACGCTGCGAACAGCAGGAACAGAATGTTCGCATACTGTCCGCAGGAAAAACAGCGTTTCAGTCTGGGATGCATGGCGCATCACCCCTGCTTCGCTGCAAGCGCACGCTTGCCGATGTCGTGACGGTAATGCACCTTCTCCCAGGAGATGGTCTCGACAGCCTTGTAGGACTTGGCAAGGGCATTCTCAAGGGTGTCAGCAGTTGCAGTCACGCCGAGGACTCTGCCGCCGGCAGTCAGGAACTTGCCGTCCGCAAACTTGGTACCGGCATGGTAAACGAATACGCCGTCCGTCTGTCCCTTGTCATCCAGACCGAAAATTTCCTTGCCGCTTTCGTACTTGACCGGATAGCCGCCGCTTGCCATGACAACGCAGGCTGCGCTCTCGTTCTTCCACTTCACGTCAAGGGTGTCGAGATTGCCCTCGTAAGTCGCCAGCATGATGTCCACGAGGTCGGAATCGAGCAGCGGCAGAACGACCTGCGTCTCCGGGTCGCCAAAACGGCAGTTGTACTCAATGACCTTCGGGCCGTTGGGCGTGAGCATCAGACCGAAATACAGGCATCCGGTGAACGGTCTGCCCTCTGCCTGCATTGCCTTGATGGTCGGCTCGAAGATGGTCTCCATGCAGGTCTTGGCAATGTCAGCGGTGTAGTACGGATTCGGTGCAACGGTGCCCATGCCACCGGTGTTCAGTCCCTCATCGCCGTCGAGCGCACGCTTGTGATCCATCGAGGAGATCATCGGGACAACGGTCTTGCCGTCGGTGAAGCTCAGGACAGAAACCTCAGGCCCCGTGAGGAATTCCTCAATGACGATCCGTGCGCTGCTCTCGCCGAACTTCTTGTCGTCGATCATTTCCTTGACAGCGGCAACAGCTTCCTCCTCATTCTGTGCGAGAATGACACCCTTACCGAGTGCCAGACCGTCTGCCTTGATGACGGTCGGGTAGGTGTTCTGCGCCTTGATGTAGGCGATAGCGGATGCGCTGTCAGTGAACACCTCATAGCCGCCGGTCGGAATGTTGTACTTCTTCATGAGTTCCTTGGAGAAGATCTTGCTGCCCTCGATGATGGCTGCGTTCGCCTTGGGACCGAAGGTCTTGAAGCCTTCCTTCTGCATTGCATCGACCATGCCGAGCACGAGCGGATCATCAGGAGCCACAACAACGAGGTCGGGCTGCAATTCCTTGGCAAGCTTTACCATGCCGTCAATGTCGGTCGCCTTCACGTCAAAGCACTTGGCATAGCGGGAAATACCGCCGTTTCCGGGAGCGCAGTACAGCTCCGTGGTCTTGGGGCTTTCGGCTAATTTCATGATGATGGCGTGCTCTCTGCCGCCGCCGCCGACTACTAAAATCTTCATAGATCAAATTCTCCTTTTCGTGATTGGGTCAATCCCATTCAATCTCCTCCGCATGTGCTGCGACAAAATCACAGAGCGTCTGCGGATCGGATATAAGGGAAACGATGCATTCGGCAAGCTGCTTTACCTTGATACGGTTCTCCTCAGTCAGAGGGTACGCCGCCGCATACATACCAGCCTCCGGGTCGGGTTCGAGTTCCTCCAGAAGTTCCGGGGCATTCTGCTCCAGATACGCCGTGAGGACGGCATTCCAGTTTTCGCCGTTCATATAGGCTTCGTCACAGATTGCATTCAGTTGTTCGCCAAGCGTTATGAGTTCCTCGGCTTCGAGGTAAAGCGCGATGGAGATGCACTCCGCCTCCGGGATTTCCCCGACAGAAAGATAATCAGGCATGGGATTCCTCCTTTACAGGCTGTGTGGCTTGAAATGCAGGCGCATCCGGCAGATATTTCAGTGCGAACAGTTCGATGGCTCCGGCGCAGGTCAGCAGGACAAGCGGAATGGTATGCATCCATGCGAACTGTGTCACCGCACTGTTTGCCAATGAAAAAGCTGCCAGTTCCTTGGAACCATATACATGGCTTATCAGCGTATTGCCTGCCATTCTCATCGCAAGCTGAAACAACGCTGCGAATCCATACAGTGCAGGTGCCAGAACGGTGAGTGCCATTGCATTGTTTTGCGTGATGGTTCGACGGCTCTGGCTCCATACAGCAACCGCAAGCATGGGAACACTGCTCAATGCCATGCAGAGCAGGATGCCCCTTCCGGATGCGGGAAGTTCCGGCAGCGTGTGCAATCCATTGTAAAACAGAAAGCCGATCTGCTGCGGAAATGCCACAGCAAGCAACTGACAGAAAATCGCTGCCGCCGAACACCATAATGCGATTTTGGAAAGTTTATGTGATACAGGTGGTTTGTTCATGGAGCGCCTCCTCGGACTGCTGCCAATTTTGCGCAAGCAGGCTGGAAATCATTGGGTACTGTTTGGGGGTATTTGCACACATAGGCAGGGAGTAAAATGTTGCCCCCTGCCCTGCGACTGGATTCGATTCTGGATTAGTGATGGAACAGACGGATGCCTGTGAATGCCATTGCAATGTTGTACTTGTTGCAGGTCTCGATGACATTGTCGTCACGGATGGAACCGCCCGGCTCTGCAATGTACGCAACACCGGACTTCTTTGCACGCTCGATGTTGTCGCCGAACGGGAAGAATGCATCGGAACCGAGGCAAACGTCAGTGTTCTTGGCAAGCCAAGCCTTCTTCTCCTCGACGGTGAATACCGGCGGCTTAACCTTGAAGATGCGCTGCCACTCACCCTCACGCAGAACGTCCTCGTACTCATCGCCGATGTAAACATCGATCGCATTGTCACGGTCTGCACGGCGGATGTCGTCCACGAACTGAAGTCCCAGAACCTGCGGGCTCTGACGCAGCCACCAGTTGTCAGCCTTCTGACCAGCCAGTCTGGTGCAGTGGATTCTGGACTGCTGACCGGCACCGATACCGATCGCCTGACCGTCCTTGACGTAGCAAACGGAATTGGACTGGGTGTACTTCAGAGTGATGAGGGAGATCAGGAGATCGTCCTTCTTGTCATCCGGAATATCCTTGTTGTCGGTGACAACGTTTGCGAGCATCTCACGGTTGATGTCGAGCTCATTTCTGCCCTGCTCGAAGGTCACACCGTACACCTGCTTGTGCTCGATGGGAGCCGGCGTGTAGCTCTCGTCCATCTGGAGAATGCAGTAAGTCCCCTTGCGCTTGGACTTGAGGATCTCCAGTGCTTCCGGCTCATAGCCCGGTGCGATCACACCGTCGGAAACCTCACGCTGGATCATCTTTGCGGTGCAAACATCAACCACGTCAGACAGTGCGATGAAGTCGCCGTAGGAGGACATTCTGTCCGCACCTCTTGCTCTTGCATAGGCAGAAGCCAGCGGCGTCAGGTCGCCGAGGTCGTCCACCCAGTAGATCTTCTTGAGGGTATCGGACAGCGGTCTGCCGATGGCAGCACCCGCCGGAGAAACGTGCTTGAAGGAGGTTGCTGCGCAGACGCCTGTTGCTGCCTTGAGCTCCTTGACGAGCTGCCAGCCGTTGAGGGCATCGAGCAGATTGATATAACCAGGCTTGCCGTTCAGTACGGTGATCGGCAGCTCCTTGCCGTCCTCCATGAATACACGGGACGGCTTCTGGTTCGGGTTACAGCCGTATTTTAACTGCATTTCATTTGCCATTGGAAATTCCTCCAGTCTGATTCTTCAATTTTTGGGTTCGTTCGATCTCTTTGCGCAGTTTTTCAGTCCACTGTGCATCCTCTGCATGAAGCTGAAACACTCGAAATCCATATAGGAAACCATTCTCATATACAGATTTTTCATCATCAACGTGCAGATCAATATGGTAATACGCAGGATTCTTGGACGGCATGGGCGTTTTCCTGTTACCTTGCACATCCCGTTCATGCCGCGGCGCATTCACAACATTGTCGATCCGTACCCGATAGTAACGAAAATAATTCCGGATATACCGTTCAGAACGATTCGATGTTGTGTAGATCCACAATGTGATCCCCGAAGCATTCAGCCATTGCAGCAATTCCACTGCACCAGCACGAAGCCTGTCAGGATATAACATCCGCCAAGGGAAGCGCATTTCCGGCTCGGTACTGATCCGTTCCGGATTCACAAACAACGTTTCATCAAGATCAAACGAAACGATCATTACGCCTTTTCGTACTTATTGATGATCTTCGACTGCGCCTTGCCGGTCGCAATGTCGATATAGCGCACGAACAGGGAAACCTTATTGTCCTCGTTGAGCGAATTCCACAGACCATCGGCAAACGCATCCATGTCGTTCGGGATGGTGATCTTCTTCGGCTCACCCTCGAAAGACGGCAGCGGATTGCCATCGCCCATATAGGTGTGGATGAAGTGGCCAAAGCCTGCGATCGGTGTGCCGTATGCAAACGTGAAACGCTCCACGCTGTCCGGGTTGCCGTCAGCGGACTTCAGGATGCTCATGGCATAATTGAAGGTGCCGTTCTCCACGTGCATAATGCCGGAAATACGAGGGGTGTAGTTCGGGGCATCGTCCTCGTACTCACGGGTACGCAGGGACTGCTCGAAGGTCTGCTGCTTGTCCATCAGGTCATAGATGGTGTCGGTCTGGTCGCCGTTGGTCACGATGGTCTTGTTGCCGAGGACACGCACCGGTGCATAGATGATAAGGTGCGGATCAGACAGCTTGGACGGGTCCGCAGCTTCGGTGCGGATACCGTCAGAAGTCTCCGTGAACACACGGTTACGGGAATTGACGCTTCTGCCCATGATGAAGTAAGCCGTCACAGCGGACTTGCCGTCAGCGGACTTGCCGATAATGATGCCACGTCCGGGATAAGAGTTGCTTTTCAGCTCCTCGTAAATATCGAGAGTTTTCATAATCGTTCCTCCAGGTTTCTTTCAGATTAGGAATCAAAGAACTGCTGACCGTCATCCGTCACAAGACGCTCCGTTTTAGGATACTCATAGATGGCAGGATTGTCCTTGTTTTCCGTCAGGTAATTCACAAATCTCGCTGCGTACCACTTCGCCATGCCAAGATTGTGCATGAGGTAATGACCGCAGTTCTCAGCCGTGGAGCCGGGAACGGTCTGTGCATCCTCGACCGACTGGAACGCCTTGAGCAGGATGTCATAGATCTCCTGCGGCGCACGGGTGCCCTTTAGAATGATGTAGAAACCGGTCAGGCATCCCATCGGTCCCCAGTAAATGAGCTCGTCCTTCCAGTCAGGGTCGTTGCGCAGGAAGGTAGCAATGAGGTGTTCGAGGGTGTGCATAGCAGCCACATCGACTGCCGGCTCACGGTTCGGTCTGGTCACACGAATATCGTAGGTGGTCAGGGTACCATTTCCGACCGTATCCACACGGCTTGTGAAAATGCCGGGGACAATCTTGGTATGGTCTACAGAAAAGCTTGGAATCAGGTCCATATGTCTCTCTCCTTTATGAATCGGGTAAAAATTACTGTGCGCTGGGCGCTTGATAATCCACAAACGCCTTGCCGTCCACAACTGTCAGTCTGTCCTCGCAGAACAGGCTCACAGCCTGCGGCAGGATATGCCATTCCGCCTGCTCCATGACACGGCGCTGCAAAATCTCCGGTGTATCGCCGTTTTCAACTGCAACTGCCTTCTGGAGGATGATCGGACCGCCGTCACAGACCTCATTGACGAAGTGAACGGTAGCACCGGTCAGCTTGACGCCCTTGGCAAGTGCGTGCTCATGGACGTGGAGTCCGTAAAAACCGTCGCCGCAAAAGGATGGGATCAGTGAGGGATGGACATTGATGATGCGGTTCTCGAACGCACGGATCAGCGACGCATCGAGAATGATCATGAAGCCAGCAAGCACGATGAGGTCTGCCTGCTCCTCCTGCAAAACGCCGAGCAAAGCGTCGGTATAGGACTTGTTGTCCGCATACTCCTTCCGGGGAAGAATGCGGGATTTGATGCCGTTATCCTTGGCACGGGTCAGGGCGTAGGCATCGGGGTTGGAGGAGATCACACAGGTAATCTCGCCGCCCTTGATCTCGCCACGCTTCTGGGCGTCAATGAGCGCCTGCAAATTCGTGCCGCCGCCGGAAACGAGGACTACGATATGTTTCATTCGGTTCACTCCTTATTCGCTCTTGTACAAGGTGCTTGCACGCTCCGCACGTTTTTCCCAACCGGAGGAAGCGCACACCTCAAAATGCGATGCCCAGTAATAGGCTGCATTGTACGCACCATCCGCACTATCCGCAAAGCCGAGCATTTTGTCATACTGCTTGCTGTAGGTGCCGTTCAACTCATAGCTCAGAAAAGTAAGCTGTGCATCCACAGAGCCATATTCGAGTGAGCGGGCATTGCAATACTTCTTGAAATTGTCGCAGCGGTCGCCATTCCACTGGAACAGACCGATGGACATCAGCCCATTGGTGTCCTCCACCTCAATCGACGGATTGAAACTGGACTCAGCCTCGATATTCGCCATGATGGCGTCTGCCGCCGAGCGCTGGAATCCAAGATTGTCTGTCAGATAGGCATAGATCTTGGATTTCCGGCTGGTGCTCTGGGCATACTGCGGTGTGGAGACACCGGAGCTTTTGGACGTGGATGCGGATGTCGTCTTTTGGGAAGTCTGGTCACTCCCCTGCACCGGCGTGTACAAGTACAATGCCGTCCAGCCAGTGTAGGTCGTGCCGTCAGACGTATAGGAAGTCTTGCCCCAGCCATATTCCGTGTCTGTCACGGTGATGACCGTGTCCTTCGGGATCCTGCAAAGCTTGTTGGAATCGTCCTTGGTGGATTGCTCACTGCGCAGCCAGATTGCCTGACTGCTGCGGTATTGTGCGGTTTCTGCGGCACACGCTGGCAGCGCTGCACTGAAACAGGCAACACTCATAACCGCTGCACAAACGAAAGAACACAAGTTTCTTCCCATATCGTCCCTCCTTATCAAAGACGTATTTCTGGAGTGTTAGTCGAGGATGACACCATCCTCCGCATTCACGAGTTCACCGAGGATATAAGCCTCCTCGCCTGCTGCATTCAGGATGGAAACTGCCTTGTCAGCATCTTCTGCTGCAACAGATACGATCATGCCGACACCCATATTGAAGGTGTTGAACATATCTCTTTCCGGAATATGACCGGTTCTTGC